>NZ_BAAGZP010000008.1:163605-608457 GCF_054778355.1 Saccharopolyspora tripterygii | reverse complement strand
GCACCGGACTCCGCAGCAGCAGGTTCCGTCGCCGCAGGCAATTCCGCAGCCGCCGATCCCGCCGCAGCCGGTTCCGTCGCAGCAGCGCCACCGGATGCGGCCGGATCACCGGAGTCAGCCGCAGCACCACCGGCTCCCGCCGAGACTCCCGAGCTCACACCCCCTTCAGCTGAGGCGGGAGCGGCAGAAGTGACGGGAGTTCCCGCCGAGCCCGAGATCCGCGGCTCCCAGCGACCCGGTTCGCGGGTGGGGACTCCGGCCATGTCGTCGCAGAGCCGGGTGAAGGCCATGTAGTAGTCCGCGATGGATTCCAGGAGTTCGCGGGCCGGTTCGTCGAGGTCCGCCAACAACTTCCGGGCGCGAGCCGGATCAGCCGCGACCACGGCGGCCTTGACATCGTCGGCCGTCTTCGCGACGAGCTCGTTGAGCCGTCCTCGCTGCGCACCGATGCCCTCGGCCGCGTGCTCCAGCGCTTCGGCAAGTGCGGCCATCGAGTCGACGAGGTCCTTGCCCGCCAGCCCAGCACCGCGGATGTGCGAGACGAAGGCCTCCGCGTCGGCGCCCTGCCACGCCGTGTCGATGCCGCCCAGCTTGCCGTCCACATCACCCGAGGACTGCTCGACGGTCTCGGCGGCCTCGCGCCACACCCGGGCCGCCGCGCGGAATTGCTCCGGGTCACCCACCAGGTCGGCGAGATCACCGGGCAGGAAGTGCGGGACGTCGAGCTCCCCGGCGATGTCCGCGAGGTAGTGGTGATGCTCGGTCGACATCGTCAGGCCTCCTGTCTACGCAGGTCAACGGCACTGTCGTCGTCGCCGACGGAGTGGTGGTCGACCACCTCGCGCAGCTCATCACCTGCGCTGGTCAAGGTTTCGGCCGCCTTGCGGTGCCGTTCGAGCAGCTGCTCGCACAGCTGTCGGTAGGAATCGGGCGCACCCGATTCCCGGCCGATCTCGCCGAAGGACTCGGCGGTGATCTCCGCCTCCGCCAGCTTCGCCCTGCCGGTGGTGATGTCCTCACCGGCCTCGCGCACCTGTCGCGCGTGGGTCGCCAGCCAGTCGATGTCGATCCTGATCCCCGACATCGGCCCCACCTCCAAGATCGGTTCTCGCTTCAAAGACAAACCGCCCGCAGCTCACCGTGGCTGCGGGCGGTTTGCTCGTTCCTCAGACGTTGGAGACCGGCGGTTCGGTTCCCGGGCGGGGCGGCGGGTTCGCTCCGAACCGCCGCTCCACCCGCGCGGCTCACCCTCCGGCGGCCCCTCCGGCCTGCGGCTTCGGAGCCGGGCGGTTCACGCCCGGTCCGACCGGCACCGAGTCGTAGGTGGCGCTGGCGGCCGCCGGGTCCAGGAAGTCGCCGCGCGGAAGCGTCCGCATCAGCCACGACGGACCGGCCTTGAGGTCACCAGCACCCTTGGCCACGCCGAGGCCCTGGGCCGTGGCGAGGTCCTTGATGCCGTACTGCACGCCCTGATCGGACACGAGGAAGATCGGGCCGCTCTCGGCACCCGCCTCGTTGGACGTGCCGCGCACCACGGCGGACTTGCCCGCGGCACCGTAGTAGTAGTCGACCTTCGGGCCCGAACCGTCGAACTGCGCCAGCTTCACAGCCGGCTTCACGGCCGGGGTGCCCTTGTTCAAGGTCATCGTGATGATCTGCGAGCCACCGACGTTCTTCCAGCTCAGGCACGACGTGTCGCTCCGCTGGAAGGAAACCGGCTTCGGCACCGACATCGGGAAGTGGTCGAGGTTGAGCGGGTTGTCCGACTCATCGGCGGTCGTGATCGCACCGGTGAGGTTCGGAACCTCGCGACTGGTGGACTTCCCGGCGTGCAGCACGGCGGCCGCACCCTGCGCGGTCAGCGTCTGCTTGCCGTCCTGCAGCAGCAGGAAGTACTGCTCCGGCTCGCCGGGAACGCTGCGCTTGACCACGTCACCGACCTTGTAGCGGTTCAAGTAGGACGCCGTCGCTCCCTCGTTGGGAATCTCCGGGACCTGCAGATCCGGCACGGTCGGAATCGCGTTGAGCATGTTGGTGCTGATGGTGCGCGGGGTCACGCCGTTGAGGCCGAACACGTCTCGGACGACCGTCTCGCTCTTGCCGACCTTCGCCTTCACCGCGCGCGTATTGGGCTCGTTCGTCCGCTGAGCCCGGTAGACGAGGTACTCGTCGCCCGAGCTCTGGTCCTTGACGAACAGCGACTGGTCCGGGGCCATCTCCACGCCGTGGTGCCCGTCGCCGCCGATCACGGTCGTCTCGACCTTCGTGGCGGCCTCAACCCGGGACGAGCTGAGGTTGCCCTGGACCTGGCCGACGTCGCAGACGGCCCACGACGGCTCCGCCGGGTTGTCCGCGCTCGGCACGTAGGTCGGCGCGTTGACCATGCCGGTCAACGGGCCGCGCGCGAAGTCGGCGAGCGCCGCTTCCTTTACCGTGGTCGTCGGCACCGCACCGCTGCCCTGCTTGCCTCCCTGCTGCATGACGAGCAGCTTCGCCGAGGCCATGTTGAGCATCGGGATGAGCCGCTTCTGCGCCTTGTCGTCGGAGGTGACGACGAAAACGCTGCCGCTCTCCTTCGCGACGACGATGTTCCCGGGTTCGGGAACCGTGCCCTTGCCGCCGAACAGGCCCCATACGAGGAACCCGATGATGCCGACGGCAGCGAGCACCGCGCCCGCGACCGTGGCCCGCTTGTGCGAGCCCATCGGGTCGTGGAGCATCACCGCGTCTTTTCGCACCAGCGCCGACTCCATGCGGCGAAGCACGAACCGGTAGGCCTGAACCTGTGACTTCGTTGTGGGTGTTGATGCCATTCTTCGCCTACAGCTCTCCCGTCCGAGGTACGGTTTCGCAGGATAGTCGCTGAGATATACCGAATGGGTGCGGTTCGGCGGACTCCGTCAGTATTCTCTGCACGCGGCTCAACTCCGACGAACGCGTCCGCCGCACCTACCTGCGAGGGGGAGAGACCGAACGGATGTCCGTGCCCACACAACATCCGGCCCAGCCGAAGGCTCCCGGGCCAGCCAACCCGCCCCGCGCCCGCATCCGCGCGCGCCGTCGGCGGATCAACGGCGTGACGCTCGCCGGGATCCCGGCCGCCAACATCGTGCTGATCGAAGTCGGCCTGGGAATCGGCGCCGGCGTCTTCTTGATCAACCCGCGCGACCCGGTCATGTGGTCCATCGCGGGCGGAATCGCGTTGCTGGCCCTGATCATCGCTCTTCTTCGGCGTCGTGGCCGCTGGTTCACGCAGTGGTTCGGGCAGGTGCTCGAATACCGCGGCCGCAACCACACCCGCGTGTCCCAACCGGCCAACGTCGACATCGCCGAGCCGGCTGAGGACAAGGACGGCGACGGGATCATCGGCCCGGACGAGAACCACCGGGTCGCCCTGCTGCGCCTGGTCGTCGACGACCTGGTGATCGCCCGCACCCAGGACCACGACCGGAACCCGGTCGGAATGTCCTGGCACAACGGCAAGTGGACCGCGGTGCTGATGGTCGAGCCGACCCCCTCGCTGCTCAACCCCGTGGACAACGCGCCGAACCTGCCGCTGGGCGCCATCGTTCCGTGCCTGGAGGACCGCGGTGTGGTTCTCGACGCGGTCCAGGTCATCTGGCACTGCTACCCGGGAAGCGCCGCCCTGCCGTCGAACTCGCCCGCGCTGAACTCCTACCTCGAGGTGCTGGGCCGGCTTCCCGCCGCAGCCCGCCGCACCACCTGGATCGCAGTGCGGCTCGACCCGCAGCGGTGCGCCAAGGCCATCGGTGAGCGCGGCGGCGGCGTGCTCGGCGCGCAGCGCGCGCTGATCGGCGCCCTGTCCCGCGTGCGCTCCTCCCTGGAACAGCAGGGGATTCCGACCCGCCCGCTGGACCCCGACGAGCTGCTGCAGGCCGGCATCTCCTCGGCCGAGCTGCACAGCGTGCTCGGATCGCAGCGGCCCGTCGGCCTCAAGGAGCGCTGGGACGGCGTGACCGCCGGTGGCGTCGGCCACTCCAGCTACGCCATCACCTCCTGGCCGAACCAGATGAACGACAGCCTCAACGCCCTCACCGGCATCCGCGCGCTGTCCACCAGCATCGCCCTGTCGGTCTCGCCGGTCGGCGAGGAGGACGAGGTCGGGCTCCGCGGTCTGGTGCGCGTCTCGGCGCGCACGCCCGCCGAGCTGGACACCGCCGACGCCCGCCTGAAGGCGATCAGCAACCGACTCGGGATGACCCTCACGCCGCTGCGCGGTTCGCAGCTGGCCGGCTACGCAGCGACGCTGCCGCTCGGAGGTGCGGCATGAGCCGAAGCAGGACGATCGACGTTCCCGGAAGCCAGGGCGTCGCACCGGAATTCCTCGTCACACCGGACACCCTCGACGCGATCAGCCCGTCCGGCGACCGCGGCGGCGTGATCATCGGATCGGACCCGCAGGGTGAGGCCCAGGCGGCCTCCATCCTCCGGTCGATGCCGACCCGCATGGTCACCGTCGGCGGCCTGTACCTGGCCCGCCAGCTCGCGCTGCGCGCGATGGCGACCGGCGCGTGGGTGATCGTGGCCACAGGACGCCCGGCCGCGTGGAAGATGCTGGAACGCGCCGCGGGTGAAACCCCGGACGGCAAGCCGGTTCCGCTGGTGCAGATCCGCCGGCTCGCCCCGTTCGACCTGCCGCGGTCCTCGGAGGACACCCCGCTGCTGGTCATCCACGACGGCGGCGCCGTTCCGCAGGAGCTGTTCCCGCCGCGCGCACCGTGGCAGACGACCATGTACGTGCTGCCGTACCTGCACCCGCAGGTCAGCAGCGGTACGGCGGCCAACACCGCCGACCTGGTCCTGTTGCAGCGCCTGCCGCTCAACCAGGCCCAGCTCGCTCAGCGGATCTGGAGCCTGCGCAACCACCAGGTGCAGCCGCTCACCCAGCTCCAGGACGACCAGCTCATCGCGCTGGGCAACATGACCTGGACGATGATCCGGCTGGTGACCAACCAGAAGGAGAAGGAGATCCTCGGCCCCATCCGCCGAGGCGACTGACCTCCGCCCGACCGACAAAGGAGCCCCCGGCACCCCGGGGGCTCTTTTGCGTCAATTTCTTAAGTATTTGATCCTCACCCGGGTGACGCTCAAATACTTAAGAAATTGGGAACCTCACCCGGGGGGGTTTCGGCAGTTATCCACAATTGCCTGGTTCGTCCACAGATTTGAGAATGCGCTTGGCATCGGGGGCTCGTGTCGGCAGCTTGGCCTGCATGAACCCCTCGTACGGCGTCTTCGACGTGCCGCTTTTCACCCGGCATGAAGCAAACGAAGCCGGTTACCACGACTACCAACTGCCCATTTTCTTCACCCGAGTGCTGCACGGTCACTACACGAGCAAACAGACCAAAGTCACCCACGCACTCCGGTGCCGGGCAGCGGCGAGGACGTTGCCCGGTGACTCGGTCATCACCGGTCGCTCGGCGGCGACGCTCCTCGGCCTCGAACTCGCCGGCGTCAACGACCCCGTCGAGGTACTCGTGAAACGACCCACCCACGGCAACCGGCGCGTCGGCATCCGCTCCTGGGTACGCGCGTTCAAGGACGGCGAGCACGTTCCCTGGGGGGAGATCAACGTGGCACTCCCGAACAGAATCGGTTTCGACCTGCTCTCGAGGAACACGATCCGGTTCGGAGTCGCCAACTGCGATGCCCTGCTGCGGTCAGGATTGACGGACGAGGACGCCCTGCGGGAATTCATCTCCGAGCACCGCTACTACGGTTGGAAGAAGGCTTGGCGCGCACTGGATCTCACCGATCCGCGATCAGAGTCCATCCCCGAATCAGTCCTCCGAGTCAACCTGGTCCAGGCGAAGCTCTATCCCACGCCCCAGGTCGAGGTGTACGCCGCCAACGGCATCTTCGTCGGCCGCCTCGACCTCGCTTTCGAGGAAGAACGCGTCGCCGTCGAGTACGACGGTGCGTGGCACGGATCCCCGGAGCAGCAGCGGCGCGACCTCGCCCGCCGCCAGCGCCTTCGAGAATGCGGATGGACCGTCATCGTGGTCACCTCGGACGAGCTCTACAACTCACCCGACAAGGTCGTGGCGAGGGTCCGGTCTGCCCTCCGCGGCACCGCGTGACCGGCCGACGCCAATTTCTTAAGTATTTGGGTGCCACCCGGGTGACGTTCAAATACTTAAGAAATTGGCTCCCTGGTCAGGGGAGGGTGCGGGTGGCTCTGGTTTGGTTCTTCCTGGTGGCGAGGTCCTTGTTCGCGGGGTAGTCGATCGCGCGGAGGGTGAGACCGTGGGGTGGGGCGACCGCTGTGGTGCGGGTCTGGGCCGCCAGCAGGTCCGCCGGGTGGGACTCGGCGCGGCGGCCATCGCCGGTCATCAGGAGCGTGCCGACGAGGCTGCGGACCATGGAGTGGCAGAAGGCGTCGGCCGAGACGTCGGCGACGATGAGGTTGTCCTCCGCGCGGGTCCACGTGAAGCGCTGGAGCTCGCGGATCGTCGTCGCGCCCTCCCGCGGCTTGCAGTAGGCCGCGAAGTCGTTGAGGCCCAGCAGTTCCCGCGACGCCTCGTTGAGGGCGTCCACGTCGAGCGGGCGGTTCCAGGCCAGGGTGTCCTTGCGCCGCAGCGGGTCGGCGCCCCAGGGAGCGTCTGAGACCTGGTAGCGGTAGTGCCTGCGCAGAGCCGAGAAGCGGGCGTCGAACTCCGGCGGCACCGCCTCGGCGCTGAGGATCCGCACGTCCGGCGGGAGGATCCGGTTCCACCGGTGCACCATGCGCGTCAGGTCCGGGATCCCCCGCGAATCGACCGAGAGCCTGCCGGGCGCCTCGGGATCCAGCGGGACCACGTCGAGGTGCAGCACCTGTCCGGTCGCGTGCACGCCCGTGTCGGTGCGGCCCGCGACCACGACCGACTTGGGCACCTCGCGGCCCGGGGGCTGCTTGGCGAGCGCGTCCTCCACCAGCCCCTGCACGGTGCGCAGACCCGGCTGCTTGGCCCAGCCCTTGAAATCCGTGCCGTCGTAGGACAAGTCGAGGCGCACGCGAACGAGCCCGCCATCCCCAGCGGGAACAGCGGGCTCGTTCACAGCATCACCGGCCAGAATCAGGACTCGTCCTTCTTCTCGGCGGCGGTGTCGTCAGTGGTCTCCACCTGGTCCTCAGCGGACTCGGTGGCGGCCACGGTCTCTTCAGCCTTGGCCTCCTCGGCCTTCGGCTCGTCAGCGGCGAACTTCGTGCCGCGGGCGGCCTCGGCCTCGGCAGTGGCGGTCTTCTCCGCCACCAGGGCGATCACGGCCATCTTCGCGTTGTCACCCTTGCGCGGCATCGTCTTGATGATGCGGGTGTAACCGCCGTTGCGGTCAGCGAAGAAGGGACCGATCTCGGCGAAGAGCTTGTGCACGACGTCCTTGTCGCGGATGGTCTTCATGACCTCGCGACGGTTGTGCAGGTCGCCCTTCTTGGCCTTGGTGATCAGCCGCTCGGCGATCGGCCGCAGCCGCTTCGCCTTCGCCTCGGTGGTGGTGATCCGACCGTGCTCGAACAGCGAGGTGGCCAGGTTGGCCAGGATGAGCCGTTCGTGCGACGGGGACCCGCCGAGACGCGGACCCTTGGTCGGGGTGGGCATCGGGTTGCTCCTCTCGAGGGCGCGCGGGTGAACCCCGGACGCGCAACACAGCTACAGCTGCTCTGTCTCCGCGTAGTCCTGACCGTCGTCGTAGCCGTTGTCCTCGACGGGACCCGCCGAGCCGACGATGACCTCGTCCTCGGCGGTCCAGCTCTCCGCGGGGTACTCGGCCGCGGCTGCGGACGGGTCGAACCCGGGCGGGCTGTCCTTGAGGGCCAAGCCCAGACCGGCCAGCTTCATCTTGACCTCGTCGATGGACTTCGCACCGAAGTTGCGAATGTCCAGCAGGTCGGCCTCGCTGCGCGAAACCAGCTCGCCGACGGTGTGGATGCCCTCCCGCTTGAGGCAGTTGTAAGAGCGAACCGTCAGGTCCAGGTCCTCGATCGGCATCGCGTAGGCCGCGATGGTGTCGGCCTCCGCCGGCGACGGGCCGATCTCGATGCCCTCGGCATCGATGTTGAGCTCGCGAGCGAGCCCGAACAGCTCGACGAGAGTGCGACCGGCCGACGCCACCGCATCGCGGGGCGTGATGGACGGCTTGCTCTCGACGTCGAGGATCAGCTTGTCGAAGTCGGTGCGCTGCTCGACACGAGTGGCCTCGACCTTGTAGGTCACCTTCAGAACCGGCGAGTAGATCGAGTCGACCGGGATCCGGCCGATCTCAGCACCGGTCTGCTTGTTCTGCATCGCGGGAACGTAGCCACGACCACGCTCGACGACGAGCTCGATCTCCAGCTTGCCCTTCGCGTTCAGCGTGGCGATGTGGAGCTCGGGGTTGTGCACGGTGACACCGGCCGGCGGGACGATGTCCGCGGCGGTGACCGCACCCGGGCCCTGCTTGCGCAGGTACATGGTGACCGGCTCGTCCTCCTCGGAGGAGACGACGAGCTCCTTGATGTTCAGGATGACGTCGGTGACGTCTTCCTTCACACCCGGGATGGTGGTGAACTCGTGCAGCACACCGTCGATGCGCAGGCTGGTGACCGCCGCCCCCGGGATGGAGGAGAGCAGCGTACGACGCAGCGAGTTGCCCAGGGTGTAACCGAAGCCCGGCTCCAGCGGCTCGATGACGAACCGGGAACGGGTCTCCGACACGGCCTCTTCGGACAGTGTGGGTCGCTGGGAGATGAGCACTTCGTATTCCTTTCCTCACGGCGCCCGCTATTTGACGCCGATGGAACGGCATGCCCGCGAGAAGATCGCGGGCCGGCGGCGGATTCCTGCACCGCCACCGCTGGCTGCGGCCGCCGACGACCTCGCGAGGAGGCCGTCGGCGGGACGCGTCACTTCGAGTAGAGCTCGACGATGAGCTGCTCGGTGACCGGGGTGTCGATCTGCGCGCGCTCCGGGCGCTGGTGCACCAGGATGCGCAGGTTCGAGGGCACGACCTGGAGCCATGCCGGAACCGGGCGCTCGCCGAAGGTTTCCTTGGCGATCAGGAACGGCGTGGTGCCCAGAGCCTTCGGCTTCACGTCGATGATGTCCCACTTCGAGACCTGGAAGCTGGGGACGTCGACCTTCTTGCCGTTGACCAGCAGGTGACCGTGGCTGACGAGCTGCCGCGCCATCCGGCGGGTGCGGGCCAGGCCAGCGCGGTACACCACGTTGTCCAGCCGGCATTCCAGCAGCTGCAGCAGGTTGTCACCCGTCTTGCCGGAGCGACGGTTGGCTTCCTCGTAGTAGTTCGAGAACTGCCGCTCGAGCACGCCGTAGGTGAACTTCGCCTTCTGCTTCTCCTGGAGCTGCAGCAGGTACTCGGTTTCCTTGATGCGCGCGCGACCGTGCTGCCCCGGCGGGTACGGACGACGCTCAAACGCCTGGTCTCCGCCGACAAGGTCAACCTTGAGACGACGGGACTTGCGGGTCGCGGGACCGGTGTAACGAGCCATTGGTGATCCTTACTCCTTTCCCGCGGCTCAGACCCGACGACGCTTCGGCGGGCGGCAGCCGTTGTGCGGCTGCGGGGTCACGTCTTGGATGGTGCCCACCTCGAGGCCTGCGGCCTGCAGCGAGCGGATCGCCGTCTCGCGGCCCGAACCCGGACCCTTGACGAAGACGTCGACCTTCTTCATGCCGTGCTCGGCGGCCTTGCGGGCCGCGTTCTCGGCGGCCATCTGCGCGGCGAACGGGGTGGACTTGCGAGAGCCCTTGAACCCGACGTGGCCGGCCGATGCCCAGCTGATCACCGCACCGGTGGGGTCGGTGATCGAAACGATCGTGTTGTTGAACGTGCTCTTGATGTGAGCCTGCCCGTGGGCAACGTTCTTCTTCTCCTTGCGCCGCACCTTCTTGACGGCGCCAGCGCGAGCCTTGGGTGGCATAGCTTTAGCTTTCTCCTAGCGAGGCTTACTTCTTCCCGGCCTTCTTCTTGCCGGCGACCGTCTTCTTCGGCCCCTTGCGGGTACGCGCGTTGGTCTTCGTCCGCTGCCCGTTGAGGGGCAGGTGACGACGGTGACGCACACCCTCGTAGCAGCCGATCTCGATCTTCCGGCGGATGTCGGCCTGGACCTCGCGTCGGAGGTCACCCTCGACCCGGTAGTTCTCCTCGATGAAGTCGCGCAGCTTGGTCAGCTGATCGTCGTCGAGGTCACGAGGCTTCGCGTCGGGCGAGACACCGGTACCGGAGAGAATCTCCTTGGCCCGGGTCTTGCCGACTCCGAAGATGTAGGTGAGCGCGATCTCCATGCGCTTCTCGCGCGGGAGATCGACACCAACGAGCCGTGCCATGTCGGCTCCTTCTCCTTTGTCAGTCCAGGTCTGCTCCCTCGCCGCCCCCGCACATTGGGTGCGGAGCCCCGGCCTGGTCCGGAGGTCAGCCGGCTCAACTCACGAGCCGACAGGTCGAGGGAGTTCTTCTCGATGTCGTCTGCGACCGAAGTGGTCTGCGATCAGCCCTGACGCTGCTTGTGTCGGGCGTTGTCGCAAATCACCAGGACTCGTCCGTGACGACGGATGACCTGGCACTTGTCACAGATCTTCTTCACACTCGGCTGGACCTTCACGGTCGTGCTCTCCTGTTGGACGCGTGTCCGGGTCGCCCCGAACACCGTGGAGGTCACTTGTAGCGGTAGACGATGCGCCCACGGGAGAGGTCGTAAGGCGAGAGCTCCACCACAACCCGGTCCTCGGGGAGGATTCGGATGTAGTGCTGGCGCATCTTGCCACTGATGTGCGCGAGGACCTTGTGGCCGTTTTCCAACTCGACACGGAACATCGCGTTGGGAAGCGGCTCGATCACCCGACCCTCGACCTCAATGGCCCCGTCCTTCTTGCCCATGTCCTCCGCGTTTCGTGACGGTGACGGATTGCGGGGCCGAAGCCCCTGCCACACGTGCCGGAGGCCCCGACACGCATGACCGACACACGCGGGATCCGATTCGAAATACCGATGAACACCCGATCCGGATACTCTGTGAAAAGAGTCGCGCGGACGGACACCCGAGCACAACGAACCGGCGCCACTCGTGCGCCGATAGTCCATCGTACGCGCAGCCGGATGAGCACCACACATCGGGGCTGCTCACACCGCGTTCAGCGTCACTGGAGGCTTGCGCTGATCTTCGCGCGCTCACTACTTTCGACCACATACTCGACTCGACACCGGCGTCGAGGCGCGCCCACCCCGGAAACCCGAGGAGCAGCGTGACAGCGCAGCAGCAGCCCACCGGCCGCCCGGTGCAGGCGTTGACCGGCAAGCTCTCCGAATACCGGACCTTCTTCCAGACCGCGATGCACAACCCGCGCATGGTCGGCGCCGCCACACCGACCTCGTCCGCCGTGGCAGCCACCATCGCGCAGGTCGTGCCCACCAACGGCACCCCGACCGTGGTCGAGCTCGGCCCCGGCACCGGATCGCTGTCCGAGGGCATCCACGCCCGCCTGCCCAGCGGCGCCCGCCACCTCGGCATCGAGCTCGGTGCGGACCTGGTCGCACACCTGCGCGAGCACAAGCCGTGGCTGGACGTCGTCCACGGCGACGCCGGCGACCTCATCTCCGTGCTCGCCGAGCGCGGGATCGACCAGGTCGACGCGGTCGTCAGCAGCATCCCGTGGTCGCTGCTGGACGACGAGCTCCAGGGCCACATCCTCGGCCAGGCCGCCAAGGCCCTCACGCCCCACGGCGCGTTCACCGCCCTCACGTACCTGCCCGCGGAGCGCACCCGCAACGCGCGCCGCTTCCGCGAGCGGCTGCACGAGACCTTCGACGAGGTCCTCACCCACACGACCTGGCGGAACTTCCCGCCGATCCTGCACTACATCTGCCGCCGCCCCCTGGTCTGAGCACCTCGCCAAACGGGTACATCAGGCAAAAGCCCGGGATCGGTCGATGTCGAACGCCGATTGCGGACCGGTTACGGTCGGGCGGCGTCAAACCCGGGGAGGGGCAGGAGAGTCGTGAACAGATCACGCGAGTACCTGATGTTCGTGGGACGTGCCGTCCAGAACCCGTCCAAGGTGGGCGCAGTGCTGCCGACCTCGGAGCACGTGGCCCGCGCGGTCGCCGACGTGGTGCCCAGCGGCGGTCCCAGCACCGTGCTGGAGCTCGGCCCCGGCACCGGCGCGCTCAGCGAACCGATCCGGCAGCGCGTCGCACCGGGATCCCGTCACCTGGCCGTGGAGATCGACCCGGAGCTGGTGCGCTTCCTCAACCGCACCAAGCCGTGGCTGGAGGTGATCCACGGAGACGCTTCCGACCTGCGCAAACTGCTGGCCGAAGCCGACGTGGACCAGGTCGACGCGGTGATCAGCTCGATCCCGTGGACCCTGCTGCCGGGTGACAAGCAGCGGGAGCTCCTGCGCGAAGCGGCCTCGGTGATGAGCCACGACGGGGTGTTCACCACGGTCACCTACCTGACAACCCTGTGGCGGGCGCAGACCAAGGAGTTCATCGACGCCCTCGACGCGACGTTCGACGAGGTGTTCCCCCGCAGCGCCGTCTGGCGCAACGTGCCCCCGGCTCGCGTCTACGCCTGCCGCCGCCCGAAGGCCTGACCGGAGCTGAAGCGGAGAGGGCCTTGATGACCTGCTGATTCGCCGGTCAGGCGTCGTCCGCGGCGGTGAGGACCCACGGGCCCTCCTCGGTGATGGCCACCGTGTGCTCCCAGTGCGCCGCGCGGGAACCGTCGGCGGTGACGACGGTCCAGGCGTCGTCGAGCTCCTCGGTCTCCGCGGTGCCGCCGGTCAGCATCGGTTCCACCGCCAGCGCCATGCCCACCCGCAGCTTCGGCCCGCGACCGGGCTTGCCGAGGTTGGGCAGGAACGGCTCCATGTGCATCTGCGTGCCGATGCCGTGGCCGCCGTACTCGGCGATGATGCCGTAGTCGCGGCCGTCGGTGGCGGCGGCGGACAGCGCCGCGCCTTCCACCGCGTGCGAGATGTCGGTCAGGCGGTTGCCCGCGCGCACCTTCTCGATGCCGGCCCACATGGAGGCCTCGGTCGCTGCGGACAGCGCCCGGTCGGCCTCGCTGACCTCCCCGATGGCCAGCGTGACGGCGGAGTCGCCGTGCCAGCCGTCGAGGATCGCGCCGCAGTCGACCGACAGCAGATCGCCCTCGGCGAGGACCTCGCGCACAGATGGGATGCCGTGCACGACCTTCTCGTTCAGGGAAGCGCAGATCGAGGCGGGGAAGCCGTGGTAGCCCTTGAACGAGGGCACGGCGCCGGCTTCGCGGATGACCTGGTCGGCGACGGCGTCCAGCTCACCGGTGGTCGCTCCCGGCACGGCCTTCTCCCGGACGGCGGCCAGCGCACGCGCGACCACGAGCCCGGCGGCGCGCATCGCCTCGATCTCACCGCGCGACTTGAGCTCGATGCCCTTCCCCCGACGCAACAAGGCACTCACCTTCGAAGTATTGCTGGATGATGCCGGGTTTCGCCCGGCGAATGAAATGCAACGGCCGGCCACCATCGGTGACCGGCCGAGCGAACGCTCACTGGTGGCTGCGCAATGCTTCCAGCGCGCGACCGGTGATCTCCTCGACAGAACCCAAGGCGTCGATCTTGAGGACCTTCTCCTGGTAGTAGCCCAGGATGGGTTCGGTCTCCTCGTGGTACACCGCGAGGCGGCGGCGGATGACGTCCTCGGTGTCGTCGGAGCGGCCGCGCGCCAGCATGCGCTTGACCAGCTCCTCCTCCGGGACGTCGAACTGCACGACCGCGGTCAGCTCGAGGTGCTTCTCGCCGAGGATGCCGCTGAGCACCTCGGCCTGCGCGGTGTTGCGCGGGTAGCCGTCGAGCAGGAAGCCCTGAGCGGCGTCCTCGTCGCCGAGCCGGTCGCGCACCATCTCGTTGGTGACCTCGTCCGGCACCAGCTCACCGGCGTCCATGTAGCTCTTGGCCTTCTGGCCGAGCGGCGTGGAGTTGCCGATGTTCGCGCGGAACAGATCTCCGGTGGAGATGTGCGGCACACCGAGCTTCTCGCTGAGCACAGCCGCCTGGGTACCCTTACCGGCTCCAGGCGGGCCGACGAGAACCAATCGCACCAAGGGTCTGCCTCCGAATCCTCACCATCGCGCGCCAACTGCTGACGAGCTACGCTGCGCCGCCCCGTACAACGGCGCTGCGATCCCAACCACCCTACGCATGGACGAGGGGCGGGCGAACACGCCCATGCGGAACTCCTCGCAAGGGCAAGCACGCTGGTCCGGGCGTGTTCAGCACACGCCCGGACGCTCCATTTTACCGGAGGAAACCCTCGTACTTGCGCTGCGTGAGCTGGCTCTCGATCTGCTTCACCGTGTCCAGGCCGACGTTGACCATGATCAGCACCGCGGTGCCGCCGAACGGGAAGTTCTGGTTCTGGCCCTGACCACCGGTCAAGCCCAGGAAGAACATCGGCAGGATGGCCACGATGCCCAGGTACAGCGAGCCGGGCAGGGTGATGCGGGAGAGCACGAAGCTCAGGTACTCCGCGGTCGGGCGACCGGGTCGGATACCGGGGATGAAGCCGCCGAACTTCTTCATGTCGTCCGCCCGCTCTTCCGGGTTGAACGTGATCGACACGTAGAAGTAGGCGAAGAAGATGATCAGCAGCATGTACAGCAGGATGTGCACCCAGCTGGCCGGGTCGACGATGTAGGTCTGCAGGAAGCGAGACCACCAGCTGTCCTGGTTGCCCGCGAGCTGACCGATCAGCTGCGGCAGGTACAGCAGCGACGAACCGAAGATGACCGGGATGACACCCGCCTGGTTCACCTTCAGCGGCAGGTACGTCGACGTGCCGCCGTACATCCTGCGGCCGATCATGCGCTTGGCGTACTGCACCGGGATCCGGCGCTGCGCCTGCTCGACGAACACCACCGTGGCGATGATCGCGACCGCGAACAGGCAGACCATGGCGAAGACCAGGCCGCCGTGCGAGTTCAGGATGTTGCCGCCCTCGGCGGGGATCCGCGAAGCGATCGAGGTGAAGATCAGCAGCGACATGCCGTTGCCGATACCGCGCTCGGTGATCAGCTCGCCCATCCACATCAGGACGGCGGCACCGGCGGTCATGACGACCACGATGGTGATCAGGTTCAGCACGGAGTCGTCCGGGATCGGCGAGACCGAGCAGCCCTGGAACAGCTGGCCGCGCACCGCGAGCGCGACGATGCCGGTGCCCTGCAGGACCGCGAGCGCGATCGCGAGGTACCGGGTGTACTGCGTGAGCTTGGCCTGGCCGGACTGGCCTTCCTTCTTCAGCTGCTCGAAGCGCGGGATGACCACTTGCAGCAGCTGAACGATGATGCTGGCCGTGATGTAGGGCATGATGCCCAGCGACAGCACCGAGAGCTGCAGCAGCGCGCCGCCGCTGAAGAGGGTGAGCAGTGAGTAGACACTTTCTGAGCCGCTGCCTTGGATCTGCTCGATGCACTGCTGAATGTTGGGGTACGACACACCGGGCGACGGGATCGTCGCGCCGAGGCGGTACAGCACCACCATTCCCAGCGTGAACAGGATCTTGCGGCGCAGGTCCGGCGTTGCCAGAGCCGAGCGGAAGGCGCCGAGCACGCGAACCTCCTGTACGCGAACCGGTCGGAACCGGCCGGAAAACAAGCGGCCGGCTTCGCCAGCCGGCACGGCGGGAAACTCCATGGACAAGGCCGTGGTCACCCACGGCACTACCGCGCGACTTTAGCAGGCCGCGAGGCCGATACGGACAGCGACCGAACCCTCACGACGATCAACGTTTTGCAACATCATCAACGAGCAGCGGCAACCGCACCCGTTCGGGCGCGGTTGCCGTTATTCCCAGCGTGACCTGCGGTGTTCGGTAGTGGGGCGGGAAGTTTTCATGAGAACTTCCCACGACCCCCCTGATCAACCGCAGTTGGCCTGCTTCTCGTCCTCGGTCATCGCGCGGGTCGATTGGGTGATCGTTCCGCCCTGGTCGTCGGCCGGGCCGCTGGCCTCGAAGTCGTTGACGTACCAGATGTAGTGATCGTAGAACTTGTCCTCGAAGTGCAGCTCGTAAGTTCCCTTCGCCTTCTGCATCTTCGGACCGTGGTAGACCTGCCCGACCTCACCGGGACGCACCGTGATGAAGGTCGTCTGCGATTCGGTGTGCTCGGAGCGCCACTCGTGGCCGTAGGTCGCCTTGAAGGTCACCTTGAACACCTCGCCGAAGCTGGTGCTCATCGACAGGCCCACGCTGTTGCTCTCCGCGGTGCTGTCGGACCAGGCGACGCTCATCATCTGCTCCTTGTCGGTGCAGTTGAACACCGGAGCGCCGACCTCCTCGGAGGTGTTCTGGTAGTACTCCACCTCGCCCGAGGGGTGGAAGACGCAGCTGTCGGTGCCGTTGTCGCACTTCTCCAGCAGCTCGCGGACCGTGGGCTCCTCCGCCGCCGTGGCAGGCGGGGCCAGCAGCAGCGCCGCCCCGAGCACCGACGCGCAGCTCGCCGCGATGCGCTTGTTCATCGAGTTCCTCTCGATCGGCTTGCCGTCCCGCCGGGATCCGCCGGCGGTCACGGGCAGGCGTCCACTTCTTCCTGGGACATGTCGCGGGAGTGCTGGCTGACCGCGGTCGAGGAGTCCTCCGCGGGCCCGGTCGCCTCGAAGTCGTTGACGTACCAGATGTAGTGGTCGTGGAACTTGTCCTCGAAGTGCAGCTCGTAGGTGCCGCGCACCTTCTGCATCTGCGCGGCCCGCTCCACCCAGCCGACCTGGTGGGAACCGGTGTCGACGAAGGTCGACTGCGACTCGGTGTGCGATTCCTCCCAGGTGTGCTGGAAGGTCTGCTCGTAGCTGACGGCGAAGATCTTGCCGAAGCCCGCCTCCGTGGTCATCGACAGACCGACGCTGTTGCTCTGCGACGTCGTGTCGGACCAGGTGACGTTGTGCCGCTGGTCGTCCGGCGTGCAGTTGTAGACCGGATCGCCGACCTGCTTGGTGTCGGCGGTGAAGTACTCCGGCTCGCCCGCGGGGTGGAAGACGCAGCTGTCGGTGCCGTTGTCGCACTTCTCCAGCAGCTCGCGGACCGTCGGGTCCTCCGCCGCGTTGACGCCCCGGGCGTTGATGATGCCCGCGTCGTCGGCGTTGGCCGTGGCCGGGACGGCCAGCGCGCCGAGCACGCTCGCCGAGGCCACCAGGGTGCGGATCGTTCGTGCCTGCATCGCGAGATCCCCTCAGCTCAGACCGACGGACCGGGTGCGGTCGTTCATCATCGAACCGACGTCAGCGGTGTTCTCCTTGAACGGTCCGTCGCGCTCGCCACCCAGGTCGGGCTCCGGGTAGAGCCACACCCAGCACCCGCCCCACGGCTGCACCGAGGAGACGACGTCCTTCCAGTCGTCGGGCAGGTTGATCTGGAAGTTGACCACGCCGTCCTTCTCGCACATCCCCGAGCCGTAGACGGTGAAACTGCCTCCGCCGTAGTTGGGATCGACGAACAGCGTGGCCTGGATGACGTCTCCGCGGTCGTCCCTCGGACTCGCGGTGGCCTCGGCCAGCGTGGTGAAGCACCGGGTCTCACCGGTGCTGAAGTGATAGCTGCAGTGCTGTCCCGGCGGCGGTGCCGCTTGTCCCCCGGCCTGCGCGACCGCTGTTCCGGGGACAACCGCGGCCATCACCGCGACGACCATCAGGACGGCTCGCCGTCCCACCTGTCGTGGTCGCATATGCCGTCGCTCCTCCCTCGCTCTCCAGCGCCGTCCGGGTGAAACGGCGGTGGTCAAAGCTAGGGAGGCCGGTGACAGGGGCAACACCACCGAAGAGGCGCCGCGCGAACCCACCTTCGCTTGAAGCTCTTCGGTGGATCTTCTTCGGCTGAAGAGGTGGCCCGGCGTTCGAGCATGTCGCCGCGCGATGGTCGCGATCTGGCTAAGTGAACTGCCGAGGGTGATGCTGCGGACGCACAACGTATCGCGTCCGTGAAACTGTGGGAATCACCAAAATACAAGAGGACCCGCCATCCCGGTTGGATGGCGGGTCCTTCTCGTTGAGCTGGCTCAGCGCTCGAGCTTGGTGACCGAACCGCCGGCGGCGGTGATCTTCTCCTGAGCGCTGCCGGTGAAGGCGTGAGCGGTGACGTCGAGCTTGACGCCATCCAGGTCCCCGTCGCCGAGGATCTTCACCAGCTCGTTCTTCTTGACCAGGCCCTTGGCGACGAGCTCGTCGAAACCGACGGTGCCGCCCTCCGGGAACGCCTGGGCCAGCTTGCCGAGGTTCACACCCTGGTACTCGGTGCGGAAGCGGTTCTTGAAGCCGCGAAGCTTCGGGAGCCGCATGTGGATCGGCATCTGCCCACCCTCGAAACGAGGGGAGACGGTCTTGCGGGCCTTGGTGCCCTTGGTACCGCGGCCGGCGGTCTTGCCCTTGGAGCCCTCACCGCGGCCGACGCGGATCTTGTCGCGCTTGGCACCGGGAGCCGGACGCAGGTCGTGCAGTTTGATGACCATGTCAGTCGACCTCCTCGACCGTCACGAGGTGACGGACGGCATTGACCATGCCGCGCACGTTGGAGTCGTCCGGGCGAACCACGGACTGACGGATCTTGCGCAGGCCGAGGCTGCGCATGCTGTCGCGCTGGTTCTGCTTGGTGCCGACCAGCCCGCGCACCTGAGTGATCTTGAGCTGTGCCATGACGATCAGACCCCCTGCCCGGCGGCACGCGCACGCATGATGAACGCCGGAGCGACATCTTCCAGCGGCAGGCCACGGCGAGCCGCGACCTCCTCCGGACGCTGCAGCTGCCTGAGGGCGTCCACCGTGGCGTGCACGATGTTGATCGGGTTGTCCGAACCCAGCGACTTGCTCAGCACGTCGTGGATGCCGGCGCACTCCAGGACCGCGCGCACCGGGCCACCGGCGATGACACCGGTACCGGCGCTGGCCGGACGCAGGAGCACGACGCCCGCGGCGTCTTCGCCCTGCACGGGGTGCGTGATGGTGCCGCCGAGACGCGGGACGCGGAAGAAGTTCTTCTTCGCCTCCTCGACGCCCTTGGCGATGGCCGCGGGAACTTCCTTGGCCTTGCCGTAGCCGACACCGACCATCCCGTCGCCGTCGCCGACGACGACCAGCGCGGTGAAGCTGAAGCGCCGACCGCCCTTGACGACCTTCGCGACGCGGTTGATGGTCACGACACGTTCGAACTGCGGGGTCTTCTCTTGGGCCGCCCCGCCACGGCCGCCGTCGCGGCGGTCCCGGCGGTCCTTGCCGCCGGACTCCCCGCCGCCTTCACGCCGAGTGCGTCCAGGCATCAGGCGTCCCTTCCAGTCTCGTTCTTACGCACTTGTCAGAACTCCAGTCCGCCGTCACGGGCGGCGTCGGCCAGTGCGGCCACGCGACCGTGGTAGGCGTTGCCGCCGCGGTCGAACACGACCTTCTCGACACCGGCGTCCTTGGCACGGGCGGCCACGAGCTCGCCGACCTTGGTCGCCATGGCCTTCTTGTCGCCCTCGAAACCGCGGAGCTCGGACTCCAGGCTCGTGGCCGACGCGACCGTGACGCCCTTGGTGTCGTCGATGACCTGCGCGGTGATGTTGCGCAGAGACCGGGTGACGACCAGACGCGGGCGCTCGGCGGTGCCCAGGATCTTCTTCCGGAGGCGCGTGTGACGCTTGGCGCGGGAGAGCCGACGCTTGGTCGAGATGTCCTTGCCAACCGGCTTGCGCTTGGTAGCTGTCTCGCTCATGGTCACTTACCCGTCTTTCCGACCTTGCGGCGGATGGTCTCACCCGCGTACCGGACACCCTTGCCCTTGTACGGGTCGGGCTTGCGCAGCTTGCGGATACGAGCCGCGATCTCGCCGACCAGCTGCTTGTCGATGCCCTTGACCGAAAGCTTGGTCGGGCCGTCGACCGCGAACTGGATGCCGTCCGGCGGCTCGATCACGATGGGGTGCGAGTAGCCGAGGGAGAACTCGAGGTTCGATCCCTTCAGCAGCACGCGGTAACCGACGCCCTGGATTTCCAGATCCTTCTGGTATCCCTGGCTGACGCCGATCACCATGTTGTTGACGAGGGTCCGGGTCAGCCCGTGCAGCGACCGGCTCTCCCTCTCGTCGTCGGGGCGCTTGACCAGCACCGCACCATCCTCGTCGCGCTCGACGAGAATCGGCTCGCGGACCTGGTGTGCAAGTTCGCCCTTGGGGCCCTTCACGGTCACCGCCTGGCCGTCGATGTTCACCTCGACGCCGGAGGGGACGGTGATCGGCAGCTTTCCGATGCGCGACATAGCCGCTCCTCCTCCCTTACCAGACGTAGGCGAGGACTTCCCCGCCCACGCCCTTCTTCATGGCCTGCCGGTCGGTCACGAGACCACCGGAGGTCGAGATGATGGCGACGCCCAGACCACCGAGAACCTTGGGCAGGTTCGTGGACTTGGCGTAGACCCGCAGACCGGGCTTGGAGACCCGGCGCAGGCCCGCGATGCTCCGCTCGCGGTTCGGGCCGTACTTGAGCTCGACGACGAGGTTCTGGTGGGTGTCCCCGTCCTCGACGCGGGAGCCGGAGACGTAGCCCTCCCGCTTGAGGATCTCGGCGATGTTCGCCTTCAGCTTGGAGTGCGGCATCACGACCTCGTCGTGATACGCAGAGTTTCCGTTGCGCAGACGCGTCAGCATGTCTGCGATCGGATCGGTCATCGTCATGACCTGCTCAACCTTTCTCGTCTGGTTCCGATGAGCCCGGACCGGTCACGCCCTGCGGGCGGACGTCTGGGCTCTGGCCTGGACGAAGTTCGGGGCCTCCCGCCACGGTGACGGGGCCCTGTTCTAGTCGGGCGCAAGCACGGCTCGCGTGCGGAGCGTGGGCATCAGCCCTGGTAGCGCCTGCTTCAGGGTAAGGGGCGCCGGATCAGACCGGGCAACCGGGACCCTGAAGCAGGCGAGCGATCACCAGGAAGACTTGCTCACGCCGGGCAGCTCGCCGGCGTGCGCCATGTCGCGGAAGCACACGCGGCACAGACCGAACTTGCGGAACACCGAACGCGGACGCCCGCACTTCTGGCAGCGGGTGTAGCCGCGAACCTTGAACTTCGGCTTCTGGGCCGCCTTGATGACCAGCGCCTTCTTCGCCATCGCTCAGTTCTCCTTGAACGGGAAGCCCAGGTGCTTCAGCAGCGCCCGGCCCTCTTCATCGTTGGTGGCAGTGGTAACGACGGTGATGTCCATACCCCGCGGGCGGTCGATGTTGTCCGGGTTGATCTCGTGGAACATCGACTGCTCGTTGAGTCCGAACGTGTAGTTGCCCCTGCCGTCGAACTGCTTCGGCGAGAGACCGCGGAAGTCGCGGATTCGCGGCAGCGCGATGGTGACCAAGCGGTCCAGGAACTCCCACATGCGGTCGCCGCGCAGGGTGACCCGCGCACCGATCGGCTGGCCCTCGCGCAGCTTGAACTGCGCGATGGACTTGCGGGCCCGACGGACCTCGGGCTTCTGGCCGGTGATCGCGGCGAGGTCGCGGACCGCGCCCTCGATCAGCTTGCTGTCCCGCGCGGCGTCGCCAACACCCATGTTGACCACGACCTTGACCGCGCCCGGCACCTGCATGACGTTGGAGTACGTGAACTCCTCGTTCAGGGCCTGGCGGATCTCCTCGCGGTACCGGGTCTTGAGCCGGGGGACGATCTTCTCAGCAGTAGTCATGATCAGATGTCCTTACCGTTGCGGCGCGAGACGCGAACCTTCTTGCCGTCCTCGTCGATGCGGTGACCGACACGGGTCGGCTTCCCGTCCGAGTCCACGACCATCACGTTGCTCACGTGGATCGGGGCTTCCTGGGTGACGATGCCGCCGGACTGGGCGCCACGCTCGGTCCGGGAGACCTTGGTGTGCTTCTTGATCCGGTTGACACCCTCGACCAGGACCCGCTGGGCGTCCGGCATGGCCTGGATGACCTTGCCCTTGGCGCCCTTGTCCTTTCCGGAGATGACGACGACCGTGTCGCCCTTCTTGATCTTCATGATCACAACACCTCCGGCGCGAGCGAGATGATCTTCATGAACTTCTTGTCGCGCAGCTCTCGGGCCACCGGCCCGAAGATGCGGGTGCCCCGCGGCTCGCCGCCCGGCTTCACCAGGACGGCGGCGTTCTCGTCGAACCGGATGTACGAGCCATCCGCGCGACGCCTTTCCTTCTTCTGCCGGACGATGACGGCCTTGACCACATCGCCCTTCTTGATTCCGGCTCCGGGGATGGCTTCCTTGACGGTCGCCACGATGATGTCCCCGAGGCCCGCGTAGCGCCGGCCCGACCCACCGAGGACCCGGATCGTGAGGATCTCCTTGGCCCCGGTGTTGTCGGCGACGCGAAGTCGCGACTCCTGCTGGATCACGTATGACTCCTGACCCTAAGTGCCCTGACCTCGTGCCCGGACACACTCTGGCGTGCCAAATTGCCGACCTGACACGCGCGGTCAACTTCCACAAGCGAAACGGCCGGTCGCTGATCTTGCCGACGACCGGCCGGTCCACCGTGTCGTTCTGGGGAACCACCGCAGCGCAGCGGCGCCCCAAAACGGTTGATTACTTGGCCTTCTCGACGACCTCGACCAGTCGCCAGCGCTTGCTGGCCGACAGCGGCCGGGTCTCCATCAGCAGCACCCGGTCGCCGATGCCGGCGGCGTTGGCCTCGTCGTGCACCTTGACCTTGGTGGTCTGGCGCATGACCTTGCCGTAGAGGGCGTGCTTCTTGCGGTCTTCCAGGGAGACCACGATCGTCTTGTCCATCTTGTCCGAGACGACGTAGCCCTCGCGCACCTTGCGGCTGTTGCGCTCCACGCCCTGTCCTTTCTCAGTCATGCCGCGCCCTCCTCAGCGCCTTCGGTGTTCACCGTGAGGCCGAGTTCGCGCTCGCGCATGATGGTGTAGATCCGGGCGATGTCCTGTCGGACGACGCGCAGCCGCCGGTTGTTCTGCAGCTGACCAGTGGCCATCTGGAACCGGAGGTTGAACAGCTCTTCCTTCGATTCCTTCAGCCGCTGCACGAGCTCCTCGTTGTCCAGCTCGCGGAGCTCGGATGCGGTGACACCCGCTGCCATCAGAAGTCACCACCCTCGCGGGACACGATCTTGCACTTCATCGGGAGCTTGTGCGCCGCACGAGTCAGCGCCTCGACCGCCGTCTTCTCGTTCGGGAACGTCAGCTCGAACATGATGCGTCCGGGCTTGACGTTGGCGACCCAGGACTCCGGCGAACCCTTACCGGAACCCTGACGGGTTTCGGCGGGCTTCTTCGTCAGCGGGCGGTCCGGGAAGATGTTGATCCACACCTTGCCGCCACGCTTGACGTGCCGGGTGATGGCGATACGGGCCGACTCGATCTGACGGTTGGTCACGTAGCCGTGCTCGATCGCCTGAATGCCGTACTCGCCGAAACTGATCCGGGTGCCACCCTTGGCGAAGCCCTTACGCTTCGGCGCGTGGCTCTTGCGCCACTTCACCCTGCGTGGGACGAGCACGTCTCAGCCCTCCGTCTTCTCTTCAGCCGGCGCAGCCTGCGGCTGCTCGCCCTCCGCGGCCTTGGTCTCGGCCTTGGCGGACTTGTCAGCCGCACCGCGCTCGCCGCGGTCCGCGCCGCCACGGCGACGGCCACCGCGGTCACCGCGGCCACCACGCTCGTTGCGGTCGTTGCCGCCGCCGCGCGGCGGACGGACCTCGGACTCCTGCTGCTTCTGCTTCAGGCCACCGACCAGCTCGCCCTTGTAGATCCACACCTTGACGCCGATGCGCCCGAAGGTGGTGCGGGCCTCGAAGAAGCCGTAGTCGATGTCCGCGCGCAGCGTGTGCAGCGGAACGCGACCCTCGCGGTAGAACTCCGAGCGCGACATCTCCGCGCCACCCAGACGTCCGCCGCACTGCACCCGGATGCCCTTGACCTGCGACGAGCGCATGGCCGACTGAATGGCCTTGCGCATCGCGCGCCGGAAGGACACGCGGTTGGACAGCTGCTCGGCCACACCCTGTGCGACCAGCTGGGCGTCCGCCTCGGGGTTCTTGACCTCGAGGATGTTGAGCTGAACCTGCTTGCCGGTCAGCTTCTCGAGGGAACCGCGGATGCGGTCCGCCTCGGCACCACGACGGCCGATGACGATGCCCGGCCGGGCGGTGTGAATGTCCACGCGGACGCGCTCACGGGTGCGCTCGATCTCCACCTTCGAGATCCCAGCGCGCTCCATCCCGCGAGACAGCTGCCGGCGGATCTTGACGTCTTCCGCGACGTACTCCGAGTACTGCTTGTCGGCGTACCAGCGAGACTTCCAGTCCGTGGTGATGCCGAGTCGGAAGCCGTGCGGGTTAATCTTCTGACCCACTACCGGGCACTCCCCTTCTGGCTCTTTCGGGACTTGGTCGCCGCAGGCCGAGATTCAACCTCGACCGTGATGTGGCTGGTCCGCTTCCGGATCCGGTACGCACGACCCTGCGCGCGCGGCCGGAACCGCTTCAACGTCGGACCCTCGTCCACGTACGCGTGGTGCACGACCAGCGTGTCGGGGTCGAGGGAAAGGTTGTTCTCCGCGTTGGCGATCGCACTGGCGAGCACCTTCGACACCGGACCGCTTGCGGTCTGCGGCGCGAACTGAAGCACAGCCAGGGCATCGCTGGCGCTCCGGCCCTTGATGAGCTCGACCACGCGCCGCGCCTTCATCGGCGACACGCGGACGAACCGGGCCCGCGCCACTGCCCGCGGGGCTTCCGCGGCAGTGGAGTCGGAACGGGCTGTCATCCTGCTACCCCTTGCTCTTACTCGTTCGTGTCACAGACCCGCTCAGCGGCGGCGCGACTTCCGGTCGTCCTTGACGTGGCCCTTGAACGTGCGGGTCGGGGCGAACTCGCCCAGCTTGTGACCCACCATCGCCTCGGTGACGAACACCGGGACGTGCTTGCGGCCGTCGTGCACCGCGAAGGTGTGGCCCAGCATGTCCGGGATGATCGTGGACCGACGGGACCAAGTCTTGATCACGGTCTTCTTGCCCGACTCGTTAAGCGCGTCCACCTTCTTGAGCAGGTGGTCGTCCACGAACGGGCCCTTCTTCAGGCTGCGTGGCATGTTTGCTTACCTCCCTGCTCAGCGCTTCTTGCCGGTACGCCGGCGGCGGACGATGAGCTTGTCACTCGGCTTGCGGAGACGGGTACGACCCTCCGGCTTACCGTTCGGGTTGACCGGGTGGCGACCACCGGAGGTCTTGCCCTCACCACCACCGTGCGGGTGGTCCACCGGGTTCATGACGACACCGCGGACGGTCGGGCGCTTGCCCTTCCACCGCATGCGGCCGGCCTTGCCCCAGCTGATGTTGGCGTGCTCCGAGTTGCCGACCTCGCCGACGGTGGCCCGGCAGCGCGCGTCCACGTTGCGGATCTCGCCCGAAGGCATCCGCAGCTGGGCGTACGGTCCGTCCTTGGCCACCAGCTGCACCCGGGCACCGGCCGAGCGAGCGATCTTCGCACCCTGACCGGGGCGGAGCTCGATCGCGTGGATCACGGTACCGGTGGGGATGTTGCGCAGCGGGAGGTTGTTACCCGGCTTGATGTCGGCCCGAGCGCCGGACTCGATCGGGTCTCCCTGCTTCACGCCGTTCGGCGCCACGATGTAGCGCTTCTCGCCGTCGGCGTAGTGCAGGAGAGCGATCCGAGCACTGCGGTTCGGGTCGTACTCGATGTGCGCGACCTTGGCCGGCACGCCGTCCTTGTCGTTGCGGCGGAAGTCGATCAGGCGGTAGGACCGCTTGTGACCGCCACCCTTGTGCCGCGTGGTGATCTTGCCCTGAGCGTTGCGGCCCGCCTTGCGATTCAGCGGGACGATCAACGACTTCTCCGGCTCCGTCCGGGTGATCTCGGCGAAGTCGGACACGCTCGAGCCACGACGGCCAGGCGTCGTCGGCTTGTACTTGCGAATGCCCATTTCTAAAGCAACCTCGTCCTAATCAGCACCGTCAGGCGGCCGGACCGCCGAAGATCTCGATCGCCTTGCTGCCCGGCGTCAGGGTCACGATCGCCCGCTTGGTGTCCTTGCGCTTGCCGAACCCGGTGCGGGTGCGCTTGCGCTTGCCGTTGCGGTTGATCGTGTTGACGCTGGCGACCTCGACGTCGAAGATCTGCTCAATGGCGATCTTGATTTCGGTCTTGTTCGAGCGCGGGTCCACCAAGAAGGTGTACTGCGACTGCTCCAGCAGTCCGTAGCTCTTCTCGGAGATCACCGGCTTCAGGATGATGTCCCGGGGGTCGGCGCTCACTGCTCTGCCTCCTCAGCGGAAGAAGCGACGGCCTTGACCGACCGGCCCTTGGCCGGACCTGCGACGAAACGGTCGTAGGCGGCCTTGGTGAACACCACGTCGTCGCTGTTGAGCACGTCGTAGGTGTTCAGCTGACCCGGGTCGATCAGGTGCACGTTCTGCAGGTTCCGCAGGCTCAGCCACGAGTTCTGATCCTCGTGGCGGTCGAGCACGACCAGAACCTTCTTGGCTTCGGTCCAGTTCCGCAGCGCGGTCTTGGCCGACTTGGTGGACGGCGCTTCGCCGCCGACAACGCCGGTGACCACGTGCAGCTGGCCGGCGCGAACCCGGTCGGAGAGGGCACCGCGCAGGGCGGCCTTCACCATCTTCTTCGGGGTCCGCTGGGTGTAGTCCCGCGGCTGCGGGCCGTGGACGGTGCCACCGCCGGCGAACTGAGGGGCGCGGATGGAGCCCTGACGGGCGTTACCGGTGCCCTTCTGCCGGTACGGCTTCTTGCCGCCGCCGGAGACCTGACCGCGGGTCTTGGTCGCGTGCGTGCCCTGGCGAGCCGCGGCCAGCTGGGCCACGACGACCTGGTGCAGCAGCGCCACGTTGGCCTGCGCGTCGAAAATCTCGGCCGGCAGCTCGACGGTGCCGTCGGTCTTGCCGTCCGGGGTACGGACATCGAGCGTCAAGCTCATCACGCACCACCCTTCGCGGGACTCTTCACCAGAACCAGGCCACCCTTCGGGCCGGGCACGGCGCCCTTGATCAGCAGCAGGCCGTTGTCGCCCTCGACCTTGTGCACCTTCAGGTTCTGCGTGGTGACGCGGTTGGTACCCATCCGCCCCGCCATGCGCATGCCCTTGAAGACGCGACCGGGGGTCGCGCAGCCGCCGATGGAACCCGGCTTGCGGTGCACGGCCTGAGCACCGTGGCTCATCGGCTGACGGTGGAAGCCGTGCCGCTTGATCGTGCCCGCGAAGCCCTTGCCCTTGCTGGTGCCGACCACGTCGACCACCGCGCCTGCCTCGAAGAGGTCCGCGCTGATCTCCTGGCCGAGCTCGTACTCGCCGGCGTCCGCGGTGCGCAGCTCGACGATGTGACGGCGCGGCGTGACACCGGCCTTGGTGAAGTGGCCGCCACGCGGCTTGTTCACCCGGCGGGGGTCGACGGCGCCGAACGCCAGCTGCACGGCCGAGTAGCCGTCCTTCTCGGGGGTCCGGATCTGGGTGATCACGTTCGGCCCGGCCTGCACGACGGTCACCGGGATGACCCGGTTCTTGTCGTCGAAGACCTGGGTCATGCCGAGCTTGGTGCCCAGAAGCCCCTTGATCTGCCTGTCAGACATTGGTCTCGTTCTCTCCGCTACCTCGTCGCCGTGCCTTACTGGATGTTCACGTCGACGCTGGCCGGCAGGTCGATGCGCATGAGCGCGTCGACCGTCTTCGGCGTCGGTTCGAGGATGTCGATGAGCCGCTTGTGCGTCCGCATCTCGAAGTGCTCCCGCGAGTCCTTGTACTTGTGCGGGGAGCGGATGACGCAGTAGACGTTCTTCTCAGTGGGCAGCGGCACCGGCCCCACGACCCGAGCGCCGGTGCGCGTCACGGTCTCGACGATCTTGCGTGCGGACGCGTCGATCGCCTCGTGGTCGTAGGCCTTGAGCCGGATGCGGATCTTCTGTCCCGCCATGGTGGCTTGCCGTTCCTCTAGTCTCGTGCCGCGGTTAGGTACATGGGTGCAGGGCGCACCCATCGGTGCCCCTCACGGCCCTCAGCTTGGTGTCGTCCCCGATACCGGGAGCCGTCACAGCTCTCAGTCCGCCCCTGTTCAAGTGTTGAGGTGCCCGGTACACGCGGTCGGGCGTGTCGCCCAGCTGTCGCAGACCGGTCCCCACGAACGTCGCCGATGGGGTGGGCCCGGAGGCCCGTACACCTTTCTTGTGCCCTGCTCGGCCGACCGAGCGGCCGGGGGATCGGATTCCGAAAGAGAACGGACCCGAACACCGAACAAGGGCGCGAGGCCCTCGCACCAAGGCGGCCGGAGTTTCAACCCGGCTACCAGGACCGATGAGATCGATCCGAAGCCTGAAATTCCGGCCGCCCTGAACGAGCAACCCACATAGGATGGCACATCGCTCGCACCACCCAAAATCGGGGGTCGTTTTACGGGACCGAGGTCACGCAAAACAAGAGAGGACCCGCTTTCCGTCGCGGAAAGCGGGTCCTCGTCACATCACTTGTTGATCTTGGTGACGCGACCGGCGCCGACCGTGCGGCCACCTTCGCGGATCGCGAAGCGCAGACCCTCGTCCATCGCGATGGGCTGGATCAGCTGGACCGACATCTCGGTGTTGTCGCCCGGCATGACCATCTCGGTGCCCTCGGGCAGGGTCACAACGCCGGTGACGTCCGTCGTCCGGAAGTAGAACTGCGGACGGTAGTTGTTGAAGAACGGCGTGTGACGGCCACCCTCGTCTTTGGACAGGATGTAGACCTGCGCCTCGAACTCGGTGTGCGGGGTGGTGGTGCCCGGCTTCACGACGACCATGCCGCGCTCGACCTCTTCGCGCTTGATGCCGCGAATCAGCAGACCGACGTTGTCGCCCGCGTGGCCCTCGTCGAGGAGCTTGCGGAACATCTCGACACCGGTGACGGTGGTCTTGAGCGGCTTCTCCTTGATGCCGACCAGTTCCACCTCCTCGTTCACCTTGATGATGCCGCGCTCGATGCGGCCGGTGATGACGGTGCCGCGGCCGGTGATCGAGAAGACGTCCTCGACCGGCATCAGGAACGCCTTGTCGGTGTCGCGCACCGGGTCCGGGACGCTCTCGTCGACGGCGGACATGAGCTCAACGATCTTGTTGGCCCACTCCTCGTCGCCCTCCAGCGCCTTCAGCGCGGAGACGCGCACGACCGGCACGTCGTCGCCCGGGAACTCCTGGGACGACAGCAGCTCGCGGACCTCCATCTCGACGAGCTCGAGGATCTCCTCGTCGTCGACCATGTCGGACTTGTTGAGCGCCACCAGGATGTAGGGCACGCCGACCTGGCGAGCCAGCAGCACGTGCTCGCGGGTCTGCGGCATCGGACCGTCGGTCGCGGCGACCACCAGGATCGCACCGTCCATCTGGGCGGCACCGGTGATCATGTTCTTCACGTAGTCAGCGTGACCCGGAGCGTCGACGTGAGCGTAGTGACGCTTATCCGTCTGGTACTCGACGTGCGAGATCTGAATCGTGATGCCGCGCTCTTTTTCCTCCGGCGCCTTGTCGATCTCGTCGAACGGCGTGAAGGGGTTCAGCTCCGGGAACTTGTCGTGCAGAACCTTGGTGATGGCTGCGGTGAGCGTGGTCTTGCCGTGGTCAACGTGACCGATGGTCCCGATGTTGACGTGCGGCTTGTCCCTCTCGAACTTCGCCTTCGCCACTGGATTGTCCTCCTGGACTTGTTAACTTTCCGCCGTACGACTTGGTGTGCCAGGCGGAGTCCTGTCGGGTCGGTGACGAGCGGTTCGCTTCCTCCCGGAGGAGTTCACGGCCCGCTCGCCGCCGTCTGGAGGGGATTGCTCCCCGGTCGCCTTCGCGAGGCGTCGCCTCTTGGTCGGCCCCGGTGACCCGAGGCCGACCAGCGGGTCACTCGCCCGTTGCCTTGGCGATGATCTCCTTAGCCACACCGGCCGGAACCTCGGCGTAGGAGTCGAACACCATCGAGTAGTTGGCACGACCCTGGGTCTTGGACCGCAGGTCGCCGACGTACCCGAACATCTCGGACAGCGGCACGAGAGCCTTGACGACGCGGGTTCCGCTGCGCTCCTCCATGGCCTGGATGTGGCCACGGCGGGAGTTCAGGTCACCGATGACCTCGCCCATGTAGTCCTCGGGCGTGGTCACCTCGACCGCCATCATCGGTTCGAGCAGCGCGGGAGACGCCTTGGCGGCCGACTCCTTGAGCGCCATCGAACCGGCGACCTTGAAGGCCATTTCCGACGAGTCGACCTCGTGGTACTGGCCGTCGAGCAAGGTCACCTTCACGCCGACCAGCGGGTAGCCGGCCAGCACGCCGTACTGCATGGCGTCCTGCGCACCCTGGTCCACCGACGGGATGTACTCCCGCGGGATCCGACCGCCGGTGACCTTGTTCGAGAACTCGTAGGTCGCGCTGTCGGACGTCTGCTCGATCGGGTCGAGCCTGATGATCACGCGCGCGAACTGACCGGAACCACCGGTCTGCTTCTTGTGCGTGTACTCGTACTTCTCGATCGTCTTGCGAATCGTCTCGCGGTAGGCCACCTGCGGCTTACCGATGTTCGCCTCGACGCGGAAGTCGGTCTTCATGCGGTTCACCAGCACCTCGAGGTGCAGCTCACCCATGCCCTTGATGATGGTCTGACCGGTCTCGTCGTCCAGGTTGACCTGGAACGTCGGGTCTTCCTCGGCGAGCTTCTGGATCGCCGTGGAGAGCTTCTCCTGGTCGGCCTTCGTCTTGGGCTCGATGGCCACCTCGATGACCGGCGCCGGGAACGTCATCGACTCGAGGACGATCGGGTTCGCGGAGTCGCTCAGGGTGTCACCGGTGGTGGTCTCCTTGAGACCGATCACCGCGTAGATGTGACCGGCCTGGATCTCCTCGACCGGGTTCTCCTTGTTGGAGTGCATCTGGAACATCTTCCCGATGCGCTCCTTGCGGCCCTTGGTCGAGTTGATGACCTGGGCGCCGGAGGCGACCTTGCCGGAGTAGACCCGGATGTAGGTGAGCTTGCCGAAGAACGGGTGCACCGCGATCTTGGAGACCAGCGCGGCGAACGGCTCCTGCGTGCTCGGCTTGCGCTCCGCCGGGGTCTCGCCGTCGGGCAGGGTGCCCTGCACCGGCGGGACGTCGAGGGGCGAGGGCAGGTAGTCGACGACCGCGTCGAGCATGGGCTGAACGCCCTTGTTCTTGAACGCGGTACCGCAGATGACCGGGAACGCGGTGCGCTCGACGGTGATCTTGCGGATGCCGTCCTTGATCTGCTCCTGGGTCAGCTCCTCGCCGCTGAAGTAGGCCTCCATGAGGGCCTCATCAGTCTCGGCGACGGCCTCGACCAGCTTCTCCCGGTACTCGGCGGCCTTGTCGGCCAGATCCGCCGGGATCTCCTCGACCTCGTAGTCGGTGCCCTTGGACACCTCACCACGCCAGGTCAGAGCCTTCATCCGGACCAGGTCGACGACGCCCTCGAACTCGGACTCGACACCGATCGGCAGCTGCAGGACCAGCGGCTTGGCGTGCAGCCGGTCCTCGATGGTGCTCACGGTGTAGTAGAAGTCCGCACCGAGCTTGTCCATCTTGTTGACGAAGCAGATGCGCGGGACGTCGTACTTGTCGGCCTGGCGCCAGACCTGCTCGGACTGGGGCTCGACACCTTCCTTGCCGTCGAACACCGCGACGGCGCCGTCGAGGACGCGCAGCGAGCGCTCGACCTCGACGGTGAAGTCGACGTGGCCGGGGGTGTCGATGATGTTGATCTGGTTGTCGCCCCAGAAGGTGGTGGTAGCAGCCGAGGTGATCGTGATGCCCCGCTTCTGCTCCTCCTCCATCCAGTCCATCTGAGACGCGCCGTCGTGCGTCTCACCGAGCTTGTGCGTGATCCCGGTGTAGTACAGGACCCGCTCGGTCGTGGTGGTCTTGCCCGCATCGATGTGGGCCATGATGCCGATGTTGCGGACCTTGGTCAGGTCAGTCAGCACGTCGCGTGCCACGAGATTCTTCCCCGTTCCCTAACAGCAGGTGCAAGTCGCGGTGACAGGTGCAAAGCTGTCGAATCGGTTCGGCTGGCGGGCAAGACCCACCAGATGTCACCAGCGGTAGTGCGCGAAGGCCTTGTTGGACTCCGCCATCTTGTGCGTGTCTTCACGCTTCTTGACGCTCGCGCCGAGACCGTTGCTCGCGTCCAGCAGCTCGTTCATCAGGCGCTCGACGATCGTCTTCTCGCGGCGCTGCCGGGAGTAGGTGATCAGCCAACGCAGCGCGAGGGTGGTGGACCGGCCGGCCCGCACCTCGATCGGCACCTGGTAGGTCGCGCCACCAACACGGCGGCTGCGGACCTCCAGGGTCGGCTTGACGTTGTCCAGAGCACGCTTGAGCGTGACGACCGGGTCGGTGCCGGTCTTCTCACGGCAGCCTTCGAGGGCCGCGTAGACGATCCTCTCGGCCAGCGAGCGCTTGCCGTCGACGAGGACCTTGTTCACCAGCTGCGTGACCAGCGGCGAGCCGTACACGGGATCAGCGTGCAGCGGCCGCTTCGGGGCCGGACCCTTGCGGGGCATCAGCTCTTCTCCTTCTTCGCGCCGTAGCGGCTGCGAGCCTGCTTGCGGTTCTTCACACCCTGGGTGTCAGCGGAACCGCGGATGATCTTGTAGCGCACGCCGGGAAGGTCCTTCACACGGCCGCCACGAACGAGCACGATCGAGTGCTCCTGCAGGTTGTGGCCCTCACCCGGGATGTAGGCCGTGACCTCGATGCCGCTGGTCAGCTTGACACGAGCGACCTTGCGCAGGGCCGAGTTGGGCTTCTTCGGGGTGGTCGTGTACACGCGGGTGCACACGCCACGCCGCTGCGGGCTCCCCTTGAGCGCCGCGGTCTTGGTCTTGGCGACCTTGTCCTGGCGGCCCTTACGGACCAGCTGCTGGATGGTGGGCATGGACCGGCTTTCTGTCAGCGTTCGCGTCTTTTAGGTACTCGACCAAGCAGCCGCTCGTTCGAGCTTCGGCGTGCCCTGGGCGTCGAGCACCTGTCAGGCACTGTGTTTCGGGACTCCCCGCACACGAGGTCGGGCGTGTCGCCCACCCCTCGGCCCTCGCAGCGCCCGCATCGGCCGAAACCGAGGTAGACCCCAGAGGGTTTTCGGAGGAGTTCCACACATCCTCGGCGCTGCCGCGGCCCTCCACTGGGGCGGCCACGTCATGCACGGGCATGCGGATCGACCCGATTGGCGTCGGGTCCGATAAACAAAGATACCCGGCCCGTTCTCAGAGGGTCAAAACGGGGGGTCCTCTTGACCTGCTCGATCACCCGGCGCGGCCTGCGCGCCTCGAATGAGGTGCGAGCTCTCATCAACTGATGGCACCAGCCTACCCCGTGCGACAAGCCCCTCGGGGGCAACCGAGAACGGGGTGTCCGGTCCGGACACCCCGCTTCAGACGCGGCGCGAGACCGCGCGCGAACCAGCGATCAGGCCTCGACGAGCCAGCCCTCCTCGGACAGGACCTTGAAGGAGTTGGGCAGCACGTAGGCGGTTCCGCCGCCGACCTGGCCGTGATCGGGCTTGGCGATCCCGGTGATCGCGTCGAACGGCTGCGCGACCCGGTAGCGGCGGTAGGGCCCCGGCTCCCGTCCCGCCGGGAGGCCGCGCTGCGGCAGCGTGGTGCCCGCGACGAACGCGGTGTTGCCGGTGGGCTCGCCGAAGCGATCGATCTCGTCGCCGGGCTGCAGCCGGACCACGAACTTCTGGTCGTAGGACGACAGCGGCGGCTCGTCGGCCATCTCCGGCCACGGGCACTCGAAGTCCAGCAGCGCCTCGTCCGGCTCCCGCAGGTAGCGCTCGCGCTCGACGGTCATCGCGCCGATCAGGAAGAACCCCGCCGTCCACGGGTCCGGGAAGCGGTGTTTGGGGTTCGGCCGGTCGTCGTGCGCCTCCACCGCCCACCAGCCGTCCGGCTCCGGCCGCATGCTCCAGCCACCGCTGACCGGCTCATCGAAGCTGTAGAACCGGCTGCTCACGCCCTGAGCCGCCAGGTGCGCGCCGACCGCGACGAACGCGTCCTCCGGCCGGTGGGCCAGCATCGACGCCGGGTCGTTGGCCAGGATCAGCGACTTCGCCTCGGCGGAGCGGACGTCGGCGACCGTGGTCGGCGCCTGGTAGCGGGCGCGGCGGATGTGGTCGAGGAACTCCGGCGGCGGCGCGATGTCGTGCTCTTCGAGGTAGTAGGCCATCGCCTGCGGCCACACCCACACGCCGTCGGTGTGGAACTGCTTGGGCACCTCGGCGCCGCGCTGCGGGTCGAGCTCGTCGGCGTCGGTGGACATCGCCGACAGCACGATCTCGCCGCCGTTGAGGTAGCTGAAGACCTCGCGCTTCTCGATCCACGGCACGGCGGGCCGGAACACCTGCGGAGTGCCCTGCGGATCGCGCCCGTCGAAGACCGGCAGCATCCGCAGCGGACCGGTCGCGCCGTCCGGATAAGTGACGGAATCGACGAAGTAGTCCCAGGCCGGGGCGAGCAGCCACTGCGCGGGATCGCGGCGCGGGTAGAAGCGCAGCTCGTCGAGGTGCGCGCGGCCGTCCTCCGGCGGGTTCTGCCACTGGGGCTCGTCGAAGGAGGTTCGCAGCTCCCCGCCGGCGAAGACCGCGGAGGTCCAGGCACCCGTGCCCGGGGTGTAGCCGACGTCGCGGATCCTGCGCAGCAGCTCGAACGCCTCGTCACCCGCATCGGACTCGAAGCGGGTCCCGAGCGCGGTGCAGCGGATCTCGCCGGTGCCCGCCACGGCGCGCAGGGCCTGCAGCAGTTCCTCCAGCTGCGCGGTGCGGTCCGGGAAGGCGCCGAAGGCGGCCGGAGCCGGGAAGGGCGGGTGCACCGGGAACGGGTCACCCTGCCTGACGCTGATCAACTGTCCCCCTCAGCGGTTTCGGTGTGCGCCACCCCGTCGAGGCGGCGGCGCGGTGCCGGCTTCGGCGAGGGGAACCCGCCTGTCTCGGCACCGACGGTTGCCGGTTCGGCCGACCACGTCGGCCGAACCGGGTAACGCTCGTTCCAGTCCTGATCGGACGGCGGCTCGATGGCGGCCCGGCCGGGCTGGAAACCGCCGCGGCCGAACTCTGCCACGCAGTCCAGCGCCACCTGCTCGATGACGTCGCGCAGCTCCAGCTCGGCCAGCCAGTCCAGCGGCAGCTCCCCGACGCCCTGCAGAGCGCCGACGATGTTGCCGCAGATCGCGCCGGTGGAGTCGCTGTCGCCGTCGTGGTGCACGGCGATCTTCAGCGCCAGCTCGACGTCCTCGCCAGCGGCCAGAGCCGCGCACACCGCGATGGCCACGGCCTCCTCGCCGACCCAGCCGCCGCCGAGCGCCTCGGCGATGCGCTCAGGCGAGGGAACGCCTTCGGCAGCCAGGCCGACCGCGGCCTTGATCGCCTCGGTGGTCTCCTCGTGGTCGTCCCAGGTCTCCAGGACCTGCAGCGCCAGCCACACGCCGTCGTCGAGGCTGCGGCCGAGCAGCGCCTGCTGCACGATCACCGCCAGCGCGCCCGCCGAGTGGTAGCCGGCCGGGTGGCTGTGGGTGAGGGCCGCGGTGCGCGCCGCCAGCTCGAAGACCTCCGCCGGGTCGGTGGAGGTCAGCGACACCGGAGCCGCGCGCATCGCGCCCCCGCACCCCTTCGAGTTGTTGATCTTCTGGGTCAGCGAACCGGCCGGGTTGCCGTCGCCGAAGTCCGTCAGCGCCCGGAAGATCGTCTTGCCCGGCGCCCGCGTGCGGAACAGGTTCGGGACCTCGACCAGCCAGCCGTCGGGCAGCGGGTGGTCGTCGAGGAACGGGCCCGCGGACGCGTCCCACTCGACTCCCTGGGTGTGCAGCCAGCGCTGGTAGGCGAGCTGCACCTCGGGCAGCGGGTCCTCGGCGCCGAGCGTGCGCGCGGCGATGCTGCCGCGGATCAGCCCTTCGGCCGTGAACAGCGTCATCTGGGTGTCGTCGGTGATCGCACCGTGCACCCCGTATGCCTCGCGCAGGCCGCTGGGGCCGGTCGGGCCGAAGCGCTCGGTGATCTGAGCGGCGGTGGCGAACTCCAGGTCGGCTCCGAGCGCGTCCCCCAGAGCGCCGCCGAGGAAGCAGCCCAGGACGCGCTCGGTCAGCGACGGCGCCGCGTCTCCGGGGCCCTCGTTCTTGGCGTGCACGCGACGGCCGCCGGAGATCGGAGGGGCCTCGACGACCTGCGGTTCCGGTTCGGCCGCGTCCTCATCGTCGACGCCGGACGGCGTTGTTCCCGCTGCGGTGGCGGCGATTTCGTCCGCGACGTCCGGGACGAACGCCAGTTCACCGGTGTCGGGAACCGCTGTGGTGGCCTCGAGGTCGGCTTCCTCGACCGTCGTGACGTCGTCGTCGAGGGCGACGTCCTCGACGTGGTCTTCAGCGGTGACCGCGTCTTCGGGTTCCCGCGCCGCCTCGTCCGGCAGCCGGCTCGCCGTCGGCTCGTCCTCCGCGTCCGCCTCTTCGACCGCCTCGGTGGAGCATTCGACGTCCTCTTCGGAATCCGCGGCTTCGGCGACCCCGGTGACCTCCGGTTCGGCCGCTTCCTCGTCCGCCACGGCCTCGTCCGCCACGGCCTCTTCGACCAGGTCCGATTGCGCCACGTCCCGTTCGGGCTCGTCCTGTTCGGACTCCGGCTCGACCGCCGTGAGCCGCGCTACGGCGGGCACCGCGTCGGGCTCGGGGCTCAGGTCGATCGGCGTCGGCTCCGGCTCCGTATCGGAGTCCGCGTCGGTGAAGCGGTATTCGGGGTCGGCGTCGCGGGTGAACCGGGCGTCAGGCTCGGGCTCGTTCTCGTCGCGCTGGGGAACGGCGATGAGGTCGAAGGGGGATCCGATGCCGCTGACGTCCACCACCGTGGAGCCCTCGGGCTCGTCCGCATCCTCAACGGCCTCGACGACCTGCGCGTTCTCCGTCTCCGGCTCGATCTCGGGCTCGGGTTCAGGCGCGAGATCGACCAACGGCGTCTCGGGAACCGGCGCGGGTTCCTCGACCTCCGGTTCGGGCTCGGCGGCTTCCCCGGGGTCGAGGTCGATCGGTGTGCGCGAACGCATGTCGAGGTCGAGGGGGTTCTGCTCGCGTACCGGCTCGTCGCGGATCGCAGCGAAGACGGCGGTGGTCTCGGTCTGCTGCTCGGGTTCGCGGACCTCGGCGCGCGCGGGGAAGGTCGGTGCGCCGATCCGCGCGTCGTCCTGCGATTCGAACCGCGGAACGTCCTCCTGCACCGGCGGTTCCGGGTCGATGGGCGGTTCCGGGACCGTGATCGGTGCCGGGGCGGCGGCCGCTTGCGGCGGTGTCGTCGGCTGCGCCTGCGGCGGTGACGACGGCCGCGCAGCGGGCGGCGGGGAATCGTCCCTGATCGCCGGCATCACCATGGTCTGCTCGGCGGATCCCTCGACGGTCTTCGCTGGTCCGGCGGCGATCTGCCGGGCGCCCTGCTGCTGGGGTCCGCGCGTGTAGCGCTGCGCCCACTGGGGCGGTGGCGGCGGCGCGAACGCTTCGGCGGCGTCGCCGCACAGGGTCTCGATGACCTGGCGGAGTTCGAGCTCGTCCAGCCACGGCGCGGGAATCGCGGCGGGGCCGTGCAGCGCGCCCGCGAGCTGTCCGGCGAGCGCACCGGTGACGGCGCTGTCGGCGGAGTTGTTCACCGCGACCTGCACGGCGTCGGCGAAGGTGCGGGTGCTGCCGACGGCGGCGAGCGCGATCCCGAGCTCACCGGGCTTGTCGACGACGTCGAACTCGATGTCGATGTCGAGCGGTCCGGGTGTTCCGCCGCGCTGGCCCACGAACATGGCCGCGTGCACGGTCCGGCGCACGTCGGCGGGCACCCCGGGCACCCGGTAGGCGGCGTTGAGCCTGCGCTGGTCGGAGCTGGTGACCGCGTCCCACAACGGGATTCCGCGGATGAGCTGCGCGAGCACGTCGGCGTGCAGGCCGGCGGCGGCGATCGAGTTGGCGCCGGAGGTGAAGAGGTTCGCCACGCCCGCGCCCGCCGCGTACACGCCTTCGGGCACGTTGGACCACACCATCGCCGGGGCGGCGATCACCGGGTAGTCGGCGGATCCGTCGACTACCACCGGCGGATGCAGCACGCCGTCGGGGCCGAGCGGCGAGCGTGCCGCCATGCGTCCGAGCAGGCCCAAGGCGTTGCCCGCCGGGTTGCGGGTGGAGTAGAGCTCCCGGCGTTCCAGCAGCCAACTCGCGGGTGCCGATTCGGTCGCCGCGAACGCCGACATCGCGAACTCCCACGGCACGCCCTGGGTGTGCAACCAGCGCAGGTGGTTGGCGAAGACGAACTCGGTGGGCAGCCCGGTGCAGCCCTCGGCCTTCGCGCGCAGCAGGCCTTCGAGGGTGAACGCGGTGAGCTGGGTCAGGTCGGTGACGGCTCCGCGCCTGCCGTAGACCGGCAGGTAGTCGACGACACCGCGCGGCCCGAACCACTGCTGTATCTCGGCGGTCGTGGTGTGCCGGACGCCGGCACCGAGGGAATCGCCCACGGCGCCGCCGAGCAGCGCACCACGGAAACGATCGGCCCAGCTCAACTGTCTTTGCGGGTCGGTCATCGCCTTCTCCTCGTTGCTCACCAGGCGGGGTAGCGCTGCGCCCACGCCGGGTCCGTCGGCGGCCCCGGGCTGAACTCCGCCAGCGCGTCCTTGGCCACCGTCTCGACCAGGCCCTTCAGTTCGAGGGTCCCGAGCCAGTCCGGTGGAACGGCCCGAGTCCCGTAGAGCGCCCCGCCAATGTTGCCGCACACGATCCCCGTGGAGTCGGAGTCCCCCGAGTGGTTCACCGAAAGCAGCAGTGCATCACGCAGGTCGTCGGTGGCCAGCACGGCGTAGAGACCGATGGCGAGAGCCTGTTCACCGACCCAGCCGCCGCCCAGCTCCTGCGCGATCTCCTCGGGCGACACCGGTCCCCGCTCGGCCAGCGCGACCGCCTTGTCCAGGATCTGCAGCTGCTCCTCGTTCTCCCGCCACCGCGTCAGCAACTCCCTGGCCAACCGCACGGATTCGCGCAGCGGGACCTCGCGGATCAGCTGGTGCACGATCACCGCCAACACCCCGGCGGACAGGAAACCGCTGGGGTGGCTGTGGGTGAGCGCCGCGGTCCCGACGGCCGCGTAGAACACCTCGGCCGGATCGTTCGACCACACCGCCACCGGCGCGGCCCTCATGACACCGCCGCACCCCTTGGAGTTGTTGATCCGGTTGTGCGTCGTCGCGGAAACCCCGGTCTGCGCGAAGTTCGACAGGGCCGACATGCAGGTGCTGCCCGGAGCCCGGCTCGCGAACAGCTCCCGGTTGGTGATCAACCACCCGTCCGGCCGCTGCAGGTGCCGGGTGTAAGGCCCACCCGCAGCACGCCATTCCGGTCCCTGCGTGTGGTACCAGCGCTGGTACGCGTGCTGCACCTCGGGAACCGGATCGTTGTCCGTCGGCTGCATCCGCCGCGCCACGTGCGCCCGGATCAACCCCTCCAGCGTGAACAGCATCATCTGCGTGTCATCGGAGATCTGCGCGACGCCGTCCCGGAGCACAGGTCCGGTGATCCCGGCAGGCCCGTGCTCCCGCCGAGTCGAGTCGATGTCGTAGAACTCGATCGCGAACCCGAGCGCATCTCCCATCGCCCCACCGAGCATCGACCCGAGGAACCGCTCGTGCGCATCGATGGGTGGGGACGCGGGCTGCGACGGTGTCGGCTGAGGTTGAGCTGCTGGCTGCTCCGCACCCCGGCTCTTCTCCAGCTGCTGCTTGAGCATGGAACCCGGGATGTGCGCTTGATGCCGCGTTCCGAGGTCGAGGACGAGGTCGACCTCGTCCAGGTGCTTCTCGATGGCGGCGAGGTTGGCCCTGGTCGCGTTCTTCGCGAGGTCCGGCAGGTGCTCGACGGACGAGGCGCCCACCAGGACCAGCCCGTCGTTGAGCGGAAATGCCGACGGGTTCCCGTCTTCGGCCACGACCAACGCGAACTCGCAGTGCTCCAGCAACGTCACCAGCGAACTGCCGGAGAGGTAGCCGGTCGCATGGAGGTGCAGGTAGCTCTCCAGGTCGCTCACCGGTTCCGGGAAGCCCAGCGTCTTCGGCGAGGGCCGGTACTCGAAGTTCGGGCTGTACCGGTCGGTCAGCTCGCCCGCCTCATCCGCCCAGTACGCCCCCACGAACGCGTGTCCGGGGATCTCCTCGCGCGGACGTCCTTGGTACATGCGGTCGGGAGCACCGATCCACGAATCCGGCGCGTTCCGCGCGGCAGCACGCATCTCGTCAGTGGCCTCGGGCGCCGCGTGCATGATCGCCCGCGAACCGATCAGCATCACGTCCGCGGCGTGCGGTGAGGCGACGACGTGCACGTTGACATCAGCGAGCCGCGGCAGCAGCTTGAAGCCGTTCACCCTCGCCGTCCCGGGAGCGAAGTCAGGAACGTTGTCCTTCCTGGTGCACACCCAGATCTGCTTCTTCTCCTGACCCTTCACGGTCACCATGACGGGCTCGGGCTCGTTCTCGGAACTCACCAAGAACGACTCCGCCGTCAAGAACTCCTGGTAGACCTGGCCGATCGCCTCGGGATCATTCGCATACCGCTCGATCGCCTGCTCCAGCGCGGTCATACCCGCCCCTTCCTGGGAACTCACGGCTGCGACCCCTTCCGGTGGTTGTGGGGATCTCGGCTCGTGCTCAGCATCGTCGACAGGCCCGGCCCTCCGGCCTGATCCGCTCGTCCTTCATCGCACCCGTTCTCGACGGGGCGCAATCACCAGGCCGGGTAGCGCTGGGTCCAGGACGGATCCGTCGGCGGCCCCGGGCTGAACTCGGCGAGCATGTCGTTGGTGATGGTCTCGATCACCTCGCGCAGTTCGAGCTGCTGCAACCAGTCCTGCGGGATGCCGCGCGTTCCGTGCAGCGCACCGCCGATGTTGCCGCACACGATCCCCGTGGAGTCCGAATCGCCGGAGTGGTTCACCGAGAGGAGCAGCGCATCACGCAGGTCGTCGGTGGCCAGCACGGCGTAGAGACCGATGGCCAGCGCTTCCTCACCGACCCAGCCCTCGCCGAGCTCGCCCTTCAGCTCCTCGGGCGTCACCCGGCCTCGCTCGGCCAGCGCCACCGCGCGGTCGAGGACCTGCAGCTGCTCCTCGTGCTGCGGCCACCGCGTCAACAACTCCCGCGCCAACCGCACGGATTCGCGCAGCGGAACCTCGCGGATCAACTGGTGCACGATCACCGCCAACACCCCGGCGGACAGGAAACCGCTCGGGTGGCTGTGGGTCAGCGCAGCCGTCCGCACGGCCACGAGGAAGACCTCGCTGGGATCGTTGGACCACGCCGCCACCGGCGCAGCCCGCATGACCCCGCCGCAGCCCTTGGAGTCGTTGATCCGGTGCTGCGGAGTCGCGAAAACCCCCGTCTGCGCGAAGTTCGCCAGCGCCGACATGCAGGTGCTGCCCGGAGCCCGATTCGCGAACAACTCCCGATTGGTGATCAACCAGCCGTCCGGGTTCTGCAGGTGCTGCGCGTACGGCCCACCCGCAACCCGCCACGGCTGGTTCTGGGTGTGGAACCACCGCTGGTACGCGTGCTGCACCTCAGGAATCGGATCGTTGTCCCGAGGCTCGATCCGCCGCGCCACGTGCGCCCGGATCAACCCCTCCAAGGTGAACAGCATCATCTGCGTGTCATCCGAGATCTGCGCGACACCGTTGCGCAGAACCGGCGCGACGAGCCCGTTCTCCCCGTGATTGCGACGAATCATCCCGATGTCGTTGAACTCGATCGCATACCCCAGCGCATCACCCACCGCACCCGCGAGCATGGATCCGAGGAACCGCTCGTGCGCGTCGGGCCTGTCCTGCACTCCAGACTGCGCCGACCGAACTTCACCGGGTGCTGTCGACTGCTTGGTCAATCTCACGTCATCGGGACCGAATTCGGACATGAACGCCTCAGCAATGGACTCGAGCTGGCGGGCCGGTTCGAGCTTTCGCCGCCACAGCAGCGGAAAGGCCTCCGCCCCGTGTCGCGCACCGCTGAGAAAACCGGACACTTGCGCATTGCGGGACACGTTCCCTCCTGCGAAAGCGTGAAGCATCTCGGCCCAGCCACCAGTGTTGTGAGCTCCGAGGCAGAGTGCGCGAGCGACCACCTCCGGGCCTGAGGATCCAGTGCCGAGTTCGGCAAGCAGCCCGGGCTCGTTGAAGTTCCCGTCCGCCTCTGACAATCGGCTCAGCCTGAGACTCGTCTCGCTGCTTCCCGGCTGATCGAGCAGCAACCTCAAAAGCTGGTCCCAGCCGAGCTTGTGCCCGTTGAACGCGCGTACCAGCGCCACTGCGAGGACCCCAGCACTGGCCTGTTCCTCGGGCTCCTCGCTGACCAGTCCGGCCAGTCCAACAGCTCGCCGGAAAGCCTCCTCGTCGGAGCCGTTGATGCTGACCAACGCCGCTGGGACAGAGGCGGCAAAGCTCCCGAGCGTTCCGCCGAGGCCCATTTCCCGACCACGTGCAAGCAGAGCAGCATCGAGATCGGCGCCCCCTCGGTGTTCCGAACAGGCGGCGGTAGCAATCCTGACGCTGGCAACCAGGGCCGCACAGTTCGGTGCGCGCCACGACTGCTCCCGCATTCCGGCCAACAGCCGACCAGCACTCGTGATTCCTTGCGCTTCTGCCTCCGCACCGAGCGAATCACCAAGCGCCCCACCCACGAGCATGCCCAAGACCCGGCCGAGAACCTGGTACTGCTGCCGTGGCCAAGCCAGGGGGTTCTTCCTGTCTCCCCCGTACACCAACCCGACCTGGGTGTCGACTTCCTCGAACCACGACATGGGGAGCAAGCTCGGTCGAGCTTTGATGTCGCGCCACGCCTGAAGGGTTCTCAACTCGTTCGGGGTCAACTCACCCTCGCCGGCAAGGCCCTCGTTCATGTCTCAATCCCCCCGCTCAGAACCCTGGATAAGGTCCCGCCCATTCGGGCGTCCAGACACGTTCAGGAAGCCCGACTTGAACAGCCGCGACGTCGAAGACCAGCCGATCGACCACCTCACGAAGCTCCAACCCGTGGACCCATTCCCTTGGCAATCCTCGCTCACCATTCCGAGCGCCATGAAACCCGCCGACAAGCGGGGCCGCTGCGGGCATCACTTCCGACGTGCGACGCACTGCGGACTCGAAATCGCCATCGCGCGCCGCGACCAGCAGAGCGATGGCGAGGGCGTTCGGGGCGGCACCGTCTTCGACCAGCGCGGACAATTCGTTGCGCGAGGGCGGCGGTCCGGTCAGCTCACAAGATCGAAGCAGACGTTGAACGTTCTCGTCCGGCCACTTGGCCAGTTCCCCAATGACGACCTCGATGCCGTCGCTCAACGTACCTCCGACCAACAAGGTGTTGACCAGGACCGCGTAAGCGCCGGCACTCAGAAATGCGTCGGGATGGCCGTGCGTGAGCAAGGCATTCGCAACTGCCTGTTCGAAGACTCGCTCCGGAACGTCCGACCACGCAGCCAGAGCGATCGCCCGAGGCAGAACCGAGGGTGTCTTCGCGTCGTTAATCGGCTTCGAGAACCACCCTGACACGTACCACTCACCGAACGCGGACAGCGCCTCGACGCACACTGGGTCGGGGTCGCGACGATCGAACAGCTCTGGGACTTTGATCAGCCAACCGGTGGGTTCGGGGATCTCCTCACGGAGCTCTGCCGGTAGGGCCCTCTCCCATGGAACGCCCTGCGTGTGCAGCCATCGCACGAGTCCGAGCAGGCTGATCATGCGCGGCGTGAGCCTCTTGGTTTGACGCAACGCGGTCTCCGTGCGAACGACCGCGTCGAAGCTGAACAACATCATCTGAGCCGATGAGCTCAGCCGTCCGTGCACCACCATGTCCGCCAGCACGGATTCCAAGGCGGCACTGGGAAAGTGCGTCCCGATCCCGTGGAACGCGGACACGTCTTTGATCGCCTTGTCATAACGCACTTCACGGCAGAAGTCGTCACTTCTGCGCCCGAAGACCCTCCGCACTCGCTCGGCATCCCAGTATCGAGCGACGCGCTTGCCGTTCCGCCACTCGCTGTCCTCCGTCGCCTCCAAACGGCCACGAGTCTCCAGAACCACTCGCTCGTCAAGAGTAAGGAGTTCGTCGAACTTCGCAGTCAACGCCGCGCTCGGCCGCTGGCGCGCGCCCATCACTCACCCCGTCCACGGTCGATCAGGTGAATTTTCCACTCGCCCGAATCAGGATCAAAGTACTGCTTCGACACCTCGAACCGGTTGCCATCCGGCCAGACGATTTCCCGCTCATCAGGATTCATGAACTCCAGGTCCTTGGCCCAACGCGGATCGTCAATGATGAACTGAACCCTCTGCTTGCCCGTAGCCTTGCCAAATTCGTCCAGCGGAGCGTCCTTGCTGGCACTGGTGAAACCGTTCTCAGTAACCGTGGCACCTGGCTTGTACCGGTCCAACAGCGCCTCGAGCTCATCGGGTTCGACCCCGATGTTGCGATACGCGGTTGGACCAGAGAAGTCCGGCATCTGGTTGAGCGCACTGCGCAGAACCTTGATCTCTTCCGCCAGGTACGGCAAGTCGATCGTGTCCAGGTCCCGCAAGGCACGGTTGATCGTGATTGCGTCCTCACCCACATAACGTCGGAGGCCCACGGCATCGACATCGTGGAGGTGGTTCAGTTGCGGGAATTTTGCGCGCAATTCGGCGACAGCCTCCGCGAACGTCCGGTCGCGCAAGCGGCTTGCCTCCATGCGTTCTTGGTAGACCCGACGATCCTCGTCCGTTGCCCGGAACGACGGCTTCTGCTCACCGACCACATCAAGCGGTTCGGGCTTCTCCGGACTCGACTCGTACGGGTCGGGAGTGTCCTGCAGATGATCCGGGCCGCGTTCCGACGGATCCGGATAATGCGTTTCCCGCCCAGGTGAACCAGTTTCGGGGGCGTCGGACGCTTCACCTGCCCCAAGTATTTCCTGGATCCTGGACGGCTTCGACACGTCGCCAACATCGCTCGGCTCGTCGAAGTCAGGGAGCGTCTTGGGAGGGCCCTCCGGCGCCGAGCCTGGTGTCCCGTCACTCGAGTGGTAGCGCTCCGTATGCGTCGGAGTGATGCCCAGGCATTCCCACGACTCGCGAGGGCTCCGTTGGGGACCAGGGTTCGGGTGATCGAAATCCTGTGAAGGACGTGAATCCACGTCGTGATTTGAGCCCGTCAGCTCAGGCGAGTCCCCCTTCAGGGACTCCGAATCCAAGTCCGACCGCCATGGGGTGCCCGACGGCCCTTCCGGCGAAGAAGCCGGTTCAGGACGAGAGGGAGCGAAGTCGTTGTGAACCGCTTGCTCGTGCCCCACGTCCGTCGAGGGTTTTTCGCGCGTTGAGGGCTTCTCGGTGGCGACCGGCTCGGAGTCGGCCACGCTCCGAGGAACGCTCGGGGTCTGTGGCTTTTCGGGCGATGGCGGGCGACTTGCCGGACCGAACTCACTTCGCGAACCGCCAGCTCGCGCGTGGGGAGAGCCTGTTGAAGGTGTCTCCGGGGAGGCAACGCGCGGAGCCTCCGGACGCGGAGGTGGACCGGGCGGAGCGGGCCGCTGGACGTTCGGATTCGGAGCCGCCGAACGCGACTGAGCCGGGTCCTGTGTCCTCGGGGCGCTGTGCGGCGCGGAGCCGCTCGGAGTCTGGGACCGAGGAGCTTGCTGGGGCGTGGGAGTGTTGGCGCGCATTCCGGGCTGGTGCCCTGATTGCGGTGGACGCGAGGGCGGACTCGCTTGAGTTCCCTGCGGCGATGAAGGCGCGCGTCCACCCAGCTGCTGCGGTGCACCCGGGCCCGCAGAGCGTGACGGATGAGGCCCGTAGGGAGCCGGGCCCGCAGGACCACCGCTCTGCTGACGCGGTGGCTGCACTTGACCACCGTGCGGCTGCTGCGAAGCAGGGGCTTGGCCACCCTGTCGCGGATGGCCGTTGTGCTGGTGTGGCGGGAAAGACCCCTGCGGTTGGGGCGCCTGCAGGTTGTAGCCGCCGTTCTGCGGGAAACCCGGCTGTGGGTTCTGTTGCGGGTGTTGGGGCCCTTGTGGCTGGTGAGACTGTTGCGGCCGCCCGTTCGGGTACTGCTGGGGTGGCGCCGAGGGCCGGGGCGGCCCCTGGTGGGGGGCGAAGTTCTGCTGCGGCGAGACGTTCCCGTACTGCGGCAAGCCCTGCCCCTGGGGACCGAAGTGTTGCCCCTGCGGGACGTTTCCCTGCTGCGGGAAGTGCTGCTGCGGCGGGAATTGACCCGGCGGCGGGCCGTAGCTTCCCGGCGGAGGGCCGTACTGCCCCGGCGGAGGGCCGTAGTGCCCCTGGGGAGGGCCGTAGTGCCCCTGGGGAGGGGCGTTGCTGTAGTTGTGGCCGGTGACGGGGTCGGCTGAGAAGTCCTCGTCCTTGCGGCGGCCGAAGATTCCGCGCATGCGGGCGCCTTCGGCTTGGATGCCGTGGCGGACCCATTCTGGTCGGTGGCCTGGTGGGTAGGGGCTGCTGTGGACGGCTTTGGTGCCGTCGGGACGGAACGCGGTCCACTCGCCCGGGGAGTCGAGCCTGGGTTTGGGGGTTCCGGGCTCGTTCTTGTCGAACTTGGCGCTGGACTCGTTGGCGTAGATGTTGCCGTAGTTGTCGACCCAGGCGTTGGTGTTGGGGGCGAGGACCTCGACGCCGAGTTCCTCGGAGAGCTGCTGGGCGAAGTTCTTGGAACCGTCGGGGACGTCGGCACCGGTCTCGCAGGAGACCAGGCGGATCGGGGTGCCGTCCTTGTAGCCCGAGGAGCCCCTGATGATCTCGGCGAGTTCCTTGGCGTCCAGGTCGTTGCCCTTGAACTTCACGCCGTTCGGGCTGCCGTGCATCTCGATGGTGAAGCGGTTCGGGTCCACCGAGCACCTGGGGCGCTTGTGCGCCCAATCGGCCCGGCCGAAGTAGTCCTTCACCGGGGGTTTGGTGAACGACAGGCCAGCGCCGGTCGCCTCGATGTCCCGAACGGACGAACCGAGCTTGCCCCGGAGTTCCGGTGAGATGTCGAGGCGCGGAGTGTGCTCGACCATGTGGTGCCCGGCCTGCCACTGGTCCTTCGGCGGGGTCTCGGCCGCCATCGAATCCGAGGTCGAGATCTTCGGCGAGTCGGGTTTGGGCTGCTCAGGAAGGCTGTTCGGCGTTTCCCGCGTGCGCTGGGCCGGGATCGGCGTGCGCGGTGAGTCGGCCGTGCGCAGCTGCTCCGGGCGCGGCGGGGCGACCTGCTGCCGTTGAACGGGCGTGCCGTGCCTGGCCGGGGTGTGCGGCGCGTCGGGCCGAGCGGACCGCATCGGAGCCGGGGCGTGCGGGGCCTGGCGGGGCATCGGCGACCCGCCCCTCGGGGCGTGCGGGTGCGCGGGTCCGGGGTTGTTCGGGCGCGGGCCCGGAGGGTGGCTCGGAGAGCGCGGCGTCCGGGGCGCGTGGGACGAGAGGTCCCTGGCAGCGCCCGGATGCCCCGAGCTGCCGGTCCAGCCTCCCTGTCCGCCCTGACGTCCGCCGCGCGGGGAGGGCGTTCCGCCGCCGGGGGCCGACGGGCCCCCAGGCGCGTTCGCCCCTCCCGCCGGGGCTGCCCCCGACGGCTGATCCGGGCGCGGCGTCGACGGAGCCGACTGCGGCGCAGCGGTTTCCGGTGGCCTGGCCGGAGCATCAACACCGGCGGCCGAGGTGTGCGCGGGCTCCCGCGGAACGTCGGGGGTGTGCGTGCCCGTGCCACCGGAACCGGAGCCGCTGGACTGGCTCTGCCCGGACGGGACCGAATCCGATTGGCCTCCAACAGAATTCGACGACTCGGACCGAGGGTGCGCACCGGAATCCGGGCCGGTCTCCTGGCGCGCTCCAGACTCGGAGCCCGGGCTCGAATCCGTGCGAGCCTGCGTCCCCGAACCAGGATCAGCGCTCGAATCAGCACGAGCCTGCGGGCCGGAATCGGAGGAAGGATCGGGACGGGCCTGCGGACCCGCATCGGAGTTCGTCGAGCCACCGAGTCCCGAACCGGAATCGGAGTCGGTGCGCGACGAACCACCCGAGCTCTGGCCGGCGTCGCCGTGCGACTGCGAGCCCGAGCCCGCATCCGTCCGGCCCGGTTCCGCCTCGGTGCGCCCACCAGGGGACGAGCCGCCCGAACCCGGTTCGGAACGCGAACCGCTGGGGTCCCCGGCGGATTCCGACCGCGCCGAGGGCGGCGCATCACCCGGCGACGACGCCCCCGGTGCACCCGAGGAACCCGACCCACCGGAGCCGGAAGTCGAGGACGAACCTCCCGAGCCGCCACCGGATCCGGAGTCACCCCCGGAGTCGACGCCGTCGGCCGCGTCCGGTCCGCCCATCCTGGCGTTGCGCCGACCGACGACGTCGGTGCCGAAGGTGTCGTCGACCTTCTTCCACGTCTTCGCCGCCAGGTGTTCGGCGACGTCGAGCTTGTCGGCGACCTTCCCGATCCCCCCGGCAGCGGACTTCCCCATGTCGCCGAGGGTCTTCATGATGTCGCCGAAGACCTCGGTGAGCTTGGCCAGCTTCGGCGAGACGTTGCTGATCGTCCTGGTCAGCTTCGTGACGATGTCGACGATCTTCGTGACGGTCTTCGAGATGAACGCGACCGCCTGCGGGATCACCCAGGCCAGCGAGGCGATCGGCGGCAGCACGGCTTCCAGCGCGTAGGTGATCAGCCGCGAGACGCAGTCGGCCACCAGGTCGCGGACGAACTCCCGGACGAACGAGACGACCTCGCCCATGATCGTCACGACCGAGCTGATGGTGCCCGCCAGCTTCGCCGCACCGGTGAGCGCTTCGCCCTTCTCCGCGGCGGTCTTGCGGTAGGCGTCGCCCGCGGCGCCGGACCAGTCCGCGGTGTCGGCCTTGACGGCGGCGTTGTACTGCTCGGCGGCCTCGCTGACCGCATTCGAGACGTTCTCCCAGGTCTTGCCGTAGGCCTCGACGCCGTCGGGGTCGCCGGCGAACCAGTCGAGCGCTTCCTTGAGCGGCTGGACGTGCTCGATCAGCCAGGACAGGCCGTAGGACAGCAGGGTGCCGATGGGGTCGACGGCGGCGCTGATCGCCTCCATCGCGAGCCCGCCGTAGGCGAGCCCGGACTCGACCCAGCTGGAGCCCTCGTTGAGGCTGGAGACGTCGTTGACGGACTCCGCGATGCCGATTCCGGTTGCCCAGCCCGCGTCACCGGTGCCCTTGGTGATGAAACCGTCGTTGCTCTCGGGCTGCTGCGCGACGAGCGGGTTGCTCACGGCTGCACCCCGCGGATCAGCTCGCTGTTGTGGTCGTCGACCTGCTGGTAGTCCTCGGCACTGGCGCGGACGTTGTCAGCGATCTCCTGCATCGAGGTCACGGCCGTGCGCAACGCCTCGACGCCGATCTGCTCGACCGGGTCGATCATCCACGCGAAGGGTCGGCACAGGATTCCGTAGGCGTCGTTGTCCAGCGAAACCTGCTGCGCCGCATCGATCGCGGTACCCAGCTGATCAACCACACCATCCACTTTGGACGCGTGGGTGCGCAGGTTCTCGATGACGACGTTCATCTCGTCAGGCATGTGTCATCCCCGTTCAGCGCAGGAAGGAGCCGTTGCCGAAGTCCTCGTCGTCGAAGTCGTCCGGCTTGCGACGGCCGGGCGCCTGCTGACGACGCGGCGCCGGGGACTCGTCCTCGACGGAGGTCCGGATCTCGTTCGCCCGGGTCCCGCGCGGCGGTCCCTCCTCCGGCGGCGGTTCCGGGAAGTGCCTGCGCGCCTGGCCGAGCACGTGCTGAGCGGCCGAGTCGGCGAGCCCCACGGTGTCCTCGACGGCCTGCTCCATCTGACCCGGGATCTTGGCCTGCGCCTGCTGCACCAACCGCATGATCTCCGAGGCCAGCCTGGGCATCGGGCGGTTGCTCGCGTTGTCGGCGAGCTGCAGGTTCTGCAGCATCCCGGACGAGGCCACCGTCACCTGGATCGCGCCGTCGCGCGTCGACTCGGTCACCGAGATGCTCTCGACCTGCTGCTGAAGCCGGTTGAACTTCTCCGCCTTCTCCTGCGCCCGGTCCTGCCAATCCCGGACCATCCGCTCGGCGGCACCGATGTCCCTGCCGAAGTCCTCCGCCACAACACTCCCCGTAGATCCCGTCCAGCGGATCAGGAGATTATCAACCGATCGTGGGGCGGGAGGTCCGTTCGGCGGCCTTCCGGTCGAGGCGAGGATCACGGTTGCCAGATGCCGGCCGACCGCGCCCGCGCGGGAGCCGATCGGACGCTCCGCCACGCCCACCGCAGGGCGGACCGAGCCCCGCGGCAGGCATTAAGGTCGGGGTCGTGACGGTTGGATGGTGCGCTGAGCTGGTTCGCCCGGACAGCAAGCAGCTGACCGAGTCCCTGCGAGCCGCGATCCGGGACGGATCGCTGGCCGCCGGCAGCCGGGTCCCCTCGACCCGATCGCTGGCCCACGACCTCGGGATCGCCCGCGGCACCGTCACCCGCGCCTACAACCAGCTGGTCGCCGAAGGCTTCCTCGTCGCCAGGCAGGGCGCGCCGACGGTCGTCGCCGAGCTGCTCGCAGCACCCGCGCCTCCCGACGCACCCGAACCCGCGCAGCCCGACGTGGCTCGCTGGGACTTCCGCCCGGGACGGCCGAACCTGAGCTCGTTCCCCCGCCGGGACTGGCTCGCCGCGAGCCGCAGGGCGTTGCGCGACGCCCCCACCGACGACCTCGACTACGGCGACCCGCAGGGGCACCCCCGGCTGCGCGAAGCCCTCGCCGGCTATCTCGCTCGGGAGCGGGCGGTGGCGACCACGGCGGGCAACATCATCGTCTGCAACGGCTACACGCAGGCGTTGTCGCTGCTCAGCAATGCCCTTGCCGACCACGGCGAGACTTCCATCGACTTCGAGGACCCGTCGGCGCCGCACCTGTGGGACATCCCGGCCGGGTTCGGGATGTCGGTGCACGGCATCCCCGTGGACGGCGAGGGCATCGACGTGTCGATGGTGCGCAGTCGTGCCGTGGTGGTCACGCCCGCGCACCAGTTCCCGCTCGGCGTCAGCATGAGCTCCGGGCGGCGGGCGGAGCTGGCTCGGCGGGCCAGGGACGAGGACCTGCTGGTCATCGACGACGACTACGACGGCGAGTTCCGCTTCGACCGGCAGCCGATGGGATCGCTGCAGGGGATGGCCCCGGAGCACGTCGTCTACGCGGGCACGGCGAGCAAGACCCTCGCACCCGCGCTGCGCCTGGCCTGGCTCGCGCTGCCGACGCGGCTGGTGGCGCCGGTGCGCGACCTCAAGCGGCAGAGCGGACTGCACGCACCTCTGTTCGAACAGCTGGCCATGGCGGAGCTGATCCTGTCGGGGGCCTACGATCAGCACGTCCGCCGATCGCGCGCCACCTACCGGCACCGCCGCGAGCAGCTGGGCGAAGCCCTGCGCGGGATGCGCGCGAACCACCGGCCTCACCCGGCAGGGATCTCGGCGGGCCTGCACGTGACCTTGCAGCTGGATCCGGAGGGACCCACGGAACTCGAAGTTCTCGACAGGGCTCGGCGGCACTCGGTGGAGCTCCAGACGCTGGGACCGCACTGGGTCAGCCGCGGTGCGCACCCGCCCGGCGTGATCGTCGGGTACGCCGCACCGTCCGACCGCGCGTTCCGCCCCGCACTGCAAGCACTGGTCACCGTCCTCGAACGATGACCGGATCGGGCGACACTTCCGCGCGCCCGACGTGTCGCCAGGACAACTGGGGAACACTTGTTCTATATTGGTGTCCCCTCCCGCGATAAACAGGAGACTGAGTTGACCGAAGAGCAGACCACCCCGGCCGAGAGCAACGGCGCCGACAGCACGGCGCCCTCCGCTGTCGCGACCGAGGCCACTTCGTCCGAATCCCAGGCGTCGGCGGCCACCGAGGGCTCCGAGGCTCCGAAGAAGCGCCAGACCCGCAAGAGCACGGCGAAGAAGACCCGCACGGTCGAGCTCACCCTCACGGTCACCGGCACCGCCGACGGAGAGTGGCAGGCCGACCTGATGCACCAGGGCAAGCGGGTCGTGCAGGCCCTGCCCGTCGCCGCCGCCGCGGTGTCCAAGGCCGCCGCCGAGCTCAACTCGGAGATCTCCGAGACAATCGAGGGCGTCATCAACGAGGCCCGCCAGCAGCACGAGGCCAAGCTCGCCGAGCTCGAAGCCGAGGTCGAGCGGGTCCGCAAGGCCCTCGCCGACCTCGAAGCCTGACCCGCAGAACTCCCGGGGCGCCGTGGTCCCCTCCCAGGCACGGCCCCCTGGACATGAAGAAGCCCCTGCCAAGCAGGGGCTTTTTCATGTCCCGAAGTCAACGAAATGATCAACAGCGGTTCCGCTCGCCGGTGGCTCTGGACTAGCTTCCGAGGCATGAGTCCAGTCCCCGCGGAACAGACGCTCCCCATGCCCAAGGTCGAGGCGGAAGCCCTCGCCGACTACTACGACACCCAGTCGCAGTCCGCACCTGCCGACAGCGCGCCCGACGAACCCCGCAGCTAGAGGATCGACGCGGCCTCACCGCCGTCAGCACCGCAGGCCAGCTGAGCAGCAGATCCGCTGCGAGCCAGGTCGGACACCGGCAGCGACGTCCTCTTCAGCGCACAACCGCTAGTAATAGCGCACAACAGCATCGAGCACGATCACCCGCTGAACCACGAGAAAGCGCCCCCTGCCCGGAGGAGTCGGGCAGGGGGCGCTTGGTCACTCAGGACTTCAGCGGTAGTCGCGGCCGAAGTCGTAGTCGTCCAGCGGGACGGCCGCACCGGTGCCGGCGCCGAACACATCCGGGGTGTAGTAGCTGTCGTCGTAGGACGGGATCGCGTAGGCCGCGGCCCGTGCCTCCTCGGTCGGCTGCACCTGGATGTTGCGGTACCGGTTGATGCCCGTACCAGCCGGGATCAACTTACCGATGATCACGTTCTCCTTCAGGCCGACCAGCTTGTCACTCGCGCCCTCGATAGCGGCGTTGGTGAGGATGCGGGTCGTCTCCTGGAAGGAAGCCGCCGACAGCCACGACTCGGTGGCCAGCGACGCCTTGGTGATGCCCATCAGCACCGGACGGCCGGACGCCGGGTCCCCGCCTTCGGCGACGACGCGGCGGTTCTCCGACTCGAACTGCGAGCGCTCGACCGGCGAACCGGGCAGGAACTCGGTGGCACCCGAGTCGATGATGATGACCCGGCGCAGCATCTGGCGGACGATCGTCTCGACGTGCTTGTCGTGAATGCCCACACCCTGCGACCGGTACACCTCCTGCACCTCGTTCACCAGGTGCAGCTGGGCCTCGCGCGGGCCCATCACGCGCAGCACCTCGTGCGGGTCGACCGCACCTTCGAGCAGCTGCTGACCGACCTCGACGTGGTCGCCGTCGGTGATCTGCCGCTCGGTGCCGTCGACCGAGATCGCCGCGAGCCGCTGACGCTTGGACAGCTTGTCGTAGACGATCTCCTCGCCGCCGTCGTCCGGAATGATCGTGATCTTCCAGTAGCGGTCGTTGTCCTCCATGCGGATGCGCCCGGAGGTGTCGGCGATCGGGGCCTTGCCCTTCGGCACGCGGGCCTCGAACAGCTCCTGCACACGCGGCAGACCGGTGGTGATGTCGTCACCCGCGACACCGCCCTGGTGGAAGGTGCGCATCGTCAGCTGCGTGCCGGGCTCACCGATGGACTGGGCGGCGACGATGCCGACGGCCTCGCCGACGTCCACCAGCTTGCCGGTGGCCATCGAGCGGCCGTAGCAGACCGAGCAGACCCCCACGCCGGACTCGCAGGTCAGGACGCTGCGGACCTTGACCTTCGTGACCTTGGCGGCGAGCAGCTTCTCGATCGCCGGGTCGCCCAGGTCCGACCCGCGAGCCAGCACGATGTTGCCGTCGGCGTCGGTGACGTCCTCGGCGGTCGTGCGGGCGTACACGCTGGTCTCGACGTACTGGTGACGGATCATCCGGCCGTCGTGCAGCACCTCGGCGATCGGCATCTTGACACCGCGCTCGGTGCCGCAGTCGGTCTCGCGGACGATGACGTCCTGCGAGACGTCGACCAGACGACGGGTCAGGTAGCCCGAGTCGGCGGTGCGCAGCGCCGTGTCGGCCAGACCCTTGCGAGCACCGTGGTTGGAGATGAAGTACTCCAGCACGGACAGGCCCTCGCGGAAGTTCGCCTTGATCGGGCGCGGGATGTACTCACCCTTGGGGTTCGACACCAGACCACGCATACCGGCCAGCTGAACGACCTGGGTCATGTTACCGGCCGCCCCGGACTTCACGATCGTGCTGATCGAGTTGTCCTCGGGGAAGTTGGTCTCCATGGCCTCGGCGACCTCGTCCTTGGCCGCCGTCCAGACCTTGACCAGCTCGGCGTTGCGCTCCTGGTAGGACAGCGCACCTCGGCGGTACCGCTTCTCGACCTGGTCGGCCTTGGTCTCGTAGCTGTCGAGGATCTCGGTCTTGTTCGGCGGCACGACCACGTCGGTGATCGACACGGTCACACCGGAACGGGTGGCCCAGTGGAAACCGGCGTCCTTCAGCTTGTCCAGCGTCTGGGCGACGGTGACCATCGGGTACCGCTCGGCGAGGTCGTTGACGATCGCGGCCTGCTTCTTCTTCGGCAGCAGGTCGTCGACGAACGGGTAGTCCTCGGGCAGCAGCTCGTTGAACCAGACGCGGCCCAGCGTGGTCTCGGCGATCCACTGCTGACCCGGCTCCCAGCCCTCCGGCATCTGCTCGGCGTTGGGGACGAGGTCCCGCAGCCGGATCTTGACCTTGGCCTGCAGGTCCAGCACGCCGCGGTCGAAGGACATGATCGCCTCGCCGACCGACGAGAACGCGAGGCCTTCGCCCTTGGCGCCCTCGACCAGGCGGGTCAGGTGGTACAGGCCCGTGACCATGTCCAGACGCGGCATCGCCAGCGGCCGGCCGGAGGCCGGCGACAGGATGTTGTTGCTGGACAGCATCAGGACCCGGGCCTCGGCCTGGGCCTCGGCCGACAGCGGCAGGTGGACCGCCATCTGGTCACCGTCGAAGTCCGCGTTGAACGCCTCGCAGACCAGCGGGTGCAGCTGGATGGCCTTGCCCTCCACCAGCTGCGGCTCGAAGGCCTGGATGCCGAGGCGGTGCAGCGTGGGAGCGCGGTTGAGCAGCACGGGGTGCTCGGCGATGACCTCTTCCAGCACGTCCCACACCTGCGGGCGCTGGCGCTCCACCATCCGCTTGGCGGACTTGATGTTCTGCGCGTGGTTGAGGTCGACCAGCCGCTTCATGACGAAGGGCTTGAACAGCTCGACGGCCATTTCCTTCGGCAGACCGCACTGGTGCAGCTTCAGCTGCGGGCCGACGACGATGACCGAACGGCCCGAGTAGTCGACTCGCTTGCCCAGCAGGTTCTGGCGGAAACGACCCTGCTTGCCCTTGAGCAGGTCGGACAGCGACTTCAGCGGCCGGTTGCCCGGGCCGGTGACCGGACGTCCGCGACGGCCGTTGTCGAACAGCGCGTCCACGGACTCCTGCAGCATCCGCTTCTCGTTGTTGACGATGATCTCGGGAGCACCGAGGTCGATCAGTCGCTTGAGGCGGTTGTTGCGGTTGATCACGCGGCGGTACAGGTCGTTGAGGTCGGAGGTCGCGAAGCGACCACCGTCGAGCTGCACCATCGGACGCAGGTCCGGCGGGATGACCGGCACGCAGTTGAGCACCATGCCGCTCGGGTCGTTGCCGGTGGCCTGGAAGGCCGCCACGACCTTGAGCCGCTTGAGGGCGCGCAGCTTCTTCTGGCCCTTGCCGCTGCGGATGGTCTCGCGCAGCGACTCGGCCTCGGCGCCGATGTCGAAGTTCGCCAGCAGGGTCTGGATGGCCTCCGCGCCCATGCCACCGGTGAAGTACTCGCCGTACCGGTCGTAGAGCTCGCGGTAGAGCGACTCGTCGGCGATGAGCTGACGAGGCTCCAGCTTGGTGAAGGTGTCCCAGATCTCGTCGAGCTTGTCGAGCTCGCGCTGCGCGCGGTCGCGCAGCTGCTTCATCTCGCGCTCGGCGCCTTCCTTGACCTTGCGGCGCTGGTCGCTCTTGGCGCCCTCGGCCTCGAGCGCGGCCAGGTCGGACTCGAGCTTCTGGGCCCGGGCCTCCAGGTCGGCGTCGCGCTGGTCGGCGACCCGCTTGCGCTCGACGCTGATCTCGCTCTCGAGCGTGGACAGGTCGTTGTGCCGCAGCTCGGTGTTCACACCGGTGATCACGTAAGCCGCGAAGTAGATGATCTTCTCGAGGTCCTTCGGGGCCAGGTCCAGCAGGTAGCCCAGCCGCGACGGAACGCCCTTGAAGTACCAGATGTGCGTGACCGCGGCGGCCAGCTCGATGTGGCCCATCCGCTCACGACGCACCTTGGCGCGGGTGACCTCGACACCGCAGCGCTCACAGATGATGCCCTTGAAGCGGACCCGCTTGTACTTGCCGCAGTAGCACTCCCAGTCCCGGGTCGGACCGAAGATCTTCTCGCAGAAGAGCCCGTCCTTCTCCGGCTTCAGGGTTCGGTAGTTGATGGTCTCGGGCTTCTTGACCTCGCCGTACGACCACTGGCGGATGTCGTCGGCCGTGGCGAGGCCGATGCGGAGTTCATCGAAGAAGTTGACGTCAAGCACGTCGGGTCTTCTCCCTTGGTCGAATGGTGCTTCCCCCGGGTGCCACCGGTTGAAGCAAGTGCCAGGTTGGGTCGGTCGCCGGCCCGCGGGACTGAGCCCGCGGGCCGGCGGCGAGGGTCAGTGCGCGATGTCGTCCACCGACGGGTTCTCGTTGCGGGACAGGTTGATTCCGAGGTTCGCGGCAGCCCGCTCCAAGTCCTCGTCCTCGGTGTCGCGCATCTCGATCGCGGCGCCATCGCTGGAGAGCACCTCGACGTTCAGGCACAGCGACTGAAGCTCCTTCAGCAGCACCTTGAACGACTCCGGGATACCCGGCTCGGGGATGTTCTCGCCCTTGACGATCGCTTCGTAGACCTTGACGCGGCCCACCACGTCGTCGGACTTGATCGTCAACAGTTCCTGCAGCGTGTAAGCCGCACCGTAGGCCTGCATGGCCCAGCACTCCATCTCACCGAAGCGCTGACCACCGAACTGCGCCTTACCGCCCAGCGGCTGCTGGGTGATCATCGAGTACGGGCCGGTGGAACGGGCGTGGATCTTGTCGTCCACCAGGTGCGACAGCTTGAGGATGTACATGTAGCCGACCGCGGTCGGGTACGGGTACGGCTCACCGCTGCGGCCGTCGAACAGCTGGGCCTTGCCGTCGCCGCCGACCATCCGGTCGCCGTCGCGGTTCGGCTTCGTCGAGCTCAGCAGACCCGTGATCTCTTCCTCCCGCACACCGTCGAAGACGGGGCTGGCGGTGTTGGTCCCGGGCTCGACGTCGAGCAGCTCCTCCGGCAGGCGCTTGGCCCACTCGGCATCGGGGTCGATCGTCCAACCGCGCGAGGCGATCCAGCCGAGGTGCGTCTCCAGCACCTGGCCGATGTTCATCCGTCGCGGAACACCGTGGGTGTTCAGGATGATGTCGACCGGGGTGCCGTCGGACAGGAACGGCATGTCCTCGGCGGGCAGGATCTTGCCGATGACGCCCTTGTTGCCGTGGCGGCCGGCGAGCTTGTCGCCGTCCTGGATCTTGCGCTTCTGCGCGACGTAGACCCGCACCAGCTGGTTGACGCCCGGGGGCAGCTCGTCGTCGTCCTCGCGGTTGAACACGCGGACGCCGATGACCTTGCCGGTCTCGCCGTGCGGCACCTTCAGGGAGGTGTCGCGGACCTCGCGGGCCTTCTCGCCGAAGATGGCGCGCAGCAGCCGCTCCTCCGGGGTCAGCTCGGTCTCGCCCTTCGGCGTGACCTTGCCGACCAGGATGTCGCCGCCCTGGACCTCGGCACCGATGCGGATGATGCCGCGCTCGTCGAGGTCGGCCAGCACGTCGTCGGAGACGTTCGGGATGTCCCGGGTGATCTCCTCGGCACCGAGCTTGGTGTCGCGAGCGTCGACCTCGTGCTCCTCGATGTGGATCGAGGTGAGCACGTCGTCCTGCACCAGGCGCTGGCTCAGGATGATGGCGTCTTCGTAGTTGTGCCCCTCCCACGGCATGATCGCCACGAGCAGGTTCTTGCCCAGGGCCATCTCGCCGTCTTCGGTGCACGGTCCGTCCGCGATGACCTGCCCGGCCTCGATCCGGTCGCCCTCGTTGACGATCGGCTTCTGGTTGATGCAGGTGCCGTGGTTGGACCGGGAGAACTTCTCCATCCGGTACGAGCGGCGGCTGCCGTCGTCGGCCATGATCGTGACGAAGTCGGCGGTCAGCTCCTCGACCACACCGGCCTTCTCCGCCGTGATCACGTCACCGGCGTCGACCGCGGCGCGCAGCTCCATGCCGGTGCCGACCAGCGGGGACTCGCTGCGCAGCAGCGGCACCGCCTGACGCTGCATGTTCGCACCCATCAGGGCGCGGTTGGCGTCGTCGTGCTCCAGGAACGGGATCATCGCGGTCGCGGCGGAGACCATCTGCCGCGGCGAGACGTCCATGTAGTCGATCTCGGTGGGGGCGAGCAGCTCGACCTCGCCGCCCTTGCGTCGACCCAGGACCCGCTCGTCGACGAAGTTGCCGTCGTCGTCGATGACCGCGTTGGCCTGCGCCTTGACGTAGCGGTCCTCTTCGTCCGCCGTCAGGTAGTCGATCTGGTCGGTGACCTGGCCGTCGACGACCTTGCGGTACGGCGTCTCGATGAAGCCGAACGGGTTGACCCGCGCGAACGTGGCCAGCGAGCCGATCAGACCGATGTTCGGGCCTTCCGGCGTCTCGATCGGACACATGCGGCCGTAGTGCGAGGGGTGCACGTCTCGGACTTCCATGCCGGCGCGCTCACGGGACAGACCGCCCGGGCCGAGCGCGGAGAGACGACGCTTGTGCGTCAGACCCGCGATCGGGTTGGTCTGGTCCATGAACTGCGACAGCTGCGAGGTGCCGAAGAACTCCCGGATCGCCGCCGTGATCGGGCGGATGTTGATCAGGGTCTGCGGCGTGATCGCCTCGACGTCCTGCGTGGTCATCCGCTCGCGGACGACGCGCTCCATGCGCGACAGGCCGACGCGGACCTGGTTCTGGATCAGTTCGCCGACGGTGCGCAGGCGGCGGTTGCCGAAGTGGTCGATGTCGTCGACCTCGACCGGGATGTTGTCGCCGGCGTCCTCACCGCGAGCGGGCATCTCCATCTCACCTGCGTGCAGGCGGACGAGGTACTCGATCGTGGTGACGATGTCCTCTTCGGTCAGCACGCCGGTCTCGTAGGACTGCGAGAGACCGATCTTCTTGTTGACCTTGTAGCGACCGACGCGGGCCAGGTCGTAGCGCTTCTCCTTGAAGAACAGGTTCTCCAGGAGGGTCTGCGCGCTCTCCTTGGTCGGCGGCTCGCCGGGGCGCAGCTTGCGGTAGATGTCCAGCAGCGCCTCGTCGGTGCCGCCGGTGTGGTCCTTCTCCAGGGTCGCCATCAGCGTCTCGGAGAAGCCGAAGCGCTCGCGGATGGCCTCGGTCGACCAGCCCAGCGCCTTGAGCAGCACGGTGACCGGCTGACGGCGCTTGCGGTCGATGCGGACACCGACGGTGTCGCGCTTGTCGACGTCGAACTCGAGCCACGCACCGCGGCTCGGGATGATCTTGACGCTGAAGACGTCCTTGTCGGTGGTCTTGTCGACCGACTGGTCGAAGTAGACACCGGGGGAACGCACGAGCTGGGAGACGACGACCCGCTCGGTTCCGTTGATGATGAAGGTGCCCTTGTCGGTCATCATCGGGAAGTCACCCATGAACACCGTCTGGCTCTTGATCTCGCCAGTCGAGTGGTTGGTGAATTCAGCCGTGACGAACAGGGGCGCAGCGTAGGTCATGTCCTTGTCCGTGCACTCCCCGACGGAGGCCTTGACCTCGTCGAAGCGCGGATCGGAGAAAGACAGCGACATCGATCCGGAGAAGTCCTCGATCGGGGAGATCTCGCTGAGGACCTCCTCAAGACCACCAACCGGGTTGTCCTCGCCGGCGTCGACCCGGCGCTGGAACCAGGCCTCGTTACCGACGAGCCATTCGAAGGACTGGATCTGCAGGTCTAGCAGGTTCGGCACGTTCAGCGGTTCGCGGATGTTCGCGAACGAGACCCGCTTGGGTGCCCCAGGGATCCCCGACGTGTAGTTGGAAGCTGCAGAGACCTTGGTCGCGCGGGAGACTGCCAAGATGCGTCCTTCCGGGACTCTGAACTGGCTACAGCCATGCTCACCGCAAAAAGCACGCGTCAGGCAAGCGCGCAGATCGCTAGCACAGCTGTCAAGGGTGCAATGGCGCCGACCAGCCTACGGTCCAGTGCGGGCAGACCAATAGGAGGGCAGCGCAAAGTAGCAGTCTAGCCGGAAGGACGCCAGCTGTCGAGGGGGCCCACCGATGGCGGCCCAGCCTCGCGTTGAGGACCAGAGTGAACCCGCACGCGCTTTCAGTCAAGAGATCACCGATCGATCACTCTCGTGGCGGAAAACACGATCACTTCACGTGAGCACCGAGGGGTCGATTTAACCTGGTCAGGGGCATTTGATCATCCCATGTGGCACTTCGATCAAGCCCTCAGCGAACCCCCTCCGATCGGCTCTTGACAACCTTCTGAACGCCTGGCCCGGACCACAGAGGAGGGACGCGGAACGCGCTCCCGAACAGCCCGGAGTCACCGCGGATCGCGCCGGACCGCGCCGGCGGCGGTCGACCGGCACCCGAAAGGGGCCATTGCGAGCCGCTCACCCCTTCCGCGACGCACGACACACAATTCACTCGCGCCCCGAGAGCCCCAATTCGCGCACCTCTCGATTGGAGTCACCCCAGAAGGGAGCGAGCGAATTTCACGCGAAGCTCTTTCGCGATCTTGAAAACATTGGTCCATGCCAATTCGCGAGACCACCCGAGACCACTCGTGCGACTCCCGCAATCTGGAAACGCGCGTTCACGTACGACTACTCTGAGTATCCCCAGTCGGCTTGACCTGGACGGCCGTCGCCCGAACGTCGTAACGCTTCGGGGCTCATCATCGACACCGGGCGAACCCCCGCGCGGCTTGACCACATCGAGACCCCGAGATGCCGCAAACATTCCCCTACGGGGCTGAAGCCGTCGCGCAGAGCTAGTAGTTTCTTCGATCGAAGCTCTGCAAATGCATCCAACGGGGGGATGCGTCACCTCTGGGGGCGATCCCACCCAGTAACGCATGGGCTACTCGACAATTACCTCCGCCGGTAACGTGAGACGACCACCGGCTCCCCGACCGGTGCCCGGCAGGCCACAGGAGAAACGACCGATGACAGACGATGCAAACCGCGCGAGCGAACGGTTCCGCGGGCTGCAGCGTTGGACCGGCGGCAAGGACCAGAGCGGCCCTCAACCCCCACAATCCAGTTGGTTCGCCCCGGAGGACGACGGCGACGCCAGCGCGGACGCACCGGGCGCAAGACCGGGCGGTCCGCACACCGGGACCAACCCGGGTGTCGGCGGTGGGCCCGCCACGGGCGGCCAAGCCCCGGTCGGACCGCGATCCGGCGGCCCCAAACCCGGAGGACCCGAGCGTCGCAGCGCCGAGCAGCGCTACGCCGACGCCATCGCGGCGATGAACCAGATCGTCACCACGCTCGACTTCAGCAACCTCGGCTGGGTCACCGAGGTCTTCCGCACCACCGCGGGCGTGCTGCGCGAGGACGACCCCGCCCGGGCGGGCGTGCTCAACAACCTCGGCAGCGCCGCGCAGCTCACCCACGTGCGCAGCCGCGAGCTCGCCGACCTCGAAGACGCCATCGGCTACTACCGCGCGGCCACGACCTCCGCGCACTCCGGCGACCGCGACCGCATCCTCTACTACTGCAACCTCGCGCTGGCGCTGACCGACCTCGCGGGCAAGACCGGTCAGGCGCAGCTCGCGGCCGACAGCGCGCAGGTCGCGCGCGAGGCCGTCGAGAAGACGCCCAAGCGCGATCAGCGGCGTCCGATGGTGCTGCTGCGCTTGGCGAACGCGCTGAAGCTGCACGCCCAGCTCGCGGACTCGGCGGATTCCGACGAGGAATCCATCGCGGTGTTCCGGGAGGCCGCGCGGATCTCCCCGGCCAGCGACGCCACCACCTCCGAGCTGCTGATCAACCTCGGCTCCGCGCTGATGCGCCGGTACCAGCGCAACGGGGATCCGGACGATCTCGACGAGGCCATCCGGCACCTCTCCGCCGGATCCGGCGCGCTGCCCGACGGCGACGCCAGGCGCGGCGGCCTGTGCCGGTACGCCGAGGCGCTGCGGCTGCGCTTCCAGCGCAACGGCGACCTGACCGACCTCAACTCCGCGCTCAACGAGCTGATCGGCGTCCTCGGCGTGCTCGAAGGCGGGAACCTGCAGCTGGGGCTGGCCGTCTGGCAGCTGTCGGCCGCGACCGCCGAGCACGTCGACGCCACCGGCGAATCCGGCCAGCTGCGCCGGGTGCTGCGGCCGATCACCCCGGCCGTGCGCGCGCTGTCCGCCGACGACACCCATCGCTCCCTCGCGCTGGGCGGGTACGCGATCCTGCTGCGCAGGCACTACCTGCACGGCGGCGAGGCCAAGGCACTGGACACCGCGGTCACGGCCGGCGAGGCGTCCGTCGAAGCCGCGGCGCCCTCCCAGCGCGCGCGGATGATCACCGCGCTGAACACCAGCCTCCTGGTGCGCTACGAGCACGGCGAGAACCGCGACGACCTGGATCGGGCCGGCGAGCTGGCCCGCGAAGCGGCGAAGTCCTCGGAGACCGAGACCCAGCACATCGCGTGGGTCCAGCTGGGCGCGGTGCTGGCGCACCGGTTCAAGCACGCCGGGCGCACGCAGGACGTCGAGACCGCGATCGAGCTGTTCGACCAAGCGCTGATCGCCATGCCCGACAGCACCCCGGGGCGGGCGGCGGTGTCCATCCAGCTCGGCCGGGCGCTGCAGTCCCTGCACCAGCGCAGCGGGCGTCGGCGGTACTACCGGTGGGCGCGCAAGGTGCTCACCGAAGCCGCCGCGCAGACCAACGCGCCCGCCGAGCAGCGGCTTCGGGCAGCCGCGCTGGCCGGCCGCATCAGCGCGCAGGAGCAGCGCTGGTCGGAAGCGCTGGAGTCGTTCACCACCGCCGTGGAGCTGCTGCCGCTGATGACCCGCGGCAAGCGGGTCGTGGCGTCCCCGAGCGCGCAGCAGCGGTGGGCCTCGATCGTGGCCGACGCCGCGGCGAGCGCCATCGAGGCGGGCGAGCCGGACAAGGCGGTGGAGCTGATCGAGCACGGGCGGTCGGCGATACTGGCCGACTTCCTGCCCAGCGGTGGCGAACTCGGCACGCTGCACCGCGACCACCCTGACCTCGCCGACGAGATCGTCCGGCTGCGGCGGTTGCTGGACCGCCCGGCGGAAGATCCCGACCTCGGCGACGCCGACGACCGGGTTCGGCTGGCCGACGCCTGGACCGCGCTGATCCACGAGGTTCGCGAGATCCAGCCGGGGCACCTGCGGGTGCAGCAGTTCAGCCAGCTCAGCGGGGTCGGCGGCGATGGGTCGGTGGCGATCGTCAACCTCAGCCGGTACCGGTCCGACGTGCTGGTGATCTTCGGCGGCCGGGTGCTGACCGTGCCGATCCCGCACTCGACCCCGGAGAAGGCGAGCGAGCAGGTCCTCTCCCTGCTGACCGCCGCGCAGCACGACGACCACGCGGCGATGGCCGAGGTGCTCGACTGGACGTGGGTGCGGCTCGTCCGGCCAGTGCTGGACCGGATGGGATACCTCAACACGCCGGCCGCCGGTGCGCGCTGGCCCCGGGTCTGGTGGAGCGCGTTCGGCGCGGCGGCCTACCTCCCGCTGCACGCCGCGACCGCGCACGCCGGCGCCTCGGCGCTGGATCGCGTGGTCTCGTCGTACACGCCGACGCTCGGGTGCCTGCTGCGGGCCCGCACCCGACCGGTCCCGAACGGGGAGGCGCTCGTGGCGGCGGGATCCGCGGTGCAGGTCTCGCGCGAACTCCCGCCGCAGAACCAGGTGCTGGCGCAGTACTGGCCGAGCGCCGAGATCGTCTCGACCGAGAGCGCGAGCGCGACCGACGTGCTGCGGATGCTGCCGAACTACCCCTGGGTGCACGTCTGCGAGCCGAGCTCGCAGTTCCCCGCGCAGCCCGCCGCCGGGATGCTGCTGGACCGCGAGGGCCAGCGGCCGCTCGGACTGGTCGAGCTCGGGCAGGTCGCGCTGGACAAGGCCGAGTTCTGCTACCTGGGCCAGGTGGCGACCGCGGCGGATCATCCGACCTCGGCGGCGCTGTCGCTGTGCTCGGCGCTGGCCTTCGCCGGGTTCACGCACGTCGTCGGCACTCTGTGGGAGGTCGAGGCGAACAGCGCGGTCGAAGCGCACGCGGACTTCTACGGGGAGGTCTTCGGGTCGAACGGCTACGGCACGGACGGTGCGGCCTACGCGCTGCACAACGCGGTCCGCGAGCTCCGCAACGCCCACCCCGACAAGCACGCGATCTGGAGCGCCCACACCCACGTGGGCCCCTGACCTCGCAAAATCCCAGTTCTAGATGTGATGTCCGGGGAGGTCTGGTCGGTGGGGTGGGGAAGTTTTCATGAAAACTTCCCCACCCCACCGACCAGACCTTTCTCGTGGCGCTAGGGGGCCCGCCGGGAGCTCCCTTCATGCGGAAAGCCCCTCGCCCTGGGTTGGGCGGGGGGCTTTCTGCTGGGGTTCCGCTCCGGGTCAGCGGAGGGTGAGTTGGGTGATCTTCCACTTGTCGCCCTGCTTCTCGGCGCTGACCGAGAGCTGGGCGGGGCCGATGTTGGACTCACCGGTGTTGGCGCGCATGGCGTGCTGATCGACGAAGACGAGGACCTCGGCCCTGTCGCCTTCGAGGTGGGTCACCGCGCTGTTCTTGGCAGTGGTGGTGACGATCAGCTGCTGCTGCGGCGCCTGCTGCTTGACCAGGGCGAACAGCTCGTTGTACTTCTGCACGGCCGAGCCGACAAGGAGGTCCTTGGCGGCGTTCTCGGTCTTGGCCGTGTCGTTGAAGTCGTAGGAGAAGAGCTTCTCGATGCCCTCGCTGATCTGACCGTTGACCTCGCTGGTCTCGCCCGCCGAGGTCAACGCCTCGTTCGCAGCGGACCCGGTGTTGTAGGTCGCGTAGGTCGCGACGCCGAAGAAGATCGCCAGCGCGGCCAGGACCGCGGTCGCGCTCCACAGCACCCAGGAGGAGCCGGTCTTGCCGGAGTCCTCCTCGGACTTCGACTCAGCGGCGTCCCCGGACTCGGACTCGGCGCCGGACTCGGATTCGGACTCGGACGTCGAGGACTCCGCGACCGAGGGCTCGGGCGCCGAAGTCGCAACGGCCGCAGGCTCAGACGCCGAGGTCTCCTCAGCGGCAGGCTCGGCGACCGCGGGCTCGGCGGCGGAGTCGGACGAAGCCGGCCGCTCGTCCGCAGCGGCCTCGCCGGCCTCGGCGGACGCGGGCTCCGCCGCCTCCGGCGCTGCGGCCTCAGCGGTCCTGGCTTCCTGCTCGGTCGCCGCGGTGCCGTTGACGTGCTGGTCCTCCTCCGGCTTCGCCGCCTCGGTCGAAGCTGACGAGGCGGTGGGCTTGCGCAGGCCGGCCACCTTCGGCCGGCGGGCCGCTGGCTGCCGGTTCGTGCCGGAACGGCGGTTGGTTGGCACTGGCTCTACTCCTCGAATCGCTTTCGGGTCTCGCCGTTCAGCCGACCGGGACGGTGCCCAGTCCGCTGATCTTCCAGACGTCGCCCTCACGCGTGAGTTCGGCCTGGTAGCGATCCTGCTTGTTGGCCGGGGGCTGGCCTTCCACAGTCACCGTGATCTGCATGACCGCGATCATCCTGGCCTTGCCCGCGTTCTCGTCGAGCTCGACGATGCCGGCGTCGAGCACGCGGGCGGTGGTGGTGCTCTTGGCCTGCTGGATCCGGGTCGCGTAGTCCTTGCGGCCCTTCTTGACCTCGTCCCGCAGCGGGCCGGTGGAGTTGTCCTCCCACCGCTGCAGACCGCGGTCGATGTCCTTGTGGTCCAGGGTGTTGAAGTTGACGATCGCTTCCTGACCCTGCTGCAGCGCCTCGTCCCGAGTCTCCGCGTAGGCGACCGAGGAGTTGTTGATGGCCATCACCCACAACACCCCGAGAACCAGGGCGCAGACCAGACTCACCACGAACAGCACCAGCGACAGCTTGGGCCGCCGGCGAGCGGTGTCGGCTTGAACGGTCACGTGTTGCCTCTCTTACTGCCCGGGTGCGTTCTGCGCGCCGCGCACTGAGATGTCACTGCCCGGAGGCTCAGCGCAATGCGCGTCCTTGTTCAGCGGGGCCGGACTCATGTCGTTGCCGGCCCGTTCCGGTGTTCCCTCATACCCCTTCGTACACGGCATCGGGTCGAAGAGGTTGAGCACCAGTCCGAAGTGAGCCGTGCCATCCCCGGGGACGACGGTGTTGGACACCGCGACCTGCGCCGGATAGCTGACGAACAGCTGCTCCATGCCGTCGGTGTGCGACGACAGCAGTTGCGAGGTCGTGGTCAGGTTCGCCAGCAGCGGCCCGATCCGGGGGTTGTCCTTGATCAGCCCGGAGAGCTGCACGGCGGCCGGGGGCGCCTTCTGGATGACGCCGCGCAGATCGCCGTCGGAGCGCTCCAGCGACTGCGACAGCAGGTTCAGGTCCTTGCTGAAGGACTTGATGGCCGAGCCCTGGTCGTTCTGCGTGCCGAGCACGGTCTTGCCGTCCTCCAGCAGCTGCACCGTCTGCGGCAGGTGGTTCTGGGCCTGCGTGGTGAACTCGCGCGAGGTGTCCAGGATGGTCTGCAGGTGACCGCCGTTGTCCCGGAAGGCCGTTCCCAGCTCGCTGACGACGGTGCGCAGCGAGTCCTGCGGCACCGACTTGGCGAACGAGTCCAGGTTCATCATCAGGTCCTGGACCGGGAGCGGTGTCGTGGTCCGCGATTCGGCGATGACCGAACCTTCCTCGAGGTACGGACCCTTGTTCTGCTTGGGACGCAGGTCGACGTACTGCTCACCGACCGCGGAGCGGTTGGTGACGACGGCTTCCACGTCGGCCGGGATCGAGGGCGCCTTCTCCTCGATGTCCAGCGGCACCTGGACACCGTCGGCGGTCAGCTTCAGGTCGCCGACCCTGCCGACCGGGACACCGCGGTAGGTGACCTCGGCGTTCTTGAAGACACCGCCGGTGCTCGCGAGGTTGAGCGCGACCTCGTACCCGCGGTTGCCGAAGAGCCGGTCCAGGCCCGCGTACTTGAAACCTGCGTAGCTGCAGCCGATCAGAGCGATCAGCACGAAGCCGATGATCTGGAATCGTGCTCGACGGGTGAGCATCAGTCGTCACCTCCGAACAGCCAGCCCAGCACACCGCCGCCGCTTTCCTTCGGCTTCGGCTGGGGAGGTGCGGGTTTCTGGGGCTGTTGGGTCTCGCCGTTCAACGGGAGCGGCAGACCGTCGGGGACCGGCAACAGCGGCTGACGCGACCGCCCGAGGTTGTCGACGATCGTGCTCAGGTTCAGGTCGACCTTGAGGTACAGGTTGGTGTAGTCGCTCTTCCCGATGCCTTCGACCGCGTTGTCCGGGAACGGGAAGGTGACGAGGGTTTCCAGCGACTTCGGCAGCGTGTCGCCGGCCGCGGCCAGCTGGTGCAGCGTCGGCGCGAGCTGGTTGAGGTCGTGCACCAGGTCCTCGTGCGACTTGTCGACGACGTTGGTCGCCACGCCGGAGAGCTTGTCCAGCGACTGCAGCATGGTCACCAGCTGGCCGCGCTGCTCGTGGAGCACCTGCAGCCCGGGGCCGAGGTCGTTGAGCGCGGTGTCGATGCTGCCGCGCTGCTCGTTGAGCTTGGCCGAGAGCCGGTTGACGCTGTCCAGGGCGCGCACGATGTCGTTGCGCTGCGCGTCGAGCCCGGAGACCAGTTCGTCGAGGTTGTTGAGCAAGCCGCGGATGTCGGACTCGCGCCCGCTCATCGCCTTGTTGAGCTCCTTGGTGATGTCCTGCAGCTGGGAGACACCACCACCGTTGAGCAGCAGCGACAGCGCGCCGAGGACCTCTTCCACCTCGGGGTTGCGGTTCGAGCGGTTCAGGCCGATGGTCGCGCCTTCGGTCAGCCGCCCGGAGGCCGCCTGCGGGGGCGCGGCCAGCTCGACGTACTTCTCGCCCAGCAGGCTGGACTGGCGCAGCCGGGCGACGGAGTTGGCGGGCAGCTTCACGTCTCCGTTGAGGGTGACCGTCACCTCGGCGTCCCACGTCCCGGGCGCCAGCACGATGTTGGAGACCCGCCCGACCGCCACGTCGTTGACCCGGACGCCCGCGTTGGGCACCAGGTCGAGCACGTCGGTGAAGCGGACCTTCACGTCGTAGGGGTTGCTGCCGACGTCGGCACCGCCCGGCAGCGGCATGTCGTACACGCCGCGCGAGGAGCAACCCGACAGCGCCAGCAGGCCGACCGCCGCGACCGCACCGACCTTGACGGCCGACTTGCGGTTGACGACGGAACGCACGAGCCGGGTCATCGAACCGGGCCGCATCACTGGCCACCTCCAGCGGGCTGAAGTCCGTTGGTCAGCGGCAGCGGCAACGGCGGGAGCTTGCCGTTCTGCACCGCGTTGAGGGTTTGGGCCAGCGTCGGCAGCTTCTCGGTCCCGCCCAGGACCGGTCGCAGCGCGTCGCAGGCCGTGCTGACCTCCAGCGGGACCTCCTTCGGCGTGCTCTGGTCGAGCAGCTTGCAGACGGAGACCAGCGGGGGCTGGTTGAGCTCGTTGAACATGGCGCGCTGGTCGAGCGTTCCCGAAGCACCGTTGTAGGTGTTGTTCAGGTTGCTCATGGCCAGCGGCGCGTTGGTCAGCGACTCGTTGAGCGCGGCCTTCTGCTTGACCAGCACGGCGGCCACGTCGTGCAGCTGGCTGACGTTGGACTGCACCTGAGAGCGGTTGTCCCGCACGAAGGTCTCCACCTTGCCCAGCGCCACCGACAGCTCGGCCAGTGCCGCGCTCATGTCGTTGCGCTCACCGGCGAGGTGGCTGCTGACCTCTTCCATCTGCGAGTTGAACCGGCGCATCTGGCCGTCGTTGTCCGCGAGCATCCCGGTGAACCGCTGCAGGTTGTCGACCGTCTTGAACAGCTCGTCGCTGTTGCCCGACAGCGTCGTGCCCGCTTCACCGAGGTTGCGCAGGGTTTCCGACAGCGCCTTGCCGTTGCCCTCCAGGTTGGCGGCACCGGTGTTGAGCAGGTCGGTCAGCGCGCCGTTCTTGTTGGCCCCGTTGGGTCCCAGCGCGTTGGTGAGGTCGTTGAGGCTCCGGTAGATGTTGTCCAGCTCAACCGGCGTCGCGGTGCGATCGGCGGGGATCACCGCGTCGTCGCCGAGCTTCGGGCCTCCCTTGTAGACCGGAGCGAACTGCACGTACCGGTCGGAGACGATGCTGGGCGAGACCGCGACCAGGTTCGCGTTGGCGGGGATCGCGGTGTCGCGGTCCACGCTCATCGTGATCTTGACCTGCTTGCCCTGCGGCGTCACCTCGTCGATCGTGCCGACCGGGACGCCGAGGATGCGCACGTCACCGCCCGGGTAGAGGCCGACCGCCGCGTCGAAGTAGGCGGTGACCTTGCGCTCGGCCGCGCCGTAGAACAGCCACCAGCCGCCGACCGCGCCGAGCAGCACGACCACGATGCCGACGGTGAGGACCTTGGCCAGCGTCGAGCCCTTCGAGGGTGCGTTCGTCATTGCTTGCAACCCTCCTGGTTGATCGGCCCGACGGCGGGCGGGAGCAGACCGCAGATGTAGGTGTCGAACCAGCGGCCGTTGCCGAGGACGTTGGAGAACAACCTGGTGAACGGGGCGAAGGTGTTCAGGCTCCGGTCCAGGTTCTGCTGGTTGCGCTGCAGCATCTTGGTCACCTTGTCCAGCTGTTCCAGCGTCGGCCCGAGCTGCGCCTGGTTGTCGTCGACCAGCCCGGTCAGCTGCTGGGACAGCTCCTGGGTGCCGGTCAGCAGCGACGAGATCGACTCCCGGCGGGCGCGCAGCTCCTGGAGCAGCAGGTTGCCGTCGGAGAGCAGCTTCTCGAAGTCCTCGTTGCGGTCGGCGAGCTGCTGGGAGACCTGCGTGGTGTTGTTCAGCAGGTGCTCGATCTCCTCGTCCCGCGACGAGATCGTCTTCGAGAGCTGGGACAGACCGTCGAGGGCGCCGCCGACCTCACCCGGCGTGTCCTTGAACGTGCTGGAGAGGGTTTCGAAGCTCTTCGCCAGCTGCGCCGTGTCGATCTGGTCGACGTTCTTGGACAGGTCGCTGAACGCGTCGATGACGTCGTAGGGCGACATGGTCCGGTTCAGCGGGATCGGCTGGTCGTTGTCGAGCTCCTTGGAACCCTGCGGGTCCAGCGCCAGGTACTTCTGGCCGAGCAGCGTCTTGACCTTGATCGCCGCGGTGGTGTGGTCACCGATCTCGGCGTCGTTGACCCGGAAGCTGACCAGCACGTGGTCGCCTTCCAGCTCGACGTCGGAGACGGTGCCGACCTTGACGCCGGCGACCCGGACCTCGTTGTCGGCCCGCAGCCCCGCCGCCTCGCTGAACTGGGCGGTGTAGGTGGTACCGCTGATCAGCGGCAGCCGCTCGTAGTTGGCGACCAGCAGGAACGCCACCACCAGCACCAGGATGCCGGCGATGCCGATCTTGAGCGGGTCGCGCTGGGAGTAGGAAGTCATCGCTGGCACCTCGGCTGGGTCACCGGCGCGAGCGGCAGCGGCAGGTTGATGTTGCCGACGCCGACGTTTCCGGAGGCCTTGCACATGTAGAAGTTGAACCACGACCCGTGGGAAGCGGTGCGGCTCAAGCTCTCCAGCTTGTTCGGCATGTTGTGCAGCACCCGGTCCACAAGCTGCTCGTTGTCGTTGAGGTTCTTCGACAGGTCGCCGAGACCGGCGATGTCCTGCTGGAGACCCGGCCTGGCGTCCTGCAGCAGATCCCCCGTGGTGTTGGTCAGCCCGTCCAGGGCCGTGATCGCGCTGCCGATGGAGTCGCGGTCCTCGGCGAGCCCGGACACCACCTGCCGCAGCTGACCCACCAGCTCGGAGAGCCGCTGATCACGCGCGTTCACGGTGTCCAGCACGCCGTTGAGGTTGGTGATGACCTCGCCGATCACCTTGTCGCGGGAGGCGATGGTGGTCGTCAGCGAAGCGGTGTGCGACAGCAGGCTCTCCACCGTGCCGCCCTCGCCCTGCAGGACCTGGATGATCTCGTAGGACAGCTTGTTGACGTCCTCCGGCGACAGCGCCTGGAACAGCGGCTTGAAGCCGCCCAGCAGCACGGTCAGGTCCAGCGCGGGCTTGGTGCGCTCCTGCGGGATCATGCCGCCCTCGGGCAGGAACCCGCCCTGGACGGTTCGGCCCGCGGCGCCGCCGGAGCCGGCGGGCGTGGCCCCCTGCTCCAGCGCGATGTAGCGCTGTCCCACCAGGTTCCGGTACTTGATGGTCGCGGTCACCGAGGACGGGAGCTTCCGGTCGGCGACGTTGAACTTCACCTGGGCGACCTTGTTGTCGACCAGCTCGATGTCCTCGACCTCACCGACCTTGACCCCGGAGATCCGCACCTCGTCGCCCTCGTTGAGGGCGGTGGCGTCGGTGAACCGCGCGGAGTAGGAGGTCGCCGAGCGCAGGTCCTGGTTCGCGATCGTCATGATCAGCAGGCCGGAGGCCAGCGTGGTGACCACGACGAAGATCATGAACTTGAAGAGCGGTCCGCGAATGCTGATCCCGTTCATCGGTAGCTCACCTCCGCACCTCGCAGCACCGGTCCGACCAGCAGGCCGCCCCAGTCGGGAACCTCCGAGGAGGGACGTCCCAGGGCAGGCGCCAGCACCGTGGCCACCATGTCGCGCTCAGCGGGCGAGTTGACCCACTGCGTCGCGGTACCGGCCGGCGCCGACTGCGGGCTGGTGCTCGCGGCCGGGTTCAGGCCACCGGTAGCCGGGCGGGATGCCGGCGGCGGCACCGAACCGTCCTTGAACGGGCCGTCCGGCGGGTATTCCGGCATCGGGTCCAGGTGCTCCATGAAGTTGTAGCAACGCGGTCCGCGCTTGTCGGCGAACTCCGGCTCGTCCTGGTTCGGCTCGTACTTGCCGCGGTGCGCGGCGATTTCGAGCGTCACGTGCAGGCCCGGCTCGTTCGTTCCCTCGCCGAACGCCTTGCGGATGCGCGGGACGTACTCCGCCATCTCGCCCAGGAAGCAGGGGAACGACGACGAGTACTTCGACAGCACGTCCAAGGTCGGCCGCTGGGCGTCGGCGAGCTGGATGATGTTCTTGCCGTTGGCGTTGAGGAACGTCGTCAGGTCGCCGGACGTCGTGGTCAGCTGCCCGGTCATCTTCTGCAGGTTCTGCTTCTGGTCCACCAGGGTTCGGGCCGTGGTGGAGAAGTTGTCCAGCGCGGAGATGATGTCCGGTGCGGCCTGCTCGTAGGTCTGCGCGACCCCGACCAGCTCCCGCAGGTTGTCCCGCAGGTCCGGCACCGACGGGTTGAGACCGTCCAGGTAGGTGTTGAGCTGCGACAGCGTGTCGCCGACCTGGTCGCCGCGCCCGGACAGGGCGTGGTCCAGCGCGTTGAGCGTGGACGCCAGGTCCTGGGGGTTCACGGCCTGCAGCACCGGCATCGTGTCGGCCAGCACCGTTTCCAGCTCCAGGCCGGCGCGGGTGCGGTCCTGCTCGATCACCCCGCCCGAGGCGAGCGTCTTGGACGACGGGTCCTTGGGCATGTCCAGCGCGACGTAGCGCTCGCCGAACAGGGTGCGCGGCAGCAGCTGCGCCGAGACGTTGGACGGGATCTTCTCCGCCATGTCCGGCTGCAGCGCCAGGTGCAGCTCGGCCCCCTTGCCCGTCGACTCCACCTTGACGACGCGGCCGACGATCATGCCGCGGACCTTGACGTCGGAGTCCGGCAGCAGCTGGTTGCCGGTGGAGGCCGCCTTGAGGATGACGTCCGAGGAGGCCGTGAAGGCCTTGTTGTAGAACGCCAGGCACAGCACGACGAACATGACCATGCTCATCAGCAGCGCCAGACCCATGACCCTGCGCTTGACCGTGGTGACCGCTCCGCGCCCGCTCATCCCGTGATCCGAACGGTCGTGGTGGTGCCCCAGATCGCGAGGCTCAGGAAGAAGTCGAGCAGCGCGGTGGTCACGATCGCGGTCCGCACCGCGCGTCCCACCGCGACACCGACACCGGCGGGGCCGCCGCTGGCCCGGTAGCCGTAGTAGCAGTGCGTCATGATCACCACCACGCTGAAGATCAGGACCTTCCCGAAGGACCACAGCACGTCCTCGGGAGGCAGGAACAGGTTGAAGTAGTGGTCGTAGGTGCCCGCCGACTGCCCGTAGAGGTAGACGGTGACGCCCCGGGCCGCGACGTAGGAGGTCAGCAGGCCCAGCACGTAGAGCGGGACGACGGCGACGAAGCCGGCCATCACGCGGGTGGTCACCAGGTACGGAAGGCTCGGCACGCCCATGACTTCCAGCGCGTCGATCTCATCGGAGATCCGCATCGCGCCGAGCTGCGCGGTGAAACCGGAGCCCACCGTCGCCGACAGGGCGAGACCGGCCACCAGCGGCGCGATCTCGCGGGTGTTGAAGTACGCCGAGATGAAGCCGGCGAAGGCCGAGGTGCCGAGCTGGTCGAGGGCCGCGAAGCCCTGCAGGCCGACGACCGTGCCGGTGAACAGCGTCAGGCCGATCATCACGCCGACCGTGCCGCCGATGACGGCCAGGGCGCCGCTGCCGAAGCTGACCTCGGCCAGCAGGCGCAGCGTTTCCTTGGCGTAGCGGGTGATGGCCCTCGGAATCCACGCCAGCGAGCGGATGTAGAACGACATCTGGTCACCCAGGTCGTCCAGCATCTCCACCGGCCGTCGGGCCACGCGCTTGGCGCGCTGCGAGATCGTCACCATGTTCCCATTCCCCTGGCGGCCATCACATTCCCTTTGGCGGGACCAACTGCATGTACAGCGTCGTGAGGATGAAGTTCACCGCGAACAGCAGCAGGAACGTGATCACGACCGACTGGTTCACGGCGTCCCCGACGCCCTTCGGACCCGGTGGTGGGTTGAGGCCGCGGAAGGCGGCCACCACACCCGCCAAGAAGCCGAAGATCAGGGCCTTGAGCTCGCTGATCCACAGGTCCGGCAGCTGGGCCAGCGCGTTGAAGCTGGCCATGTACGCGCCTGGCGTCCCGTCCTGCATGATCACGTTGAAGGTGTAGCCACCGACCACGCCCACGACGCTGACCATGCCGTTGAGCAGCACGGCCACCAGCATCGCGGCCAGCACCCTGGGCACCACGAGGCGCTGGATCGGCGAAACGCCCAGCACCTCCATCGCGTCGATCTCGTCGCGGATCTTGCGCGACCCGAGGTCGGCGCAGATCGCCGAACCACCGGCACCGGCGATCAGCAGCGCCGTCACGATCGGGCTGGCCTGCTGGATGATCGCCAGCACGCTGGCGGCACCGGTGAACGACTGGGCGCCGATCTGCCTGGTCAGCGATCCGAGCTGGAGCGCGATGACCGCGCCGAAGGGGATCGAGACCAGCGCGGTCGGCAAGATCGTGACGCTGGCGATGAACCAGCACTGCTGGATGAACTCGCGGATCTGGAACGGTCGCGAGGGCATGGCCCGCACGATGTCCATGCCCAGCGCGAACAGCTTGCCCGTCTGGCGCAGACCACCGGCACCGGGGAACTGCACCCGGGACGCGCTCACTGCTCACCCCGCTTGCGTCCGAACCAGCGACGACGACCGCCCGCGGGTTCTTCCTCCGCCTGCAACCCGCCGGGCCACACCGGTTCCTGCTCCTGCTGGCGCGGGTGCGGCGAAGGCCGCTGCTGCTGCGCCTGCTGGGGCTGGGCCGGCTGCTGCGCGAACTGCTGCGGCGGCTGCTGAGGTGCGGCCTGCTGCTGCGCGAACTGCTGCGGCGGCTGCTGCGGGTTGGCGACCTGCTGCGGTGCCTGCTGCTGCGGTGCCTGCCGCTGGGGAGCCGCCTGCTGCTGCGGCCACGAACCGGTCGCGGGTGACTTGAACCCGTAGAGCGCCAGCTCCTCCGGAGTCAGGCTCTTGAGGATCTCCTCCTGCGCGGTGGGATTCAGCGAGCGCAGCTGACGCAGCACGCGGTCCTTGCGGCGGTGCACGGCGGAGCGGTCCGGCAGGCCGGGGCTGACCTCCAGCTGCGGCATCATCTGCGGGACCTGAGGCCGACCGTGCTTGGCCAGCTCGGCCTCCACCAGCGCGGTGTCCTTCTCCTCGCTCATGCCGATCGGGCCGTCGGGCCGGCCGTTGAGGAACTGCACCACCACGGGCTCGTCGGAGGTCAGCAGGACCTCGCGCGGCCCGAACATCACCAGGTTGCGGCGGTAGAGCATGCCGATGTTGTCCGGCACGGTCCGCGCGGTGTTGATGTCGTGCGTGACGATCAGGAACGTCGCGTCGATCTGCGCGTTGAGGTCGACGATCAGCTGGTTCTGCACCGCGGTCCGGACCGGGTCCAGACCGGAGTCCGGCTCGTCGAACAGGAGGATCTCCGGGTCGAGCACGAGAGCGCGGGCCAGACCCGCGCGCTTCTTCATACCGCCCGAGATCTCACCGGGGAGCTTGTCCTCCGCGCCGATGAGACCGACCATCTCCATCTTCTCGAGCACCACGTTGCGGACCTCGGTCTCGCTCTTGCGGGTGTGCTCGCGCAGTGGGAAGGCGATGTTGTCGTAGAGGTTCATCGAGCCGAACAGCGCGCCGTCCTGGAACAGCACGCCGAAAAGCTTCCGGACCTCGTAAAGATCCTTTTCCGAGCAAGTGCAGATGTCAGTGCCGTTGATGACGACCTTGCCCTCGTCCGGCTTGAGCAAACCCACCAGCGACTTCAGGAACACCGACTTGCCGGTGCCGGAAGGCCCGAGCAGCACGCTGATCTCGCCCTGAGGCAGATTCAGCGAGACGTCCCGCCAGATGGTCTGCGGGCCGAAGGACTTCGAGAGCCCATCGACAACCACCTCGACGCCCATCCGAACCTCCGCGTCCTCGATTACACCGATTCCGGGGACGTAATCCATCCCCGGAGAAGCACCCTCGCACACGTGACGCGCCTAACGAAGGTAGTTGGCGTCACACCTATGCAACGAGCTCGACGCAGCAGGGTTACTCATGAGTTCACCACAAATCAAGGATCCTTCTCGGATACGTCCGAAAAAAGGTCCTCGTTTCCGCGCAAAGGAAAAGAGAACGGGCACCCGCAACAGCGAGTGCCCGTTCTCTCACAGCGAGTCAAAGACTCCAGCGACTTCGGAACCTGTTTTGCGAACCCGTAGCGAGCGGCACGACCGCGAGCCGTGGAGCCCGCCTTCGCACCGCCGCGGGGTCAGGTCCCGCTACCCGGACCGCCGGGCGAGATGCCCAGCGGCCGGGCAGGGAGTCACTTGACGGAGACGGTGGCGCCGGACTCTTCCAGCTTGCCCTTGGCCTCTTCGGCCTTCTCCTTGTCGACCTTCTCCAGGATGGCCTTCGGGGTGCCCTCGACGAGCTCCTTGGCCTCCTTCAGGCCCAGGCCGGAGACGATCTCGCGGACGACCTTAATGACCTGGATCTTCTTGTCGCCGGCGCTCTCGATCACGACGTCGAACTCGTCCTGCTCCTCAGCCTCGGCGGCCTCGCCACCGGCGGCCGGGGCGGCGGCGACCGCGGCCGGGGCGGCGGCGGTGACGTCGAAGGTCTCCTCGAACTGCTTCACGAACTCCGACAGCTCCAGGAGGGTCATCTCCTTGAAGACGTCCAGCAGCTCGTCGTTGCTCAGCTTCGCCATGTCGGCGTTCCTTTCTGCTCAGTGCCCGGGCACCGTCGGTATCCGGGTAAGGGGGTTTCGCGCGAAAGACCTTCCACAGGCCCACATGGGCGGCGCGCTCCGCGCACCGTCCACTGCGGACTGCGGGGAGCCTTACTCGCCCTTCTTCTCCTGAAGGGCGGCGGCCATGCGAGCCACCTGAGACGCCGGCGCGACGAACAGCGCGGCGGTCTCGCTCATCTTGGCCTTCATGGCACCGGCCAGCTTGCCCAGCGTGACTTCGCGCGAGTCGAGGTCAGCGATGCTGTCGACCTCGGACACGGACAGCGGGCGGCCGTCCATGTACCCGCCCTTGACCACCAGGTTCTGGTTGCCCTTGGCGAATTCCTTGATCGCCTTGGCCGCATCGACCGGCTCGCCTTCGACGAAGGCGATCGCGGTCGGGCCGACGAACAGGTCGTCGAGGCCCTCGACGCCCGACTGCTCGGCGGCACGCTTGACCAGCGTGTTCTTCGCGACACGGTAGCTCACGTTCGAACCGAGTGCGCGGCGCAGCTCAGACAGCTGAGCCATCGAGAGCCCGCGGTACTCGGTCACAACGGCAGCGGTGGAGTTGGTGAACTTCTCCGAGATCTCGCTGACCGCATCGACCTTGTCGGACTTCGCCATGTCGCCTCCTCTCTGTTTCCGACTGTGGCTGACCCATCCAGTCGGTCCTGAGACGACAAAACGCCCCGGCGCAGGGCAGCACGGGGCGTGAAAATCGGTGCGCGCGCGACAAGACACGCGCGACCAGCCTCGTCCCTCCTGCGCAGGCCGCCCGCATCTCACGGGACCTTAGTTCCTCCTCGCCCGTCGCCGAGCGGTGAGGAAGACCAGCGGTCTTGGGTGGAACCTCGACAAGAGTACTCGACCCCGGAGGGGCGCTTCCACCGGCCCCCATCTCCCGGCATCATGTGTGCGTGGCTGATCAGCGGGAACCGCGTTCCGACAACCTGCCCGAGATCGTCGACGCCGAAGTCGTCGAGATCGCCGAGCGCGACCGGTCGCCGGAACCGGCTCCGCGCGGCGACGCTGCGAAAGCGGCTGCCGACCCGAGCTCAGCGGACCCGGAGTACCAGGAGTTCTTGGAGTTCAAGCGGTTCAAGGAGTGGCAGGCCTCCCAGGGCGGCGGCACCGGCGCGCCCGCGCCCGAACCGGAGAAGCCTTGGTGGAAGAAGGCTCTCGGCGCGCTGCGCTACAAGTGGGTCCGGCGGATCATCTACGTCCTGGTCGCCCTGCTCCTGCTGAACCTGGCCTACGACCACTACTTCGGCGATCGCGGCGGTTCATCGGGCGGCGGCACCGGTGGCAGCGCCCCGGCCGACACGGTGCCCATGACGGCGCAGAACCCGCAGCAGGCGATTCGCAGCGTTCTCAACTACCTGCGGGCGGAGCCGCCGGAGCAGGCGTGCGCGCTGTTCAACGCCGAGGGCCGGAACGGTTTCGCCACCGCCTACGGAGCGCCGGACTGCGAAAGCGCGGCTCGGGGACTGCACGCGAAGATCACCGATCCCAACTCGTACGCGAATCCCAAATTCGCCCACGACGCCATCGTGGAGAGCGGACCGGACGCCCAGGTTCCGGGTTGCCGAATCCAGGTCCGGGGCGGCCCGGAACTCGGAACGTTCAAACTCACCCGAACTCCGCAAGGCGGTTGGACCATCTCCGCATACGCCCTGACGTCTTCCGCCTGCCCCTGACCGGACCTCAATTCCTGAGAAACCGGGAATTGCCCCTCAGCGGTAATCGCTCCGCCACTCGCCGTCACATTTCGGCGAGTGGCGGTTTCTCGCCAGAACCGACCGGGCAAATGGGATATCGATCATGGCCCGTTCTCACTTCACCCGACCCGTGAATGCGAAAGAGGGCGAACGCTCGGTGAGCGTTCGCCCTCTTTCGAAGGGGTTCGGGTCAGGAGGCGGCCGGCGCGCGCGTGACGGCCGGGTCCACCGGGATGCCCGGGCCCATCGTGGTCGTGAAGGTGACCTTCTTCAGGTACCGGCCCTTCGACGCCGACGGCTTGGCGCGCAGGATCTCGTCCAGCGCGGCCACGTAGTTCTCCACCAGCTTCTGGGTGTCGAACGACGCCTTGCCGATGATGAAGTGCAGGTTGGCCTGCTTGTCGACGCGGAAGTTGATCTTACCGCCCTTGATGTCCGCGATCGCCTTGGTGACGTTCGGGGTGACGGTGCCGGTCTTCGGGTTCGGCATCAGACCGCGCGGGCCGAGAACCCGAGCGATCTTGCCGACCTTGGCCATCTGGTCCGGGGTGGCGATCGCCGCGTCGAAATCGAGCCAGCCGCCCTGAATGCGCTCGATCAGGTCCTCGGAACCAACCGCGTCCGCGCCGGCGGCCTCGGCCTCAGCGGCCTTGTCGCCGGTGGCGAACACGATGACGCGGGCAGTCTTACCAGTGCCGTGCGGCAGGTTCACGGTGCCGCGGACCATCTGGTCTGCCTTGCGGGGGTCGACGCCCAGCCGCAGAGCGACCTCGACGGTGGCGTCATACTTGACCTTGGTGGTCTTCTGGGCCAGCTCGGCGGCTTCCGACGGGGTGTAGAGACGCTCCCGGTCGATCAGCTCGGCCGCCTGCTGGTATGCCTTGCTGCGCTGTGCCATGTCTGTCCTAAGTTCAGGTTGGATCAGTTGTGGTTGGTCAGGCTGCGCATGAGCCCTCCCACGACCTGCGCGCGCCGGTCGAACCGGCAGCGGCTCAGGCTTCGACCGTCAGGCCCATCGAACGAGCAGTGCCGGCGATGATCTTCGCGGCCTGGTCGATGTCGTTGGCGTTGAGGTCTTCCATCTTGGTCTGCGCGATCTCCTTGACCTGCTCCATGGAAACCTTGCCGACCTTGGACTTGTGCGGCTCGCCGGAGCCCTTCTGCACACCAGCGGCCTTGAGCAGCAGCTTCGCGGCCGGCGGGGTCTTCAGCTTGAAGTCGAAGGACCGGTCTTCGTACACGGAGATCTCAACCGGCACGACGTTGCCACGCTGGGCCTCGGTGGCCGCGTTGTACGCCTTGCAGAACTCCATGATGTTGACGCCGTGCTGACCCAGCGCAGGGCCGACCGGCGGAGCCGGGTTGGCTTGGCCGGCCGAGATCTGCAGCTTGATGATCCCTGCCAGCTTCTTCTTCTTGGGCGGCATGTTTGCTTCCTGTGTCTTCGCTATCCGGTTGCTCGGCACCGCCGGAAGGCGGCACCGAATCTGGCGAGACCACGAGACGGTGGAATCGCCCCTGCTGCGCGGGTCCTGCCAGATCCACGCGCAGCCCGCCGCGCTCCCGCAGCCGGGAGAGCGGTCAGAGCTTGGAGACCTGGTCGAACGAGAGCTCGACCGGGGTCTCGCGGCCGAAGATCGACACCAGCACCTTGAGCTTCTGTGCGTCGGCGTTGACCTCGTTGATGGTGGCCGGCAGCGTTGCGAACGGGCCGTCCATCACCGTGACGGACTCGCCGACCTCGAAGTCGACCTCGACCGCAGGCTTGGTGGCCGTGGCGGTCTGACCCGCAGCAGCCTTCTTGCCTGCTTCCGGCTTCTTCTCCTCGACCTGCGGTGCGAGGAACTTCAGCACGTCGTTGATGGTCAACGGGGACGGCTTGGAGGTGGCACCGACGAACCCGGTCACGCCCGGCGTGTTGCGCACGGCGCTCCACGACTGGTCGTTGAGATCCATCCGGACCAGGATGTAGCCGGGCAGCACCTTGCGCTGCACCATCTTACGCTGGCCGTTCTTGATCTCGGTGACCTCTTCGGTCGGCACCTCGACCTGGAAGATGTAGTCCTCGACGTCGAGCGTCTGAGCACGGGTCTCGAGGTTGGTCTTGACCTTGTTCTCGTAGCCCGCGTAGGAGTGGATCACGTACCACTCGCCGGGGGCGCGGCGCAGCGCGGCGCGCAGCTCCTCGACCGGGTCAGCTTCCTCGGCTTCAGCCTCGCCGGACGCGGCCTCGCCGTCAGCGGCCTGCTCGGCGTCGTCGGCGTTCTCCTCGGCGGAGTCGGTCTCCGGGGAATCGACTGCGCCGGCCTCTTCAGCCTCGACGTCCACGGCCTCGGCTTCGGCAGCCTCGGGCTGCACCTGCTCCTCGGTGAGGCCGGTGGCTTCCTGGGAGGTCTCCTCGTGCGAGGTCACAGTCGGTCTCGCTTCCTCTCGTGCGTTGCGTGCCGGGTCGTCGTTCCGCCTCCGGCACCACTTGGGCGGGACCGGAGGTTCAGCCAGCGCCGAACAGCCAGCCCACGCCCTTCGCGAAGAGCACGTCCACACCGGCGACGAACGCCACCATGATGCTGACGAACACCAGCACGACGAGCGTGTAGGTCATCAGCAGCTTGCGCGTCGGCCAGATGACCTTACGCAGCTCGGCGACGACCTCGCGCAGGAAGCGCCCGATCTTCCGGAACGGCGAAACCCGACCTTGCCGACCGTCCCGCGAGGGAGTCGGCCGACCCTTCGACTCAGTTGTGCGCGCCGAATCGGAACCCGATTCGGAGCGGGCGGAAGCACGACGCTCGCGCCGCGCCGCGGCGCTGGACGGGCGTGCGTTCTCGCGCGCACCGTCCTGGCCCTGCTCGCGGTCCTCGCTCACGACCATCCTCCGCTCACCGTCGCATCGACGCAGGGGTGACAGGACTTGAACCTGCAACCTGCGGTTTTGGAGACCGCTGCTCTGCCAATTGAGCTACACCCCTCTGCGGCCCGTGAAGCCCGACCGCAAAGTCGGGACGCCCTTCACCAGCCCTGAAACTCAGGTTTCAAGGTGCTCAGGCATCCCAAGTTCGAAAGTGTACGGCACGCGGAGAACGCTCTTCCAACGGCACCCCCCGTGTTGGCGAGAACACGACTTCGCCGCTGGTGAGCCGAGCGCTTCCGCAGGTCACTCGGGCAGGCGGACCGTCGCCGAAGCGCCGCCCAGCACGCCCTGATCGGCCGCGGAGGCGGTGATGCTGATCTTCACCGTGCCGTCGTCGTTGATCTTGGCGACCTTGCCGCTGAGCTTCACCAGGGCCCCGTCCGCGTCGTCCGGGACGACCACCGGCCGCGTGAACCGCACGCCGTAGCGCACGATCGCGCCCGGGTCCCCGGTCCACTCGCTCACCAACCGCCCGGCGACGGCCATCGTGAGCATCCCGTGCGCGATCACGTCCGGGAGCCCGACGTCCTCGGCGAACCGCTGGTTCCAGTGGATCGGGTTGAAGTCGCCCGAAGCCCCCGCGTAGCGGACCAGGTCGGAGCGCTCCAGCGGCACGCTCAGCGGCGGCAGCTGGTCCCCGACCTCGATCTCCGACAGCTTCACGTTCACGCCTCGGCTCCCCTCACCACGAGCATCGACGTAGCGGTGCACACGCTCTCGCCGTCCGTCGTCGCGATCTCCGCGCGCACGGTCAGGAAGTCGTTGCCCGCACGGGCCCTGATGTCATCGACGTGCGCGACCGTCACCAGCCGGTCGCCCGCGCGGATCGGCCGGTGGTGGACGAAGTCCTGCTGGCCGTGCACCACCCGGCTGTAGTCCAGGCCGAGCTGCTCGTCGCCCACGATCTGGTCCTGCGCGGCCATCGAGAGGATCACCGCGAAGGTCGGCGGGGCGATGACGTCGGGGTAGCCGGCGGCCTTGGCCGCGTCGACGTCGTGGTGCAGCGGGGAGTCGCCCTTGATCGCGCGGGCGAACTCGCGGATCTTCTCCCGACCCACCTCGTAGGGCTCGGTGGGCGGATATTCACGTCCGATGAATGACTGGTCGAGCGGCACGGGCGAAGGCTACTAGGTCCGAGCGAGATCGGCGCCGGCCGCTTTCCCGGACCCGACCCGGAACCGGGGACGAGAAGAGCCCGCCCCCTGCTCGGGGACGGGCTCTTGAAGGCGTTCGCGAAGGAACCGCTGGGGTCAGCGGGTCTCCTTGTGGAGCTTGTGCGTGCCGCAGTTCATGCAGAACTTCTTCATCTCCAAGCGGTCCGGGTTGTTGCGCCGGTTCTTGTTGGTGATGTAGTTGCGGTTCTTGCACTCCTCGCACGCCAGCGTGATCTTGGGTCGAACGTCGGTGGCGGCCACGGGGGTGCCTTTCTCTCGGTCGTAACAGGTCGGTTCGCTGGAGAGATCCTTGCGAACCCGTGACTGGTAGCGGTGGCCGGACTTGAACCGGCGACACAGCGATTATGAGCCGCTTGCTCTACCGACTGAGCTACACCGCCATGCCGAGGCCGCGGTGTGCACCGGTTGCCTCAAGCGACGCAGGATATCCCACGCAAAACAGCCACAGCACCCAGTTTACCGAGCACCGCGGCTGCCTTTCGAGCCCCAATACGGAATCGAACCGTAGACCTTCGCCTTACCATGGCGACGCTCTGCCGACTGAGCTATTGGGGCGTGCCCTTGCGGAGCGATTAGAACTTTACACACCTGCCGAACCCCTCTGAAACGGGGGGTGCGGTTTCGCGAAAACGCAGGTCACGGCCGCCCTTTCAGGCCACAGTACACCGGATCGGGCGAATTCGGACATCAGTGCAGGAGTGTGAGCACGGTCTCCTCGCGGCTGCCCCGATCGCGCTTCGTGCGGGCCTGCAGCCAGGCCTCGAAGCGGTCCTCGGACAGCGGGCGGGAGATCAGGTAGCCCTGGGCCACGTCGCAGCCCATCCCCACCAGCTGATCGCGCGCGGCGTCGTCCTCGACGCCCTCGGCGACCACGGCGAGGTCCAGGGAGTGACCGAGCTCGACGATCGTGCGGACCACCGCGAGATCGCTGAGATCGGTCCCCATGCCCAGCACGAAGCTCTTGTCGATCTTGACCTCGTCCACGGGCAGCTGCCGCAGGTAGGCCAGCGACGAGTAGCCGGTGCCGAAGTCGTCCACCGCGAGCACCACGCCCATCGCGTGCAGCCGGCGCAGGACCGGCAGCGACCGCTCCTTGTCGGCCATCACGCTGGACTCGGTGAGCTCCAGGGTGAGCAGTTCCGGCGGGATGTCGTGGCGTTCGAGCGCTTCGGCGACCCGGTCCGGGAAGGTTTCGTCCGCGAGGTTGCGGACCGACAGGTTCACCGCCACCGACATCCGCAGCCCGCGGTCGAGCCACTGCCGGATCTTGATCAGCGCGCATTCCATGACGAACGCTGTGAGCGCGTCGACCAGGCCGGTGGCCTCCACCAACGGCACGAACTCGTCGGGATCCAGCCGCCCGTACTCCGGGTGCGACCAGCGCACCAGCGCTTCCGCGCCGACGACGTGGCGCTCCGGGAGCGAGACCTTGGGCTGGTAGTGCACCTCGACCTGGCCCGTGTCCAGCGCCTGCCGGAACTGGGTGACCAGCTGGAATCGGCGTAGGAAGACCTGGCCCATGGCCGGGGCGTAGCAGCGCACCTCGTCCTCGCCGTTGCGCGCGGCCCGCACCGCCACGTCGGCGTGCTGCAGCAGCGTGTCGACGTCGGTCTCGGCCTCACCGTCGGCGGGCGCCGAGGAGGCGTAACCGGCAACTCCGGCCGCTTCGACGACTATCCGGTCCAGCGGGTAGGACATGGCGATCACTTCGCACACCCGCAACGCCACCTGGTGCGCCTGCTCCTCGGTGTGATCGAGCAGCAGCACCGCGAAGGAGTTGGCCTCCAAGCGGGCCAGCGGGGCGTCGCCGAGGGCTTCCCGCATCCGCTGTCCCGCGGCGACCACCATGCGGTCGCCCCAGGTGTAGCCGAGGGCCTCGCTGACCGTGGTGAGCAGGTCGAGATCGACCCGCAGCACCACCGCGGCGCGGCCGCTGCGGAGTTCGTCCCCGGAGATCTCGCGGAAGCCGGTGCGGTTGAGCAGGCCGGTCAGCGGATCGTGGTAGGCGTCGTGGCGCAGCCTGGCCAGCAGCCTGCGGTTGTCCATCGCGGTGGCCAGGTGGCTGGCGAGCGTGTGCAGCAGCCGCACGTCGGCGCGGCCGAACCCGCGCCAGCGGCTGACCCGGTCATGCACCTCGACGGCGCCGAGCAGCTGGCTGGCCCCGCGCAGCGGGACGACCAGCGCCTCGTAGGCGCCGCGCTGCCGGAGCACGCGGCGAACCTCCTCCGGCGCTTCGAGGGTCCGGAAGGAGCGGACGTGGCTGCCGGGGAGCTGCAGCAGCGGGTCGTCGCGCAGCGCGTCCGGCGCCGCCTCGATCGCGGCGTCCGGGAGGCCTTCACCCGCGACGAGCGTGGTGACCTCACCGCGCGGGTCCAGGCGCAGCCGCAGCACGACCCGGGTCGCGTTGAGCTGCTCGCGGATCCGCTCCGCGACGGGCTCCCACTCGCCGACCGGAACGGCCTGCTCGCCGACCGGGTCGGGCGCGGTCGGCGCACCCTGCCCGGAGCGGGCCACGCTGAGGCTGACGTCGCTGAGCGCTTCCAGGTCGCGCTGCTCGCGCAGCAGGTCGGAGTAGGCGCGGTAGAGACCGATCACGGCGACCGCGACGAGCCCGACCAGCAGCCAGCCCCACGGGGTGCCGATGGCGACCTCGTAGGCGATCAAGCCGACGGAGGTGTTGAGCAGGCCGACCGCCAGGGTGCGCGCGGCCAGTCGCGCGCCCGCGGCGACCTTCATCGCGCCGCCGAGCACGGTCAGCGCCGCCAGCGCGAAACCGCAGCTGATCAGCGGCGAGGTCAAGGTGCCCAGGACGGGTCCGAACCAGTCCGGGGCGACGCCGGCGAGGGCCTGGTTGACCGCGTTGGCGACCGCGAACGGGACCGCGATCTCCAGGCACAGCACGCCCGCGTTGTAGACGACGTGGGTGGCCGCGCGCCTGCCCACCTGGGCGCCGAGCCCGGCCAGCAGGTTCGCCGCGAGCACCACCTCGAAGGGCGCGGTGAGCAGTCCGAGCAGCAGCGGGATCTCGGTGAAGGAGATGGTCCAGCCGACGCGCTTGACGTCGACGTCGATGGTCAGCTGCTCGGCGAGCAGGAACCCGACGGCCAGCAGCGGACCGATGAACAGCAGCTCGGGGGTGTAGCGCTCGTGCAACCCGCCGGAGGTCAGCAGCGAGACGCACACGCCCGCCGCGAGCACCACGAAGGAGAAGATGCCGAACGTCCGCCGACGCACCGGATCGACTTCGGCTCTGACCGGTGGCCTGGTGGCTTCAAGACCGGGCTGCGGATCAAGGGAGCGGTGACGCTCGATCATCCACGCTCCTCCCGCTGGCGATACGGCCGTACCACATATGTGCGTACGCCGATCGTGACTGACAAGAGCACCGTTGGCCAGGGTCGAATGGACCTCCGAGCCCACTCCGGATGCACGCATCAGATGAGTTCAACCGGCGGGTGGCGCGAACCCTCTTCCCCCGACGACCTCGCTGACCTGCGGCGTTTTCGCCGAGCGCGCTGAGCGACAGAAATGCTTGTGCTTCTGACGGCTGAATCGCAACTTTGTGAGGATCACCGCAGCAACATCAGATCGCCCTCACGGTACGTGTTCGATTCCGCCACACGAAGTAGTCATTGAAGATCGAATTCGTCCAGGAAGTCACGCACCGCACGGTCCAGGTCGGCCAGACCGGACTCCTCGACGGGCAGGTGACCGGCTCCGCGCAGCGCTGCGGACCTCCTCGGCGCGGCGATCCGGCGGAAGAACTCCTCGGACAGCAGCGGGGGCGTCCAGTGGTCTTCGTCGGGGTGGGCGAGCAGCAGCGGGGTGCTCGTGAAGCGCTCGGGCGGAACGGCGGGCCCCGTGGCCAGGCAGCTGCGGGCGAAGCGCAGCGAGATCCAGCCGCCGCCTGCGAGCTCGTCGGCCCACACGAGGTTGGCGAACTGGCTCTGGTTGGCGGCGGCCGCGATGTTGACCATCCAGTGCACCGGGACACGCACGGCGGACAGCGGTTCCCGCACCAGGGACAGCAGACCGGCCCAGCGCGCCATCTCGGGTCGCGCGGCCAGCACCCGCCTGACCTCGTCCCGGCTCGGGTCGGCGAGGCAGGTCGCGATGACACCGTCGACCCGGGTGGTCGCGGCGACGTCGTAGGCGAGGCGACCACCGGTGCTCACCCCGAGCAGCACGACCGGTCGCGAGTCCCGCGCCTGCTCGCGCCGGACGAGGTCGCGGGCGCAGGCCACCCAGTCCGAGTACTTCGCGCCGAGCAGCGCCGTGCCGGTGAGGCCGAATCCGGGCAGGTCGGGTGCGATGTACTCGAGGTCGGCCAGCGCGGGCAGCCTGCCGTAGGGCGCGAGCATCCGCCCGTAGGTTCCGACTCCGTGCAGCGCGATGACCTTGGCGGGCGCGTCGGGCCGGTCCACGCGGTCGACGTGCACGTCCAGGCCGCGCCACCGCCACCGCTGCTCCTCGGGGGCGTTGGCGGCGCTCAGCCGCAGCGCGCCCGGGAAGAACGCCTGGTACCGCTGCCAGTGCAGGTGGTCGTGGTAACCGGGGCCGACGTCGGTGCCCGATCCTGGAGTCGATGGAGCGCTCGAAGGCACACCCCGAACATACGTAGTCGGAGCGACCGCGCGCATCGGGCGGGCACGCACCACGATCGACTACGAGCCCTGGCGCTTGATCCGGACGACCTGGCCTTCCAGGTCCAGCGGCCCGCGACCCTCGGATTCGCGGTCGTCCTCCTTGACCACGGCGTGGTGCGCGAGCTGTTCGAGCTGGTGCCTCGCCCCTGGGTTGAACAGGCCCTCGACACCCAGCACCGACGCGCCGACCGTGGCGCGCTCGGGCGCGTACGAGTGCGCGCGCTCGGAGTCCCGCAGCGCTTGCCGCCGCCGCGCACGTCCCACCCGGTCGATGGCCATGAACCACGCTAACCCGGCGAAGCACCCGGAGCACCGTCAATCGGCCGCGACTAAGGGGGCGTTTCAGAGTGCGGCGGAGCCGTTGCCTCAGGTGTGGGACTCAGCCCCGCACCGCCGCGGGTTCTCACACGTCGTCTGGCGAGTACGCCGCGACGCCGTGTATTGGCATACAAAAGGAGTGGCGCACGGAGTCCAGACGGCGTGTGAGGTTCCGCCACCCGCACCGCCAAGCAACGCGAGACCGCAAGAACCCCTAAGGTCAGGCCCGTGCAAGATCCGTACTTCGTGCAGGTGGACACGGCGGAGCTCGCGGATCTCACGCGAGCCCTGGAGCTGCTGGACGCCGAAGCACCGCTCAACCACCGCTACCGCAAGATGCTCACCGAGTCCCGCGAGCAGCTCGCCGCACCCCAGATCCGCCTCACCCAAGCCCGAGGCCTCGCGAAACGCCTCATGGTGCTGATCAAGGCAGCGGGCCCGGAGTTCCCCGGAACCCTCACCGCGGACGCCCTCGACACGCTGAAGGCGGGCGAGGCGCAAGCCAACGACCTGGTGTTCCGCCCAGAGGAAGCCTGACGCCGACCCCACCGAAGATCCCCGCCGAGCGGACTGTATTCTTTTTCCCGCAAGCCAGCGCAGCTGGTGCGCACGCCGGGTTGCCCGAGCGGCCAAAGGGAGCTGACTGTAAATCAGCCGGCATTGCCTTCAGAGGTTCGAATCCTCTACCCGGCACCCAGTCAAAACGGCCCCCTGACCAGCTACTAAGCGGTCAGGGGGCCGTTTCGCGTTGTCCGGCTGTGTACGGCTCCCACCGGCTCAGTACGACAGCTTCTGGACAATGTCTGGACACACCCACTGCGGCTTGACCGGTCGGCAGCACAGCGACGTCCGCGAGCTGAGCCGCAGTCCTTTCGGGCGCGGGCGTCACGTCGGAGACGAATTACGTCAGCGGGCACCCATCCGATATGCGGGGTGCCTCCGCCACCATCACCGAGCCGGACGCTGTAGCGGACCCCGGCAACCCATGAGCGCATGAGCCCGTCGAGGTCTACAACCACGCGGTTTGCTCACCCGGGGAAGGACACGGATCCGGCGGGGGCACGGGAGAGCCGGCCGAGGTCCACCCACACACCGGCGGCGAGCGCGAGCGGCACGATGAGCATGGGTCCGGCGTGGCCGCGCGAGTCGGTGAGACAGGTCGGGCGCCGACAGTTGCGAGTGCGCGCGAGTGGCGATCAACAAGGCGGTGGCGGTCGACGTATGGACGCGCCGGTGAGCGCAAGCACTGATCAGGTCGGGACGATGGTCTCGATCCACGCGGCGGCGTCACCACCGAAGCTCAGAACGCACTGGCGGCCTCGCGGGCTGAGCGCGACCCGCGCAGGCGTTCGCCGATACTCCCGCCACGCCTGCACCCGCACGAGTTCCAGCTCGACCAGCCGCCCCACTAGGTATTCCAGTTCGCCGGGCATTAATTTGTCCCCGGCAGTTTCGCCCAGGAACTCCAGGGGATCCGGCCCATGAGCCTGATCCGCCAGCCACAGCAGGAAAGCGCTGCTTGTCACATCACTCTCACCCATGCGTCCGGAGTACCACTCCCGCGCGCGGCACGGGCTCTCCGCCACTCCGCAGCCACCCAGGCGAGGGATCAGCCTCTCGCTTTTCGTTCCGCTCACAGCAAACCCGAACGGAATTCCTGTTCTCTTAGGCTAACCTTCGTTGCACAGCATACGAATTACGAATCCCTGGTTTTTCGAACTATTTTCGGTCGGCGCCACCCCGAATGGATTATGTAGCGGCTGCTTTACCCGAAAAGAGGTGTCACTCGTTGCGGGGGTTGGTGTTGTGTATTGAAACCGTCCCGGCTCCCGCACAGTCGGAGGGGCTCGGAATGCCGGTGGCCCGTCGAGGGGCCGGGCCAACGGCATTCCGCCCACCCCGACGAGGAAAGGGTGACCTACTCGTGTCGCACACCCCCGAATCCGGTGATCCCATCGAATTCCTATACCAATCCCGGGATTTCGCACAGTTGGCGGCGTCGCGGGCGGCGTCGCTGCCTGCTGAGGAGCTGCGACCAGAGTTGGCCGCTTACGGCCCGGTGATCACCAGCACCTTGGACGAGCTGTATTCCCTGCTCGACACGCTGTGGGACGCATCGAGCGGAGCACCGGTGAGCGCGCCCGAGATCGCCCAGCTCTCCTACGTGCAGCACGCCTTGGGTGTCGTGGTTGTGATCGCCCGCGCATGAGTCACCAACTCGATCTCGGATCACACGATCGTGGATAAGCCGGATGTGAGTCACACGGCCGGGAAAACACGGCATTAGGTTCATTCCTCGACGAGGATTTCCGACGTTCCATCCTCGTTGTACGTCCTGGGTGCGCTGTGTCGGTCCAGGACGGTCAGCAGGGCCCGATGAGGGGCGGGACCTGGGGTTGTTCCGAGCCGTGCCCGCGCGTGAGTCTGGGGCGGTGGAACAACGTGGCGAGGCGCTCCGCGCCCGTGCCTGGCGGAGTGGGGTGCCTCGCCCCCGAAAAGGATCGTGGTGCGGGGGCGCCCGAGGCGGCTCCCGTACCTCCATCCTGCTCGGATCACGGACAAGTCGTTGCGTGGGAGGAATGGGGCGGGCGCCCCTCGACCAACGCCCGCCCCGACTCAGCAGGACCCCTCGACGCCCCGCCCATCACACATGCCGTGTCACCCCAGTTCAGTAGACATGTGCGACGTGAATAGTCTGGTTTGCGGAGTGCCTAGGTGTTGTGCCCGAGTGCCGCCCCGAGCCGCTGACGCGCTGCCTGTTCCCCACCATCGAGACACTTCGCGTAGACCCGCAGAAGAACCCCAACGCTGTGTCCTGCCCACTCAGCGACCCTGGTCGGCTCCACTCCAGCGTTAAGCCAGGTCGACACTGCTGCGTGTCGCAGGTCGTAAGGGCGTCGGGCGAGCGGTGACCGCAGCACGCTCGGTTCAAACGCTTCCGTTCGAGCCTTCGCCCATGTCCGTCCGTAAACGGTGCTGGACAACCGGCCCCGATTCCGCCGCCCCCAGAACAACAGCCCGTCCGGGCCGACCCCGTAGCGCTCAAGGTGGCGGTGCAGATGCTCGGTCAGCTCAGGAGTGCACGGCACGCTACGCCCGACCTGATCCTCACGGTGCTTAAGCGAGCGTTCTTCTCCCGCACTCCCGCTATCCGTGTACACGCCCGAGACTTCGGGACTTGCCTTCTCAAGGACGATCTCTCCCCACCCACTTTCCGGGAGCGACAGGTTCCGCTTCCGGAGATTCGTGGCTTCTTCGGGGCGCAGAGCCGCGAAATACATGAGGGCGAAGAACGCCGTCAGCCTTGGAGCGATCTCGTCCACGGCCAGGATCAGCGTCCGAGCCTGGACCGGGTTGACCACGGACCGGCGGTCAACCTGCTTCAGCTTGACGCTTGCTCGCTTCACGCGGACCTCGTCCATGGGATTCTCGTCCAGTAGTTCCTTCTCAAGGAGGTAGCCAATCGCGTCCCGAAGGGCCGTCCTCCGCAGGCGGATCGTGTCCTGGGCTGCACGCTCTCCGTCTTGCCTGCGCTCCAGCCCTGCCAAGAGAGCGCGCAAAATCTCAGGGTCCGCGAGCTCAGACACCTTGCGGCTGTGAGCGGTCAACCATGACTCCGACGCAGCTGGGGCGTCGGCTTCACGAGTAGTCGGGTTGAGCGAACGGCGCAGAACTCGGTACAGCGACTTCGGTCCCTCCTCCCACTCGTCGGTCAACATCGCGGCCGAGACCGACACCATGCTGTCGATCAGGGATTTCCGAGACTTCGGCGCCAACTCTGTCCACTTCATGTCGATGAAATCCTGCGCGAACTTGAGCCACGGCGGGTTCGGGGAGTCCTTCATCAACATCCGCACCGGAAGGCCGGTTTCGAAGTCGAACGCTTCACCTTGGCGGGCGGCGCTGACCAACTGAGACCTGAAACTGTCCGCCTGCGTCGAGTTCTTGAAGGACTCTGTGTGCTCCGCGCGCTCGCCGTTCGGGCGCACGGTGTCCCAACGAACCTGGTAGCTGGTGACCTTCCCCTTCGCGTTCTTCCGACGCCGAATCGAGTAGATCTGAGCCTTGTACGTCGTCTTGCTCATGCGCACTCCCCTTCCAGGACGCTGAGCCAGTTCTCGAAAGCCGCGCGTCGAATGCGCAGCGAGCCGTTGGGGAGGCGCACGCATGCCGGCGCCCTTCCCTTCGCCCGCCAGTCATTCCAAGTGGACCGCGAGATCTGAAGCTCTCGGCAGAAGTCCTCAACGGTCATCCAGCTACCGATGCGCTTGCCTGCACCGGCGGCACGACCTCCGAATTGCGAGTCCTGAGCGTTGGTCATGCGATCCCCCTGGTGTTGATGACGCGTGGGGTAACTGACCCGTCCGTGCCGGTTCGGGTCCTCAGCGACAGGAATGGGCGCGTAGCGCGTTTCCATGTCTTGGTTCCTCCCCTGGTCGGGCACGTGCGTGCCCTGCCCGCGCTATGCGGGCTGGTGGGTGCGGTGGGTCTACGGAAGAAACGGAAGAACGGAAGAAGTCCGTGCATTCAGCGGGTGACCTGTGGTTTTGGTGGGTCGACTTCTTCCGGGGTGGCTACGGAAGAACTACGGAAGAAGTCGGGTGCGGGGACTTTTTCCGCACTTCTTCCGTATAGGGTGCGGAAGAACTCGCGGGGTTGTCTGTGCTGGTCAGGGTGGTTCGGCTGGGGGTTGTTCCGTTTCTCCGTTTGTTCCGTAGGACTGGCGGGCCTGGGGGCGGAGGGTGAAGCGGGTTCCGGGTCGGCCTCGGCCGCTGGCGGTGCGGGTTTCCTGGGTGACGATGCCGTCGCGGATGAGCAGGGCGAGGGTGTCGAAGGTCTGCTCGGCCGTTTTCTTGTTGCGTTTGGCGAAGAGGTTGTAGACGTCGGATTTGCTGCGGCCGGTCTCGCCGGCTTCGGCGAGCCAGGCCATGAGGCGTTCGACTTCTTCCTGGTCGTCGAGTTGGCCGTAGAGCCAGTGGATGGATTCCTCGGTGTAAGCCCACAGCGCACGGGCCGCGTGCAGGTGCTCGGCGTCCACGGCCTGGCTGCCGTCGATGAGGGCGTAGACCAGCGCGAGGCGCGGGATCATGGGCCGTCCACGGGCCAGCAGTGCGGTGACCGGGCCGTCCGGTCGGGGGCGGGCGAGTTCGCGGTAGATCGGCTCCCACACCTCGATCGCGGCCGGCGTGAACGGCACCTCACCGAGCCCGGAGAGCTTGCGCAGGCGGTCGGCGAGTTGGCCGGCGAGGTCGGTGACCATGCCGTCGGGGAGGTTGCCGCCCTCGGGGAGCAGCTGGGTGCGGCGGCTGGCCACGATGAGCATCCGGTTAAGCCCACCGCCGAACACCTCGGCGCTGGTCATGCGCTCGCGCAGCTCGCGCGGGGTGACGTGGCCGATGACGGTGATGCTGGGGTCGGTGGCGGTGACCGGGTTGGAGCGGGTGACCGATTGCAGGCTCTTGCCGTCCCAGGCCTCCCGCAGGGTCATCGACAGGGTGTTGCCCGAGCGCTCGAACTGGGCCAGCACCTTCGCGTACTCCTCCTCCACGACCAGTAGCCGCCGGTCGGCGCGTGGGGTGATGTCTCCGGTGTCGTCGTCTTTCTCGTCGGCAACCTGCTCAATCAGCCCCTCACCCGAAGACAGGCCCCGGACCGTTTTCAACGGCCAGTCGGTGGTCTTGGCGACCTCGCGGAACAACCGCTCGATGACCGCCTGCGCCGTGCCCTTCGCCCCGTCCGAGGTCCGGCCGGTGATCAGCGGCCACACCCGACCGGGATGGACGCAGTTGGCGCGGTAGAGGTAGGAACCAGTGCCCACCCACGCGCCGAAGCTCGACAGCAGGATCGCCAGCAGCGCCGCCGGATGAGCCTCGGTCGTCGGGGCGACCTCGCGGACGATGCGCCCCGCGGTGCCCTGCAACGCCGCAGGAGCGAGGTTGGGAAACCCGACCACCTGCAATGGGGTTTCGTCCTCACCGGCCGGCGTCGGGAACGGCACCACCCGGCCACCCTCGTCGGCCTCCTGGTGGAGGTGTTCTGCGCCGGTCATGCGGCCCTCCGGTACTCGATCACGTCGGTGACGTCCGGGGTGGTGTCACGCTGCCAGCGGGCCAGGTCGGCGGCCAAGCGCTGCCACAGGTCCACCAGCTCATCGCTGGGCTCGACCAAGGCGGGCAGCTGCTCGACCGAGGCGGTTTCGGCGGCCTGGGCCAGGCGCTGGGCGTGCTCGCCGACCGCGCGGCGATAGGCGGCTTCGAGAACCGCGGTGCGCAGGAACCAGCCGGCCTCCGGCCACGGCGCTTGCTGGTAGGTCTCAAACACCCACATCGCCACGCTGTGCACCTGATCCGCTGTTGCCAGCAGGCCACGACGGCGAGCCTCGGCAACCAACACCTGCGGGCCCGGCGGGATCCCCGCAGCGGTGACCCGCACGGCCAGCTCGAACACCACCTCCCGCACGCCATGACCGGCATCGGTAGGGCGCATCCCGGCCAGCAACTCACGGGCACGCTCGGCGGAGCAGCACATCAGGCAGCCCAGAAACGTCCGCACCGGGTCGAACTCGGTGTCGCCGTAAGGGTTCTCCAGCTTCGGCACGATCGGCCCTCCTTCGCTCGGGTTCGTCATGGCAGGCACCTCGTCAATGGCGGTGGTGGTTGGCGCGGTGGATACGGCGAGCGGCGTTGATGACCCGGCGGCCGGCACGGAGACGGAGTCCGGTGCCGCTGCAGGGCCGGCAGAGGCGGATGGCGCGCAGGAACGGGGAGCGCAATTTGCCGGTGCCTCGGCAGGTGCGGCAGGCCTTGAAGGGCCAGAACCAGCACGTCACGCCGTAACCGAACGTGGCCAACACGATGGCGAGGAGCAGGACGGTGCTAGCGGGGTCGGTGGGGGTCACAGGTGGCCTCCAGGGCTGTTTTTGGGCGCACTGGCCCACGCGCCTCTAGGGGCTAGGGCGCTGGTGAGAACAGGAGTGGGGTTCTAGCGGGGTCTCTAGACCTAGAAGGCCGGTCGTCTAGGTCTAGAGACCCCGCAGGGGGCTAGCCGGAGCCCTCACGGCGGTTACGGTCCGCGACTTCTTCGGCGATGTCGGCGCGGGTGATGCCGATGCGGCTCGCGCCCTTGCCTTCGCTGGTGCCCCACACCTGAGCCGTCCGGACGCCGTGCCGCTTGAGCGCGGCGGTCAGATCGGCCGACTCGCGATAGGTGCCGTAGACCTCCGGCCTGAGCTCGTAGAGCCGAGCGATGACCCGCTCGTTCCAGACCTTCTTCTCGGTCTCGCCGACCACGGCCAGGATGTCTTCAAGCAACGTGTCCTTCTTGGACACCGACTCCTCGACGTCCTGCACCTCGCCGATGGCGTGACCGGTCAGCGTTCCGGCCTGCTCGCGCAAGGTGCGGGCGTAGGCAGCGACCTTCTCCGAGGCCGGACCATCCAAACCGGCCACGGTGCGCACGATTTGGGCGTCGGAGCCTTCACCGACCAGGTAGCCGATGCCCTTGTCCGCCCACGCGAACGTCGTCGCTCGGACGCCCTGCTTGTACTTCGAGGTGCCCAGGACCATGTCGTTTTCGGTCTGGCCCTGCACCTTCAGGCAGAACCGCGTCGAGACGTTCGCCGAGATGCCAGTGGGCAGGCTCTTGGCGTCGGGGCGCTGGGTGGCGAGCATGATGATGATTCCGAGCGCGGGGCCGCGTTTGACGAGGTCGGTGCAGATGGCCTCGAATTCCTCTCCGTGGTCGGGGTGCTCGAACCACACCTGGCACTCATCCACCCCGATCACGATCGGATGCAGCCCGAGCGACGTCTTGCCCGCGAGGTCAGGGGTGACCTTGTTCTCCGGCGCGAACCCCTGCTTGGCCAGGTCCCGGATGAGCTTGGCGCGGCGGCGGAGCTCGTCGCGGAGTTTCCGCAGGTCACTAATAGCCTTCTCGATCTCCTCGTCGTCATCGCCGACGCCGTGGGCGTGGGTGACCTTCTCCAGGGGGTCGAGGTCGCCGGTGCCCTTGAGGTCGTAGGTGTGCAACTCCGCCCTCGGGTCCAACGCCGCGATGAGCAGCAGCTCGCGCAGGGCGAAGGTCTTGCCCATGCGCGGAATCGCCCCGATCGCCACCGAGGTGAACATCAACCGCAGATCGACCCACCGTCCACGCTGATCGGTACCGAAGGGCTGCGGCTGGAATAGGTCGACCTTGACGCCCTTGCGCAACGCCCACGCAGGCTGCTTGGCCTTGCGCATGTCCTGATCCCCCACCCACAGGATCAACCGAGCCGCGTGCTCGGAGTTGTCGGCCTCGGGCCAGACGCATCCGAGGGGGCGGCGGAGACCGGAGGCGAGCTTTTCGCGGCGGTCCATGATGTCCCCGACTGTCACCCCGTGCGGGAGATCCACATCCGCGCGCCAGCCCTTGCCGTCACGGGAAATGGGCTTGGGGAATCCGATTCCCTCCCCGCCCTTGCCCATGGCCTGGTTGATCCCCGAGATGCCCAGGGCGTTCAGCGCGATTTCGACGGCGTTGCTGGTCAGCTTCGGCACCTTCGTCGCCTCCACCGCCCGCGAAGCGATCTGCTGATCCGCCGGAGCACCCAACCACCCCACCGCGCCCAGAGCGCCGGCCACGATCGCGTACTGCACCAGCTCCGGCAGAAAGGCCCGACCGAGGAAGAACGCAGCCAGCGCGGCCGCGCCCAGGCCCACGGTGGCGTAGACCCGTCCCCGCACCCGGCTATCACGCTGGCTGGACAAGCGGAGGTATTCGGCGGCGTCCGCGCGGTCAGCGGCAGCATGGCGAACGGTTCGGCCTTCGGCGTCGGTCACCCACCGCAGAAACCCACGCAGTAGCCGCAAGGTGCCTTGTGGAACGCGGATCAGGATGCGGGCGAGGTAGACCGGGCACCGCACCGCGTGGAAGGCGAACGTGTGGCCGGCGTAGCCCACCGCCCACTTCGCGGTCTCCCGGAACTCCTCCACGCTGCTCGCCCAGCCAGGCAGGACCGGTTCCCGCTTCTCGTGGCGGATCAGGCTCGACCCGGCCTTGACAGACTGGTCCCCGTCGACCCGTTGAGCCTGGTCGGTGTCGTCCTCGTCGTCGACGATTTCGCCGTCGATGACCTGGTGCTGCGTCTCGCCCTCGTCGCGGGTCTGGTCGGGGTTGAGGCGTTCGGAGGGAAAGCGCAACACCCGCGCCTGTTCGCTGTCCTCGTGCGCCTGGTGCTCGTTGTCGTCGGACTTGGGGGTCTGCGGCTGTTCGGTCATCGCTGCACCTCCCGGTGGTTGTCGCGGATCAGGTGGGCCAGGCCCGCGCCCATGCCGAGCACGGCCACGGGCAGGCAGGCCACAGCCGCGGTGATGAGCCAGGGGGCGGAGGTCATGCCGGCGGCCTTCATCAGGTGGAACGCGATCTGCCCCAACGCCCCCAGGGCGAGCGAGCCGAGCGCGGAGTACTTCGCGAACCTGCGGGCCTTGGCCGGGACCTGGCCGGAGAGCCACACCCGCAGGGCGTAGGCCGCGTAGGTCTCGACGCCGATCGGGAGTGTGATCGCGGTGTTGATCGCGAACCCATCGGCGATGCCGGGCAGGGGGTGGACGATGCCGAACCCGGTGAGCTGGCCGAGTCCGACCCAGCCGGACCAGATGGCCACGAAGGCGGGCAGCGCCAGCAACATAACCGGCCACACCGCTACCGGCCTCGACGGCGGCTCGTTAGTGGGTTTGGCCCGGTCTGCGACGGGCGTGATCGGCTCGGATGGGTCTTCGCGCTCGGGCTCTGGCTGCTCCGCCGAACCCTGATCAGACTCGGCGACCGGTTCCACCTCGGCGGACTCGATCTCGGTCCTGGTGGGTTCGGCGTCGTGGGTTTCGGTGGTCGGGGCGGGTTCGGTGACGACGTGCAGACCGGCCGGGTTGGCAGCCTTGCCGGGGGTCTCCTCGGCGAGGCGGGACAGGAGCTCGCGAGCCTTCGGCGCCCCGATCCGCATCTCCGCCATCAGCTGGTTGCGGCTCGGCGTGCGCCCCAGGTCAGCGACCAGCTGGCGGGCCTGCGGCAGCAGATCAGCGACCGGTACCGGATAGGCACTCTTCGCGGTGGTCATCGGCCCACCCCCACAGGAAGTCGCGGAGCCGGAACCCACGAGCCCAGCCGATCGACGATGGCCATGACCAGGCGCAGCACCACACCCAGACCGAACAGCCCCACGCCGAAGGTGCGGGCAATCCCGGAAGCCACCGCGAGGGCGAAGAGCACGACCAGCGGCAGGACGGTCACGACGGTGACCCGCAACAGGCCGGCCACAGCCAGCAACACCAGTGGCAGCACCACGAGGACAAACAGCTTGATCAGCAGGTACAGCGCGCTCATCAGCAGGGTCTTCATCGCACACCCCCAGAGGGGTTGGTGGCGATCGCTAGCATCAGAGATCTCCTTACGGTTTGTTGATCGGTGGGAGACCCGGCCCAGCAGTTGGTTTGGCGACTGGCCTGCTGGGTCGGGTGCATCAAAAAGCCCACGTGCTCTCGCCGTCGTCGACACGCTCGGCAGCCCGAGACAGGGCCTCGGCCATCAAGGCGTCGTTGCGGTGATCGGCCCAATAGGCCTCATCCCGCGCCGCACACGGCCCGTACCGCTCGACGTACTCCCGGGCCTGCCGATCGCACCGCAGCTCGCGCCGCGTCTCCTCCGACGCGCTCGCCTCGGCCGTCTCCTCGGCCGGCGCTGCGGGCTCGACCTGCAAGGGCTTGCCGGTGATCTGGGAACGCCACGGACCCTTCTGCCCCTGAAGGCCCCTGCGCTCCATCTCCAGATAAGCCGCCGTCGGGACCTCATCAACGTGCGGCGGAGGCGCATCGATCTCGAAGCGGAACGCACCGCACTCGCACGTCCACCGCACCGTCACCTCAGTGACCTGCTCACCACGACTCGGCTTGTGCCCCAGGCAGGTCAGCTCACGCCGCCTCCTGGCACCCCGAGAACCGTCCTCGATCGACCACGACATCCGCCGCTTGGACAGCAGCCAATTCATCAGCCCGTTCACGCCGCCTCCCCGGAATCCGCATCGGTAGTGATCAGCCGCAGCGCAGCGCCGGCCTCGCGACGCTCGTAACGACGCAGCCGCGTGCGCTCCCCCGAACCCAGCTCCGACCACGCGAACGGCGTGACCGGCAGCTCGCCCAACTCCTCGGCGATGACCTGCTCCCAGTAGGTCTGCACCGCCTGTTGCCCAACCTCGTCGAGCTCTGCCTCGCAGAACGCGAGCTCACGCCCGAGCGAGTTGACGTTGGGGTAGTTCATCTCAACCTCCGGATGTTCTAGAACTTCGATGATGTTCTGTAACTTATGGGCTGGGCGTTCCACTGTCAACCGGATGTTTCAGAACATCGAGTACGCTGATCGCATGCCCGCCAACGACGCTCGCGAGGACAAGCGCCCGGCTAGCCGGCGCGTCGCTGACGCCCTACGAGGGCGGATCGACGCCGGCGAATTCGGCCCGAAGGAGCAGCTGCCGCCCTACCGGACTCTGGCGGCGGAGTACGGCGTCGCCCTGGGCACTGCCATCAATGCCGTGAAGTTCCTCCGCGACGCCGGCGTTGTGAAGATCCGCCCCAATGCCGGGGCCTACGTCCCGGATGCTTCGGAACAGATGGACGTCGTTGCGGAGCTCAAGCGGACTCGTTCGCAGCTGGCGAGCCTCGGTGAAGCTGCGCAGGAGATGAGTTCGACGATTAGGACCCTCGAAGCGCGCCTGGCGGACATCACCGATCAACTGGACGAGAGCCAGTAGCGACCGCCGGCCCCCGAGCCGGCCAGTCATGCCATCAGTCCTTGGAAGAACTGTGCCAGGCCGTTGACCAGGGCCAAGAAGAGCTCGAACGCTCCCTTGACCCAGACCGCCGAATCCGCCGGGTGCTTCACGACCAGGACCAGTACCGCGAACGTGATCGCCGCACCGATGAGCTTCGGCATGAAGCCGCCGCCGGCCTGAACTCCGGGGATCGTCTGCTTAGCCATGACTTCCTCCTACGTGGAACCGGCATTCAGAGAACTCGGCTGTTCCCTGTCGCCGTTTCCGTTGTCATGACTCAAGAATCGCCGCCGCGAAGCTGACACATCAGTGCACAAGTACGGGCACATTTGCGCACTGGGGGCACATGCCGTGTGCCTCGTGTGCCCCCTACCTGCCCGCTGGCATGTTTTACTACCCGGCGGGGAGGCGTGATCATGGCCGCGAAGGAACCGAACCGTCGACTAGCTGCGCTGATGCGCGAGTCTGGCCTGACCAACAAGGGCCTGGCCAAGCGCATGACCGACCTCAGCAACATCGATGGCGGCGACCCGATCTCCCCCACGCACACCAACGTCGACAAGTGGCTGCGTGGCGAGACGCGTCGCCCCAAGGCCCGCACGTGTCACGTGCTGGTCAGAGTGCTCTCCAACGCGCTCGGGCGGCCGGTCACCGTGGACGACGTCGGGTACGGGGAAGTGCCGGCGGAAAACGTCGACGACACGCTTGAGTACCCGGAGACCCTGTCTGATTCGGTAACCACGCTGACGCGCCTTGCGGAGTTCGACCTCCGGCCCAACGGGCAGGCGGACAAGCTGCTCGTCGTCCCGGCAGCCTGGAGCAATCTCCTGGTCAAGTGGATGTTCGGCAGCGATGGCGAGAAGTCAACGCCCGTGGAACCACGGCCTATCAGCGAGTTCGACGTCCAGGCCGTGAAAGACGCGACAGCGATGTTCGCCAACTACGACTACCGCTACGGCGGGGGACGGCCTAAGCCCCTGGTCGCGCAGTACTTGGAAAGCGAAGTGCTCCCGTTGCTGCCGCACGTGCAACCGCACACTGAACTGGGACGACGGTACTTCCAGGAGGTCGCAGCGCTTACCAGGTTGGCGGGATGGACCTGCTACGACACCGGCCAGCATGCCCTCGCGCAGCGGTACCTTCATCAGGCGTTCCGCCTGGCCAAGGCTGGCGGTGACCGAGCATTGGCCGGCCGCATTCTCGCTGGCATGAGTCACCAAGCCAACTTCCTCGGCTATTACGAGCAGGCCGTACACCTCGCTCGCGGTGCAGCTCAGGGCGCACGCGGGCAGGCCACGCCTACGGCGATGGCACTCTTCCATTCGATGGAGGCTCGCGCGCTCTCTTCACAGGGCAACGAGCAAGAAGCGACCGCAGCGATGCTGGAAGCGGAGAAGTGGCTCAGCTCCAGCAACCCCGACGACGATCCGGAGTGGATCAGGTACTTCGACGTCGCCGAGCTCAACGCCGAGTTTGCCCACTGCTTCCGTGACCTCGACAAACCCGATCTCGCTACCGAGCACGCGGCCAAGTCCATTGAGGTCTCTGAAAGCCTGTACGTCCGCAGCCTCTCCTTCTGCCGCACCGTGCTCGCCACGTCATACCTCCAGGCCAACGAGGTCGAGCAGGCCGTCACCGTCGCCCGCGAAGTCGTCGACACCGCCGCCGGCCTGAAGTCCTACCGCGTCAACTCCTACCTCGACGAGTTCCGGCAACGCCTACGTCAGCACTCCGACTCACCAGTGGTCGCTGAGTTCGAGTCGCACGCCAGCACGCTGGAGTAAGGCCCTCGAATTCACAGAAATCAGCCCGCGCACACGGTGCCGAATGTGATCATCACCGTGTGTTGAGCTCGAACGCACGCGGGCGTGGCCGTGTCGGTTGGCGAGTGTGGCTCGGGGCCGGCATGGCACTCGGCGCCGTCCTGATCTGGATCCCGCAGCCGGTCTACGACGCTGTTGGAAGCTTCATGCTGGCTCAGTGGCGGATGCTTTTGACCGGCCTCGTCGCCATTGCCCTGGCGGGCATCACCGGTTCGACCGTTGCCACACTTAGGCGACCGACACAGGTAGCGGACTCCGACGACGAGGCGAAACCGCTCTTGCGGGAGATGCCTGAATGGGCGATTTGGGTCGGCATGGCAGGCCTCGTGGCGATCGGGCTACTTGCGACCTGGTGGCTGGTCACCACGTACGGAAGCGGCGACGCAAAGACGATCGAGCAGAACAGGATCAGACTCGAAGCCATCAAACTCGCAGCCAGCGTCGTCGTCGGGACCGGCAGTGTAGCCGCACTATTACTAGCCGCCCGGAGGCAGCGAGTGAGCGAGTTGGACCTCCTGCAAAGAGACCGAGTGGCCGACATCAACCGTCACGATGCAGACGAGCGCCGCGCGACCGAGCTATATACCGCCGCTGCAGAACAGCTCGCGTCCGACAAGGCACCAGTACGCATGGCCGGGATGTACGCCCTCTCACGGTTGGGCGAGAGAAACGGGAACCTAAGAAAGACGATCATCAATCTCCTCTGTGCTTACCTACGTATGCCTGAGACAAGCATGGGCGAGAACGGGTCACCCTCCATGACTGCGCCGGATCATCAGAAGGACGGCGACACGCCCCAGCGCCTCGAAAAATCACCGCAACCGCTAGTACTCGACCTGGCTTCAGCACCGCTCGCCGCGCTGAAATCGCTAGCACCGGACTTGTCTGCGCAGCAACAACAAGAGCATCAAGTCCGCCTCACAGCGCAACGCCTACTCGCACAGCATCTTCGGCCAAATAGAGGCGAAGATGGAAATCCCAAAAATCCCAGTTTCTGGCCGGACATGGACATCGACCTAGCCGGCGCCAGCCTGCACGAGTGGGATTTTTCGGACTGTGAAGTGCGCAGTGCCGATTTCGCCTTTTCTCAGTTTCATGGTGACGCTTTGTTTAGTGGAGCGCAGTTCCAGGACGCCGCCTTCTTTAGCATGGCACAGTTCCACGGCTATACCTCGTTCGACGATGCACAGTTCCATCACAGCGCCTGGATCGATGGTGTGCAGTTCAACGATGCAACGACGTTTACCAATGTGCAATTCCACCACCTCGCCTTTTTTGGGGTTGCACAGTTCCACTACGGCACTCCGTTCGACAATGCGCAGTTCCACCGCAGCGCCTCGTTCGAAGGTACAGAGTTCCACGGCCACGCCTCGTTCCGACTTACGCAGTTCAACCAACCCTTATTCGACGGTGCACAGTTCTACAAGGGCGCGATATTCGATAATGCGAAATTCCATTTTGCCAGTTTTGGCAATGCTCGGTTCCACGGCCAGGCCTTGTTTAGCGGTGTGCAGTTCTATAGCCGAACACAGCTCGGCAAGGTCCTGTTCGATGAGCAACCCATTTTCGAACGTACCTGGGTGCGATTCACCGAGATAGAAGAGAAATCTGAATCCACGTGGCCGGCTGGGTGGACGGTGAATGACGTAGATCGCAACGATGGCCGAGAGAGTAGCTGGGCGCAGTTGGCGCGTCTTCGTCGCGCGCCCGAAAAGGCAGTTGAGAGTTAGAAAGTCCGCCACTGTCGTGGGCGTTCGGGATCGTGGAGATCTCTGATCCGTTTGTGAACCTCATTGTCGATTTCAGAGGACTGTCCGAGCTGCTGAGCTAGCCAAGTGGTCATGTTGAGCTCTCTGATCGCTCGAATTACCTGAAACCCCTCCCACTCAAGCGGGTCGAAGCCGTACGCCTTGACATACGCGGCATATTCATCGTCGCTAACCCAACCGAGAGCGCGATAGCGCACGGCCTCCACGCTGGCGTCCCACTCGCGCGGGCCCCAGCAGAAGTCCTCGAAATCAATGACCTTGACCGTGCCGTTTCGGTCGCGCATCAGGTTGGCCTTGTGGAAATCGCCGTGCACCGGCCCGAACCCCAGTCGGAAGTTCAGGCCGGCGAACTGCTCGTCGAGCTCATCCTTCCGACCGCTGAGGAAGCCACGTTCATCCTCGGAGAGGACACCACCGATTGCCTTGAGGCGGCTTTCAACCTTCGGCATGGGCTCGAAGAACGGCAATGCGAGGTCAGAAGGCTCCGGGATGGAGTGCAAGCGCCGCAGCACCTCGCCCAGCTCGCCGGAGCTGACCGGCTCGTCGCTCTCTTCGATGAACTCCCAGAACGTCACGACGAGATCCCCAACCGTAACGAACTCGCGGTCGGTCGGCGCAAGCTGAGCTGCGGGGAACTGGTGTGAGGCGAGCCAGGTAGCAATCCGCGCCTCTTTACGGCCGGCCGTGATCGACCGCCCCACACGCGCAATGATTGGAGCGGAGGTGAGGCGGAACATCGCGTTCTCGCCCATCCGCACTAGCTCAGCGCCAGTGCAGTCGACGCCAGCGTCCTCGCAGGCGGTCTCCAGAACTTGTCGGGTGGTCTGCGGCGTAAACGTCGCGTTCTCCATCAAGCGCTGCTCCTCCTCGGCTCGCCCAGCAGGCTACGGGCAGGTCGCATGGCTGCCTAGGCGACATACGAGGCTTCCACATGCCAGGAAGCCATCGTGTTCTTACAAGCGTTCTCATGGACGGCTAATAGCGTCGTGGACGGCTTAGAACCAGCTTCTCCGCATTGGGGCTCCGCTTTCACGCGAGGCGATGCAGGTCGGCGGACCCCGTGGTAGATCCTCGGTTACCCGCTCGCACCCTTCTCGCTTGCGGCCAGAGCCGACGGCTTCGCCCCCTCCGCGCAGACCGAAGCCTGGTGTATCGGGAGCGCCAGACGGTGCGCGCTGCGCACATGCCAATCGAGCGCATCCAGGCCCATCGAGCCGAGACTCACCAAGACTCGTCCACACCGCTCCCCTCTGACTGGGCAGACGTACCACTCCCGCTGGTCGATCAGAACAACTTCAAGCTCCACCTCGTCCACCCCAAATCGGACAACCGTGGTAATCGCGTTATTCGTGGCGGACGCGAGTATAGAGCCTGATCAGTGCATGCATGGCAGATGATGAGCGTTCACTCGAAGGGACGCATACGGTCCGATTCGTGGCAGACGAGCTACTCACGTCAGGTCAGGTCGCGAAGCGTCTCGGAATCAACCCGAGCACGCTCGCCCGCTATGTCCGTGAAGGAAAGCTCAAGCCGGCCGTGACCCTGCCCAGCGGACACCACCGATGGACCTGGGAAGACGTGCTCGAACAGCTAAGGGCTCAACAGGGCGAGAACTAGCCGGGCTTTACCGGGGAGTCAGGGCGTGAGCGGGTACCCACCACACGTGCCGTACGCCGCCAGCTCCAGGCATCACGCCTCGTTGAATTCGGATGCGAACCTCTCCCCACCAGCGGCCGCCGGTGTCTCGTCGCCAGGCGACCAGTTCACCTTCAACGATCGCGGTCATGTCCCAGCCTTCGGGCAATACTGAGCCAGACTCTGCAGGTCGGATGGCGAACACTGCGGAGAGATCCACTCGCACAGGGACCGGCGGGCGCCGTTCCCTGTCGTCACCCCGCCGTGCGGGTGGATGAGCTTGAACGCCTTCGAACACGTGGTCTAGTATTGCCGATGTGTGCCACGACAGCACACTCGTTCACCGAGGTAGGGGAAGTACCGACGGCGAACACGACAGCGCCCCGCACCACCTGACCAAGGCGACGCGGGGCGCTTCATAGTCCGCTCGCCCCTTCTGCCTTCACCCGGTTTCACGCTGCTCAGCGGTACGCGCCTGACGAGCTTGGTCGAGGCTGACCCGCAGCGCTTCCGCAAGGTCCGCAGCTTCCTGCGTGCGGGGCTTCGGAACGGCGAGCTGGCGGTTGGTGAGCTTGGCATCGATCAGCATCTGCAGGGCCTCGCGTGAGTGGTCCCGGTAGGCGGTGGGGTCGAAGGTCGCGTTCGAGAGCGACAGCACCAGCTGTTCTGCCATCCGCTGTTCCTGCTCGCGGGGCTGCGGAGCCTGGTCGGTGAGCCATCCGAAATCCGGTTCCCGCACCTCATCCGGCCACAACAGCGTCACCAGGCTGATCCCGGGGTCGTAGGGCCGCAGCAGAGCTAACCGTTCGCGGGTCCGGATCGCCACCCGACCGAGCCCGACGTGACCAGTGTCAGTCATGGCGTCGCGCAGCAGGCTGTAGGCGCCGAGTGCGACCTGGTGCGGCTGCAGGAAGTACGAGCGGTCGAACAGGATCGGATCCACCGCGTCGGCCGGGACGAACTCGGCCACCTCGATGGTGTGCGCGCTGGGCAGCGGCAACTCCGCCAGCTCGTCCTCGAACAGCACGACCATGCGGCCGTCGGGGAACTCGTAGCCCTTGGCGATCTCCTCCCACGGCACCCGGCGGTCCTCCGCGGTGCAGACACGCTCGTGGCGCACCCGTGCCCCGTCGGTTCGGTGGACCTGCCGGAAGCTGATCGAGCGCGACTCCGTCGCCGCCGCCAACCCGACCGGGATCGCCACCATCCCGAAACTGATCACACCGTTCCACAGCGTTCTCATAGCGCCAGCCTGCGCCCAGCCGGCAACGCCCGCCCAAGGCCTTTCGCCCCTTAACGCCCCGACGCCATCCACCGACACTGAACCCCGCCTGCCTGGGCGGGCGGAAGGACGGTCAGGTCGCTGGCCACCCATCAGTCCACTGACATCGACGATGACCCGCCCCCAGGCAGGCCCAAACGATTTTCACCGGGGAGGGCGTCATGGCCAGAAGCAGTGACCAGCATCGAGAGGCCGCCGAGAGCTACCTGGCAAGGGTCGAAAAAAGGATCGGCTACGACGAGACAGTGCAGCGCGACCTCATGCTCGCCCAGGTGCACGCAACACTCGCTCTGGCCTCGGAGGACCGCGCGCAGACTTACAGTTTCCCGTCGAAACCGGGGCTCGCCGGAAAGCGCGGAGGGCATGACCGCTCATAGTTCCTCGCGCAGGTTCCCGAGCAGCGCCCTCACAGCAGCTGGGTAACTCGTTCGGGAGAACACCACTGCAGGACGATGGCTGCGTGAACGAAATCGAACGGGCTCGCCTGCGTGCAGCCAGCAGCATCCGATCTCTTGAGCACTCACCTGTGCTCAAGAGAAACGGACGGATGCCCTTCCGCGGTGCCCGACACCTGCCACTGCCACAGCCCGCCCTGAGGGCTTTTGCGGACCCGCTCTGGCCAATGTCTGGACACGATCCGGCGATCAACCTCGTTTCTGCTGGTCAGATGCCTTGCGGCCGACGGGCTGTAAATCAGCCGGCATTGCCTTCAGAGGTTCGAATCCTCTACCCGGCACAAGCAGCAAAAAGACCCCGTGACCAGCGGTCACGGGGTCTTTGCTTTGCGGTCCGGCAGTGGCCGGTGCCGTGCACACGCCCGACCGCATCCGGCTCTGCTCAGGGCTGGCGGCCCGCAGTGAGTGCTCCGGTTGTCGCGCACGCCGACAGCACAGCCGATCAGGTCACCACCTTGGTGCAGGGCCGGATGGTGCTGGGCTTTCCGGTGCGGCCGACCGCGTCATGATCGTGTGCTCCGGCCATTGCCCACGTCAGGACTGCGTTCTCGCACGCGGATTGTGCACGGCGCAGCGCCGGTCGGGGTGCTCCAGCAGAGCGGTGTCGGCCGACAGCAGCATGGCGCCGAGGTGTTCAGCAGCAGCGAGATACGCCGCGTCGTAGGCGCTCAGGGCGTGCCGCAGTTCCCACACTCGCTCGCCGATCTCGGCCAGGGCCACCAGGTCGAGATCGAGCTCGGCGAGGGTGCGCCGGGCGGTGAGCAGCGCCGGGGAGTCCTCGCGCAGCGAGATCTTGCGCAGCACCGAAAGCACCTCGATGGGCAGGTGCTGCGGGCCGGCCAGGACCTCGGCGTCAGCCAGGGCGGTCAGGGCGGGTTGCTGGCGGGGCCCGGGCAGCAGGGCGTCGATGAGCACGGAGGCGTCGACGACGACGGTGCTCACCGATCGACCTCGCTCTCGTGCTCGGCTGCCCGACGGGAGTCGAGCTCGTCATGAGCGTTACGCAGCGCGCGGACCTCGGCCACGGCGTCAACGTCGAGGGAGGAGTCCCCGCTGGAGCCGACCGCCCGCAGCAGCGCCCGGTTGCGGGCGGTGCGCGCTCGCTGGTGCACCAGCTCACCGACGAGCCGGTTCAACGACGTGTCCCGCGCGGCGGCCTCGGCCTTCAGGGCCGCGACGTCGTCAGGATCGAGGTCCCGGACGGTGATCGTGGTGCTTTCCATGCCCCCACCCTACCGCGGAACAGCAGAAAGTGATGCTAGATCTGCAGCCACAATCCGCATCCATAATGCGCACCGCGCCCCCAGGTGGGCGGGGTCAAGCCCGCGGACTGCGCCGAGAACCTGCGGGCGTGACCTCCAGTGCAGCGGCATCATTCGTCTCGGCCGGGGCTCAACGCTGGGACAGGACCGCGAGGGGCCGTTTCGCGTTGTGCGGGCGGGGCCGGGGAACGGCTTCTGGACGACGCCTGGTCACAGCTGGGGCTTTCCACTCCTGCGCATGAGCGCCGTTGGACCAGGGCAGTTCGCCTCTGCCCGCTGCGGAACGCGCGATCGACGCTAGGAACGTCCGCCTCCGCGGCCGTCGCTGCGGAAGCGCACCCACGAGCGCTGGGGTCGTCAGAGCGCGCAAGTGACCGCTACAGCTCTTCCACAGATTTTGAGCAGGAACGCCTCGGAAGGAGTGCGCTATGCGATTTCCGCGCTTCCGCATCTTCACTTGGGTCATCCTCGTGATCAACGCGATCTTCCTCATCTGGATCATCGGGGGAATCTCCACTCCGACCAATCCGACGGACACCGCGGCCAACGTCGGCGTGGCCATCGGCGTCGGGCTCATCATCGGGTTGTGGGTCGCTGCCGATGTCATCCTCGGCGTCCTGTGGCTGATCACGAAGCCCAAGACCCGTGATTGCCCGGCGTGCGGTCGCGCGGTCAAGCGTGGCCAGACGCAGTGCGGGCATTGCGGGTACGACTTCGCGCAGTCCACGCGGTTCGCCCACGACGAGCAGGACCCCGCAGCCATGCCCGAGGCGCGACTCCGCGGCCACGACACGCGACCTCGCCACCAGTGATCGCCGACGAAGCACCATGACCGGATGAACATCTCGTTGGTTTCTCTCGTTGTGGACGACTACGACCGCGCAGTTGAGTTCTTCGTCGGGGTTCTGGGGTTCGAGCTGGTGGAGGACTCGCCGTCGCTGACCAACGACGGGCGCAGCAAGCGGTGGGTCGTGGTGCGGCCTCCGGGCGGGCAGACCGGGATGCTGCTGGCCGAGGCGGACGGAGACGCGCAGCGGGCCGTCGTCGGGAACCAGACCGGGGGTCGCGTGGGCTTCTTCCTGCAGGTGGACGACTTCGACGCGCAGTACCGTCGGATGGTCGAGGCCGGGGTGGAGTTCCTGGAGGAACCCCGCAGCGAGCCCTACGGGCGGGTGGTCGTGTTCCGCGACATCGCGGGTAACAAGTGGGATCTGCTCGGACCCCGGTAGCGTGTTCCGGCAGACCTGAACAGCGGCTCAACCGGGAGGTAGTGAAGGTGGCAAACCCGTCGTTCGACGTGGTCAGCAAGGTGGATCACCAAGAGGTGGACAACGCGCTGAACCAGGCGGCCAAGGAGCTCGCCAACCGGTTCGACTTCCGCGGCACCGGGACCAAGATCTCCTGGTCCGGAGAGGACGCCGTCGTCCTGGAGTCGGAGACCGAGGAGCGCTGCAAGGCCGCGATCGACGTCTTCAAGGAGAAGCTGATCAAGCGGAACATCTCGCTGAAGGCCCTGGACATGGGCGAACCGGCGAGCTCCGGCCAGATCTACAAGGTCAGCGGCAAGATCGTGCAGGGCATCTCGCAGGAGATCGCGAAGAAGATCTCCAAGAAGGTGCGCGACGAGGCCCCCAAGGGCGTTCAGGCGCAGATCCAGGGCGACGCGCTGCGCGTGTCCGGCAAGAAGAAGGACGACCTGCAGGCCGTCATCTCGCTGCTGAAGTCCTCCGACTTCGACGTGGCGCTCCAGTTCGAGAACTACCGGTAGCGGCCTCGGGCAGTTTTGGTCCGAACCGCCCATGATCGATGTCCCTTTTGCCCGGACAGTTCGGACCAAAACTGCCTAACTCCCGCACCGCCCTGGCGGGAACCCGACTGAGAGCTGCGTGGATGCCCGGATCGGGTGTCACCCGGATACGCTCGTGCTCGTGCCCGGAGCGGGCGTGCCGCGCCGGTTGATCGGGAAGGTGCTTTGTGAAGGGGATCGTGCTGGCAGGCGGCAGCGGAACTCGGTTGCACCCGCTCACCCAGGCCGTGTCGAAGCAGCTGCTCCCGGTCTACGACAAGCCGATGATCTACTACCCGATCTCCGTGCTGATGCTGGCCGGGATCCGCGACGTGCTGCTGATCTCCACGCCGTCCGACCTGCCGCTCTTCCAACGCCTGCTGGGTGACGGATCGCAGTTCGGCCTGAACATCTCCTACGCCGAGCAGCCGCAGCCCAACGGGCTCGCCGAAGCCTTCGTGATCGGTGCGGACTTCGTCGCCGACGAGCCCGTCGCCCTCGTGCTCGGCGACAACATCTTCTACGGCCAGGGCTTCTCCAGCATCCTCCGCAACAGCGCCCGCGACCTGAAGGGGTGCACGCTGTTCGGCTACCCCGTCCGGGACCCCCAGCGGTACGGGGTCGGCGAAGTCGACCCCGACGGCAAGCTGCTGTCGATCGTGGAGAAGCCCACCGAGCCCCGGTCGAACATGGCGATCACCGGGCTGTACTTCTACGACAACGCGGTCGTCGACATCGCCAAGGGCCTGTCCCCCTCACCCCGCGGCGAGCTGGAGATCACCGACGTCAACCTCGCCTACCTGCGAGAAGGCCGAGCGCACCTGTCCGAGCTGGGACGCGGGTTCGCGTGGTTGGACACCGGCACGCACGACTCGCTGCTGGAGGCCGGGCAGTTCGTGCAGGTCCTCGAACACCGCACCGGGGTCCGCATCGCCTGCCTGGAGGAGATCGCCCTGAAGATGGGCTTCATCTCCGCCGAGGACTGCTACGAGCTCGGCGCCAAGCAGGCCAAGTCCGGGTACGGCGAGTACGTGATGGAGGTCGCCCGCAAGGCGGGCGCCTGAACGGGGGTCAGTGGATCGGCGGCAGCTGCTTGCCGGCCATGCCCTCCAGCCGCGAGATGCGCTCCTCCATCGGCGGGTGCGTGGAGAACAGCTTGGTCAGCCGCTCACCCGGCCGGAACGGGTTGGCGATCATCAGGTGCGACTGCGACACCAGCTGCGGTTCCGGGGCCAGCGGAGCCGCCTGAGTGCCCATCTGCAGCTTCCGCAGCGCTGAGGCCAGGGCCAGCGGGTCCCCGGTGAGCTGAGCGCCCGAGGCGTCCGCCTGGTACTCGCGGGAGCGGCTCACCGCCATCTGCACCACGGCCGCCGCGATCGGGCCGACCAGGGCCACCAGCAGCATCGCGAAGGGGTTGGGTCGGTCCTCGTCGCTGCCGCCGAACATGCCGAAGAACATCCCGAAGTTCGCCAGGAACGTCACCACGCTGGCCAGCGCGCCTGCGACGCTGGAGATCAGGATGTCCCGGTTGTAGACGTGCGAGAGCTCGTGGCCGAGCACGGCGCGCAGCTCGCGCTCGTCGAGCAGCTCCAAGATCCCGGTGGTGCAGCACACCGCGGCGTTGCGCGGGTTGCGGCCGGTCGCGAACGCGTTCGGCGCGCGGGTCGGGCTGATGTACAGGGCGGGCATGGGCTGCCGCGCCGACGTCGCGAGCTCGCGCACGATCCGGTACATCGCCGGCTGCTCGGCCTCCGACACCGGCCGCGCGCGCATCGAGCGCAACGCCATCTTCGCCGAGTTGAAGTAGGCGTACCCGTTCATGCCCAGCGCCACGACGAGCGCGATGACCAGGCCGGCCCGACCGAAGATCGCACCGACCATCAGCACCAGCGCGCTCATGCCGCCGAGCAGGACCGCGGTTTTCAGACCGTTGAACTGACTGTGCACCTCTGCCTCCGCCCGTGATTCAACTGGAAAACGCTTGGCGAGGGCGACTGGTTCCGCTGACCGGATGTGCGGAATGCAACTACGGCGTCCGATCGGATGAAATCAAATTTGGATCTAGGCTGAAGGGTCTAGCAGCTGAAACCGAATTTCATCTTCCGGTTCCCCCGCCGGAGGATGCTCAGAAGGGATTCTCAATGGTCCTCGCCAAGCTGCGCCGACGATGGTCGGCCAGCCCCGGCACCCCGTCGCCTTCCCCCCGCGGCGGGTTCTCCTTGCACCCCACGCCTCTGGACAGCGGTCTGGTGAGCGGCCAGGTGCACGACGAGCGCGGCACGCTCCTCCCCGGCGCGAGCGTCACGATCGTCGACCGCTTGAACCAGGCCATCGGGGAGACGAAGACCGACGCCTACGGCGGCTTCGTGCTCTCGGTCGCGCCCGGCACGCACCGGCTGTCGATCAGCGCCGGTGGCTACCGGCGGTTCAGCACCAGAGTTCAGGTGCAGGTCAACCAGCACTCCCCGCTCGGCAGCATCGGGATGCAGTCGGACGACTCGCTGCAGATGCCGCAGCCCGGTCGCTACCGGTTCGACCCGTACCACACCGAGATCCGGTTCGTGGCCCAGCACATCGGGCTCTCCAAGATCCACGGTGAGTTCCGCCGCTTCGACGGCGTGATCGACGTGGCCCCGAGGTTCGAGGACTCGCAGATCGAGGTGGTGATGGAGGCCGCCTCCATCGACACCGGCGTGCAGATGCGCGACGACCACCTGCGCTCGGCGGACTTCCTCGACGTCGAGTCGCACCCGCGGGTCCTGTTCCGCAGCGAGCGGTTCACGCACGTGCGCGCGGACCGCTGGAACGTCAGCGGCCGGCTCACCCTGCGCGGGACCACGAGCCCGGTGGAGCTGGAGACGGTCTACCTGGGTCAGCGCCAGTTCCAGGGCCCGGGTTTCGACGGCGACCTGCGGGTCGCGTGCGACGCGAAGGCGACCCTGCGGCGCGAGGACTACTCGGTGAACTGGCAGGCCACGCTCGCCAAGGGCATCGCGGTCGTCGGCCCGACGATCAACATCGAGCTGGGCGTCCAGGCAGTCATGGAGTGACCGGGACGCGGGAGAGCGGCTGCGCAACTAGGTCGTGCAGCCGCTCTCGCACGTATCAGGTGTGCAGCTCCATCGTGCAGCACTTGGGACCGCCGCCGGACTTGCGGAGCTCGGAGATGTCCAGGCCGATGACCTCGTAGCCGCGGTCCTCCAGCTGCTTGGCCAGACCGGTCGCCTCGACGGGCAGCACCACGTGGCGCCCGTCGGAGACTCCGTTGAGCCCGAGGCAGGAGGCGTCGGCCTCGTCGGCGATCACCGCGTCCGGGAACATCCGCGCGAGCACCCGGCGGGAGCCCTCGGAGAAGGCGTCCGGGAAGTAGGCGATCTGCGCGTTCGGGCCCTTGTCCAGCACGAACAGGGCCGTGTCGAGGTGGTAGTAGCGGGCGTCGACCAGGTTGAGCGAGACGACCGGAACGCCCAGCGCCTCCTGCGCCTCGGCGTGCGCGGCGGGGTCGGTCCGGAACCCGGTGCCTGCCAGCAGCACGTTCCCGGTCCAGGCGAAGTCGCCCTCCGCCTCGTTGATCCGGGTCGGCATCACCAGGTCGCGGTGGCCGCGGGTGACGAACCAGCGGCGGAAGTGCTCGGCCTCCGCGGCGCGCTCGGGCGCGCGGAACTTCGAGCCGAGCACGCGGCCTTCGATCACCGTGCCGGAGTTGGCGGCGAAGACCATGTCCGGCAGGCCGGGCTGGGGCTCGATGGTGTCCACCGCGTGCCCGAGCCTGACGTAGGTGTCCTTGAGCTCCTGCCACTGCGCCAGCGCCAGCGCCGTGTCGACCGGTTCGTCCGGGTTCATCCACGGGTTGATCGCGTACTCGACGGTGAAGTACTCGGGCGGGCACATCAGGAAGTGGCGGGTGGTGGCCTGCCTGGCCAGGAGCGTGTCGGCGGGTCGCGCCGCTGTTGCCGTCATGAATCGAAATCTAAGCTCTACGGATACCCGCCATCAACGCTGCTCCGTTCGTCGTTTGCGGCAGAATGTTGCGTATGGACGCCTTGGACCAACGAATCATTTCGCACCTGGTCACCGACGCTCGCGCGAGCTACGCGGAGATCGGTTCGGACGTGGGGCTGTCGGCGCCCGCGGTGAAGCGACGTGTCGACAAGTTGCTCGACCAGGGCGTTCTGCAGGGGTTCACCGCCGTGGTCGACCCCGAGGCGCTCGGCTGGGGCACCGAGGCGTTCGTGGAGGTCCACTGCCACGGCAACGTGCCCGCGCACCGGATCCGGTCCGGCCTGGAGCCGCTGCCGGAGGTCGTCGCCGCCTACACCGTCTCCGGGCAGGCGGACGCCATCGTGCACCTGCGCGCCGCCGACATCCACCACCTGGAGGAGGCGATGGAACGGCTCCGCGAAGTCGACTTCGTCTCGCGCACTGTCTCGACCGTCGTGCTCTCCCGCCTCCTGGAGCGCCAACCGCAGCCCGACTGACCCGCGCAACGGAGAACCGCCGGAGTCGCGCGGGCGGCTCCGGCGGTTCTCGCAGCAGGTGGGCTCAGCGGCGGGAGCGGTTCCAGGGCTCGAAGCCGGCGGTCTCGGCGTCGGAGGGGTTGCGGAACCAGACGTCGGCGGTGATCTGGTCGTAGTGCGGGGATTCCGGCGTGTGGTACTGCCGGGAGGCCGAGTGGCCCTTGATCATCGGACCGGTCGAACCTGCGCTCTGAGCCGGCTGGGACGCGGAGGTCTGCCGGGTCTCCGCCGCGGCCTGGGGCGTCTCCGAGGCCTTCTCCCACTTGAGATCACGACCGGGGTGCGGGCCCGCGCCGGGCGTGCGGCGGGGCAGCGGAGCCGAGTCGTCCGGGTTCTCGACGAGCTTGATCTCGGCCGCGGGGTCCTCGCCCTGATCCCCGCTGGAGAGCGGCTCCGCGTTCTCCACGCGCTGCCGCAACGAGTCCGGGATGTGCGGGCGGTCGGGCTGCGCCGCGTCGGCGCGCGGCTGCGGAGTGCGCTTCGGGAGCGGCTGGGCCTCGGCGCCGTCGCCACCGAGGCTGCCGCTGAGCTGGGAGGACTTGCCCTTGCGCTCGTCCGGCACGGTCGGGATGACCTGGGTGGCGTCCGCGCCGACCGGTGGCGTGTAGGGCTCCTCGGTGTCCGCCGACTCCGGCTCGAACAGCGAGCGGAGCTGGCCGGAGAGCTGGTCGGGTTCCTCATCAGCGCCGGGCGGGAACTGCGACGGGCGCTGCTCGCCCCTCGTCTCCTCGAACTCCGGGTTGCGGAACCAGGTGTTGTCACCGGCCGAGGGCTCCGGTTCCGGCTCGGGTTCCGGCACCGGTGCCGCAGCGGGCTCCGGTTCGGGCACGCGCTGCGTGTCCGCCAGGTCCGACCGGGTCGTGGCCCCGGGCGCGACCCACGGGCGGGGTCTGCGGTCCCACTCGCCGAACTGGTCCTCGGCGGGTTCCCGGTGCCCCGGGCGCTCGTCGAGCAGGTCCAGCGGAGCGGGCCGGTGCTCGGTGACCGGCTCGTCCTCGTAGGCCTCATGAGCCCGCTCGTACACCGGCTCGTCGTAGACCGTTTCGTCGTAGACGGGGTGGTCGTAGACGGGTTCGTCGTAGTGCGGCCGGTCGAGCTCCTCCTTGAGCCTGCGCCGCAACGGCCGGACGAACAGCGCCCAGGTGACGAACGCACCCACCAGGAAAGCGGCGAGGCTCCACAGCCACACCTGGGTGAAGAGCCAGGTGATCACGAGAGATGTCCCTCCTCCGGGGCTCCAGAAGCACCGCCGGTCACACCCGGGTTCCTACCACGCGTGCGACGTCGCCCGGTACCGCTTTCACCGGCATGTGACTGATCCGGCGAGTTCAAGACAGGCCCTCGGCGTTCACCGAACAGCAGGGCATCGCCGAACAGCGGCGCATCACCAGGTCCGGGCGACCACGTAGTCGACGAGCGAGGACAGCGCCTCCCTGGCCGGCACGTCGGGCAGCGAGGCGAGCTCCTTGCGGGCGTCGTCGGCGAACTCCTGCAGCGTGCTGCGGGTTCGCTCCAGACCGCGGGAATCGCGCAGCAGGGCCAGGGCTTCCTCGACCTCGGCGTCGCTGTCCAGCGGACGGCCCAGCAGGTCCCGCAGTCGTGCCGGGCACTGCTCGTCGGCCAGCGCGTAGAGCATCGGCAGGGTCTTCACGCCCTCCCGCAGATCGGTGCCCGGGGTCTTGCCGGACTCCTGGGACTGCGAGGCGATGTCGATGATGTCGTCGGAGATCTGGAACCCGGTGCCGATCAACTTGCCGATGCGTTCGAGCGACTCGATGGTCGCCGCGTCCGCACCGGAGAACCAGGCCCCGAACCGGCCGGCCGTCGCGATCAGCGACCCGGTCTTCTCGTAGATCACCTTGAGGTAGAAGTCGACGGCGTCGTCGTCCTCGCCGATCCCCTCGGTCTCGCGCATCTGGCCGGTGACCAGAGCTTCGAAGGTCGCCGCCATCCGGCGGACCGCTTCGGCACCGAGATCGGCGATCAGCTGGGAAGCCTTGGCGAACAGGAAGTCGCCGGTGAGGATGGCCACCGAGTTGTCCCAGCGGGCGTTCGCGCTGGTCGCGCCCCGCCGCATGGTGGCCTCGTCCATCACGTCGTCGTGGTAGAGCGTGGCGAGGTGGATCATCTCCACCACCGCGCCGGACTTGACGACCTCGTCCGTCGTGGGGTCGCCGAACTGCGCGGCGAGGAGCACGAACAGCGGCCGGAACCGCTTGCCGCCCGCGTCCACCAGGTGCAGCGAGGTGCGCGTGGCGAAGTCGAGGTCGCTCTGCACCTCGTCGTGCAGCAGCTGCTCGACGCGGGCCATGCCCTGCTTGACCGAGTCGGCCAGCCCGGCGTCGGTGATCTGGAAACCACCCGGCCCGGCTGCGCTCAGTTCACTGATCGGGTCATCCGCTGGCCTGCTCACGTCACCGTCGCCTTCGCTCCCCCACGATCGCCCTACGGGCGAGCACTCTACGACACGAAGCCCCCGACGTTCGCCCAGTCCAGAGCCAACGTCGGCAGCACGCCCAGCAACAGCGTCACGACCACGCCCAGCGTGATCGCCGCCGTCGTGAACGCACCCGGCACGCTCACGGTGGGGCCGTCAGCAGCCGGTTCTTGGAAGTGCATCAGCACGATGACACGAAGGTAGAAGAAGGCCGCAACCGCACTCGCCACCAGGGCCACCACCACCAGCGGTGCCATTCCGTCGGTCAGAGCGGCCTCGAACACCACGAACTTCCCGACGAATCCGCTGGTCATGGGGATACCGGCGAGGGCGAGCAGCAGGAACGTGAACACCCAGGCCACGAGCGGTGACCGCTTCGCCAGACCCGCCCAGTCCGAAAGGTGAGTTGCCTCACCGTCGGACCGGCGCACGAGACTGATCACACCGAACACGGCGATTGTGGTGAACCCGTAGGCCAGCAGGTAGAACAGCGTCGCGGCGACACCGCGATCGGACAGCGCGAGGGTGCCCAGCAGCATGAAACCGGCGTGCGCCACCGACGAGTAGGCGATCATCCTCTTGATGTCGCGCTGGGTCAGGCCGAGCACCACGCCGATCACCATCGACACGACGGCGATCGTCCACACCACGCCGCGCCACTCCCAGCTGGAGGCCTCGAACGCGACCTGCAGCACGCGGAGGATCCCGCCGAAGGCCGCGACCTTGGTGCAGGCGGCCATGAATCCGGTCACCGCGGTCGGAGCGCCCTGGTAGACGTCCGGCGTCCAGGTGTGGAACGGGCCGACCGAGGCCTTGAACAGCAGACCCACCAGCAGCAGGCCGAGGCCGGCGAACAGCAGCGTGTCGGAGCGATCCGAGCCGGCGGTGGCGTCGGCGATCGCCTGCAGCTTCACCGAACCCGCGTAGCCGTAGAGCAGCGCCAGGCCGTAGAGGAAGAACGCGGAGGCGAACGCCCCGAGCAGGAAGTACTTCACCGCGGATTCCTGCGACAGCAGCCTGCGGCGCTTGGCCAGACCGCACATCAGGTACAGCGGGAGGCTCAGCACCTCCAGCGCGATGAACATCGTCAGCAGGTCGTTGGCCGCGCAGAACACCATCATCCCGCCGAGCGAGAACAGGGCCAGCGGGAAGACCTCGGTGCGCATCCCGGCCGCCGACGCGGCGGCGCGGCTCATCGTCCCCGGCCCCTCGGCCGGGATCGACTCCGCGACGAACGCCCCGCCCGGTTCCACCGAGCGGTCGGCGATCAGCAGCAGCGAGCCCAGGCCGAGCGCCAGCAGCGTGCCCCACAGGAACAACGTGGGCGGATCGACGGCCAGCGAGTCCGACAGGGTCGTCACGCCGGTGCCCGCCGACCGCGCGAAGGTGGCCAGCGCGATGCCCGCGATCACGACCGACGCCAGGCTCAGCCCGACCTGCACCGACCAGCGCTGGTGCCGGGGCAGGAAGGCCTCGACCAGGATCGCCAGGCAGGCGGCACCGAGGATCACCAGCACCGGCGCGATCGCCGCGTAGTCGATCGGCGGAATCTCGACGGAACCCAGCTGGCTCGGGAATCCCTTGACCACTGTCAGTTACCTCCCTGCGAGGTCACGGGGTCGGTGACGCCGACCTCGCTCATGGTTGCCGCGACCGACGGGTTGATCACGTCCAGGACCGGCTTGGGGTACACGCCGAGCCCGATGATCAGCACGATCAGCGGAGCCAGCACCGCGATCTCCCGGGCTCCCAGGTCGGTGAACCGGAGCCGGTGCGCGCCTTCGCGACTCGGATCGATCACCGCTCCCGGTCCGCCCGCGGTGCCCAGCAGCGCGTCGCCGCGCACCGGGCCCTGCATCGTGCGCTGGTAGAGCCACAGCACGTAGACCGCCGCCAGCACCATGCCGATCGTGGCCAGCGCGGTGAACACCGGGCGGGTCGCGAAAGAGCCGACCAGCACGAGGAATTCGCTGACGAAGGAGTTGGTGCCGGGCAGCGACAGCGTGCTCAGCCCGGCGATCAGCAGCGAACCCGCCAGCAGCGGGGTCACCTTCGCCATGCCGCCGTAGTCGGCGATCCGGGTCGAACCGCCGCGCACGATGATCATGCCGATGACCAGGATCAGCATGCCCGTGGCGATGCTGTGGTTGATCATGTACGACACCGCGCCGACGTGGGCCTGCGAGGTGAACGCGAAGATCCCCAGCGCGATGAACCCGAAGTGCGCGATCGAGACGTAGGCGATGAACCGCTTGAGGTCGCTCTGCCCGAACGCCTGCAGCGAGCCGTAGAGCACGCCGATCACCGCGAGCACCAGCACCAGCGGCGCCAGCTGCTGCGAGGCCACCGGGGTCAGCGGCAGGCTGTAGCGCAGGAACCCGAAAGTGCCGACCTTGTCCAGCACGCCGACCACGATCACCGCGACGCCGATCGGCGCCTGCTGCGCGGCGTCCGGCAGCCAGGTGTGGAACGGGAACAGCGGGGCCTTGATCGCGAACGCCGCGAAGAATCCCAGGAACAGCCAGATCTGCACGTTCGCCGGGGCGTCCGACAGGATCGGGACGAGCTTGGCCCAGTCGAACGTGCCCTCGCCGGTGACCTGCGCGCTGTAGCTGTAGGCGCCGATCGCCGAGGCCAGCATGATCAGGCCGCCGAGGAACGAGTAGAGGAAGAACTTCACCGCGGCGTAGGCCCGGTTCTCACCGCCGTAGCCGCCGATGAGAAAGTACATCGGGATCAGCATGATCTCGAAGAGCACGTAGAACAGGAACACGTCGGTGGCGGCGAACACCGCGACCGTCAACGCCTGTTCGAGCAGCAGCAGCGAGAAGAACCCGCCGTGCGTGCGCCCCTCCGGGAGCCGCTCTCCCCAGCTGTAGCCCAGCACCAGCGGCATCAGCACGGCGATGACCAGCACCATCACCAGGGCGATGCCGTCGACGCCGAACGAGAGGTTGATGTCGAACGACGGGATCCACGGGATCGAGCTGGTCAGCTGCATCCGGGGACCGGCCGGGTCGTAGGCGAACCACGCGGCGACGGCGAGGACGAGCTCGGCGAGCGAGAAGCCCAGCGCGGTCCACTTCGCCGCTCCGGCGTTGCCGCGCAGCAGCGCCACCACCACCGACCCGGCGATCGGCAGCAGCACCAGGGCGAGCAGCAGGGTCATCGGATCTCCTCCCGGAGCTCACCGTCTCGGTACGAACTGGGCAGAACGGGTCCGTGCGAGGTCGTCATGACGGGATCCCCACTGCCATCAGGGCGGCGATCACCACGATGCCGCCGAAGAGCATGGACAGGGCGTAGGACCGGACGAAACCGGTCTGCCAGCGGCGCATCCGGCTGGAGCTGAAGGTCAGCAGCGAGGCGACGCCGGAGACCGTGCCGTCGACGCCCTTGCGGTCGACCGCGAGCAGGCCCTTGGTGAGGCCGAAGGCGGGGCGCACCGCGACGAGGTCGTTGAGGGCGTTGCCACCGAGGTCCGCACGAGCCGCGCGCACGACCGGCGAGACCTTCACCGGGCGCTCGACCGGGACCGGCTTGCGACCGACCACGAGCCACGCGATCAGCGCGCCCAGCGCCGAGATCCCCACCGTGAGAACGGGGATCAGCGCGTGCGGGATCGCGGTGTGGTGAGCTTCCTGCAGTTCGCCCAGCGATGGCGACAGGAACGTCACCAGCCGGTCGCCACCGGCCAGGAACATGCCTGCCCCGATCGAACCGACGGCCAGCACGATCATCGGCGCGGTCATGATCGCCGGCGACTCGTGCGGGTGGAACTCCTTGCCGTTGCTCGCCTTCAGGTCCTTCCAGCGCTTCTCGCCGAAGAACGTCATCAGCACCAGCCGCGTCATGTAGAACGCGGTGATGCCCGCGCCCAGCATCGCGGCGCCGCCGAAGATCCAGCCGCGCCAGCCCTCCTGGCCGAAGGCCGCCTCGATGATGGCGTCCTTGGAGTAGAAGCCGGACAGGAACGGGAACCCGATCAGCGCGAGGTAGCCGAGCCCGAACGTGCCGAAGGTGATCGGCATGTACCGCGCGAGGCCGCCGAACTTGCGCATGTCGACCTCGTCGTTCATGCCGTGCATGACCGAACCGGCGCCGAGGAACAGCCCGGCCTTGAAGAAGCCGTGCGTGAGCAGGTGCATGATGCCCAGCGCGTACCCGGCCGGGCCGAGCCCGACCGCCAGCATCATGTAGCCGATCTGGCTGACCGTGGAGTACGCGAGGACCTTCTTGATGTCGTCGTAGGCGCAGCCGATGACGCACCCGACGAGCAGGGTGACCGCGCCGACGATGGTGACGGCCAGCTGGCCGCCCGGCGAGAGCGAGAACAGCGGGTTGGAGCGCGCGACGAGGTAGACGCCCGCGGTGACCATCGTCGCGGCGTGGATCAGCGCCGACACCGGGGTCGGGCCCTCCATCGCGTCCGGCAACCAGGCCTGCAGCGGGACCTGACCGGACTTGCCGCAGGCGCCGAGCAGCAGCAGGAGCGTGATCGCCAGCAGCACGCCCGGCGAGAGCTCACCGGCGCGGGCGAAGACCTCGGCGTACTGGGTGGTCCCGAGGTTGGCGAACAGCAGGAAGATCGCCAGCGCCAACCCGACGTCACCGACGCGGTTCATCACGAACGCCTTGGTGGCCGCGGCCGCGGCCGAGGGCCGGTGCTGCCAGAACCCGATCAGCAGGTAGGACGCCAGGCCGACGCCCTCCCAACCGAGGTAGAGGGTCACGAAGCCGTTGCCCAGCACCAGGATCAGCATCGAGGCGACGAACAGGTTCAGGTAGGCGAAGAACCGGCGGCGCTCGGTGTTGGCCGCGCCGGTGCGCCCCTCCTGGTCGTGGCTCATGTAGCCGATCGAGTACAGGTGGATCAGCGATCCCACACCCGTGATCAGCAGCAGGAACACCATCGCCAGCGGGTCCAGCCGGAGCCCGAAGTCGACCTGCAGGGCGTTGACCGGGATCCAGGAGAACAGGTGCAGTTCGCGGACCTGCTCGCCCTCCGGAGCGCCGGACACGGAGGTGAACAGCCAGAGCCCGTAGACGAACGAGGCGACCACCGTCGCCGTCCCCAGCAGGTGTCCCCAGCCGTTGGCCCGCCGTCCCGCGATCAGCAGAATCGCGGCACCCACCAGCGGGAACGCGACCAGCAACCAGGCGTAGGACTGCGCGGGCCCGGTCGCCTCGGCGACCCCCGCTGCGGTTTCAAGCATCTTTGCCGTCACCACGCGCCCTCTCAGTACTTGAGCAGGTTGGCGTCATCGACCGAGGCCGAGCGACGCGTCCTGAAGATCGACATGATGATGGCCAGGCCGACCACCACTTCGGCGGCCGCGACGACCATCACGAAGAACGCCATGACCTGCCCGTGCACCGTTCCCTCGATGCGGGCGAAGGTGACCAGCGTCAGGTTGACCGCGTTGAGCATCAGCTCGACGCACATGAACACCACGATGGCGTTGCGCCGCACCAGGACTCCGACCGCGCCGATCGAGAACAGCAGCGCGGACAGCAGCAGGTAGTACGTGGGGGTCACTGGTGAACCTCCTCGGTGGCGTGCTCGGAACGCTGCTCCGAGTGCCCGTTGCCGTTGCCCTGGGGCGCCGGGATCTCGGGACCTGAGTCGATGACCGGCTCCCCGGACTTGCCGGAACCGCCGCGCTCCGGCGGGTCCGGCTCGTCGGTCAGCGCGCGGGCGTCGGGTTCGGGTTCGTCACCGGCGACCGCGCGGCGCTCGTCGTCGAGCGCGTCGGCGGGCAGGTTCTCCAGCAGCTCCGACAGCGACTCCGGCGCGACCGAACCGTCCGGCAGCAGCGCGGGAACGGCCACGGAGTTGGCCGTGGCGTACACGCCGGGACCGGGCAGCGGCGACGGGCGCTCACCGCGGAACCGCGCGTTGGCCTGCTCCCGCTGGCTCAAGCGCGGCCCGCGGCCCTTGCCGCCGTAGGCCAGCACCATCGCGGCGACGGCCGCGGTGATCAGCAGCGCGGAGGTCAGCTCGAACGGGAACAGGTAGTCGGTGAAGATCAGCCGGCCGAGACCGCCCGCGCCACCGCCCGCCGGCTGCCAGGAGTCCAGCGGCGCGGCCGCCTGCACCGAGGTCAGCGACCGGGCCAGGCCCGAGACCAGCAGCGCGGCCAAGCCGATTCCGCCGAGAGCGGCCCAGAGGCGTTGCCCGCGCAGGACTTCCACCACCGAGTCCGAGGAGTCGCGACCGACCATCATCAGCACGAACAGGAACAGCATCATGATCGCGCCGGTGTAGACGATGATCTGGGTGAACCCCAGGAACGGCGCGCTCTGACCCATGTAGAGCACGCCCAGGCTCAGCATCGTCAGCACCAGCCACAGCGCGGAGTGCACCGCGTTGCGGGCGAAGACCATGCCGAGCGCGCCCAGCAGCGACAGCGGACCGAGGATCCAGAACAGCACCGTCTCACCGGTGCCGACCACGTCGCCGGCCTGCGCCAGCACTACTCCGGTGCTCATCGCGCGTCCTCCTCGGGGCCGGACTCGATCGTCGCGCCCGCCGGGACGCCCCGCTGCTTGGCGAGCTGAGGACCGTTGACGTAGTAGTCCTGCTCGTTCTCGCCGAGGCGCATCTCGTGCGGCGGCTGCTCCATCCCGGGCAGCAGCGGCGCCAGCATGTCGGCCTTGGTGTAGATCAGGTCCTGGCGGTTGTCATCGGCCGTCTCGTACTCGTTGGTCATCGTCAGCGCCCGCGTCGGGCACGCCTCGATGCACAACCCGCAGCCGATGCAGCGCAGGTAGTTGATCTGGTAGTCCTTGCCGTAGCGCTCACCCGGCGAGAAGCGGGCCTCGTCGGTGTTGTCGCCGCCTTCCACGAAGATCGCGTCGGCCGGGCAGGCCCACGCGCACAGTTCGCAGCCCACGCACTTCTCCAGCCCGTCCGGGTGCCGGTTGAGCTGGTGACGTCCGTGGAACCGGGGCGCGGCAACCTTCTTGACCTCGGGGTACTCCTCGGTGACGACCTTCTTGAACATCGTCGAGAAGGTGACGCCGAATCCCTTGATCGGATCAAACATTCCCATGGGGCGCCTCCTCGCCTTCCGGACCCGCGAGTTCGCCGGAACCGGTGCCGCTGCGCACCGGGGTGCGTCGCGGCGGGGTCTTGGGGACTTCCAGGTCGAGCGGCGGCACCGGGTACCCGCTGCCCGCCAGCGGCACGTCGTCGGAGTCCTTCTCGGGCTTGCGGTCCGGGATGAGGAACGTGGCCGCGACCAGGATCACCACCACGACCGCTCCGCCGATCATGAACTGCTGGGTGCTGACCGTCTCGGAGTTGCGCAGCGCGCGGATCACCGTCACCGCCACGATCCACACCAGGCTGACCGGGACCAGCAGCTTCCAGCCGAGGTCCATGAACTGGTCGTAGCGCAGGCGGGGCAGGGTGCCGCGCAGCCACACGAAGAAGAACAGGAACGCGATCGTCTTGCCGAGGAACCACAGCACCGGCCACCAGCCGGTGTTGAGCACCCCGTCGCCGATCAGCGACAGCGGCCACGGCGCGTGCCAGCCGCCGAGGAACAGCGTCGTCGCCAGCGCGGAGACGGTGACCATGTTGATGTACTCGGCGAGGAAGAACAGCGCGAACTTCAGCGACGAGTACTCGGTGTGGAACCCGCCGACGAGCTCGGACTCGGCCTCGGGGAGGTCGAACGGGGCGCGGTTGGTCTCGCCGACCATCGACACCAGGTAGACCAGGAAGCTCACCGGCAGCAGCGCGAAGAACCAGCCGTTCTCCTGCGCTGCGACGATGCCGGAGGTCGACAGGGTGCCCGCGTACATGATGACCGCGACGAAGGACAGGCCCATCGCGATCTCGTAGGAGATCACCTGCGCCGCCGACCGAAGCGAACCCAGCAGCGGGTAGGGGGAGCCGGAGGCCCAGCCGGCGAGGACGATGCCGTACACGCCGACCGAAGCGCAGGCCAGCACCACCAGCAGGCCGACCGGCAGGTCGACCAGCTGCAGCGCGGTGCGCTCGCCGAAGATGGTGACCTCGGGGCCGATCGGCATCACCGCGAACGACACCAGCGCGGGCGTCGCGGAGATCACCGGGGCCAGGAAGTACACCCACTTGTCGGCCATGACCGGCCGGATGTCCTCCTTGAACGCCAGCTTCAAGCCGTCGGCCAGCGACTGGAGGATGCCGAAGGGACCCGCGCGGTTCGGCCCCGGCCGGTGCTGCATCCGGCCGATGACGCGGCGTTCCGCCCAGATCGTCAGCAGCGTCATCAGCACCAGGAAGACGAAGATCGCCACGACCTTGAGCAGGATCAGCCAGATCGGGTCGTCGGCGAGCAGTTCGGCGGTTCTGGTCATGCCTTCCCCCCGTTGTGGTGAGCCGGGGAACGGCCGTTGCCGTTCGGCGAAGCGCCGCTGCCGTCGAGGCTCCCGCTGCGCGGTGCGAGGTCGACCAGGGAGCCGTGACCGGCGCCGAGCGCCTCGTGGACCCGGGCGCTGCCGGAGTCGGTCGGCACCCACACGACGTCGTCGGGCATGTCGGCGATCTCGACCGGCAGCACGATCTCGCCCTGCTCGGTGCGGACTTCAAGCCGCTGCCCGGAGCTGATCTCGATCCGCTTGGCGGTCTCCGGCGAGAGGATCGCGACCCGGTTGCGGGCGGTGCCCGCCAGGCTCGGCTCCTCGGCTTGCAGCGAACCGTTGTCCAGCAGCTGCCGCCACGTGCCCAGCACGGCCTGGCCGGGGCCCGGCCGGGGCGCGTGCGCGACGGGTTCGTCCGGAGCGGCGGTGCGCCCGCCGGTGTGCGTGCCGAGCCGCTGGAGCTCGGAACCGGCGGCGGCCGGGCTCTGCGTGAACAGGTCGGCGTCCATCTCCACCGCGAGGGTGTCCAGCACCCGGCAGTCCGGCAGCGCGCCGGTCCCGTCGATGGTGGTGGCGAACTCGCGGCGGCGGCCCTCCCAGTTGAGGTAGCTGCCGTTCTTCTCGGCGCTGGGCGCGATCGGCAGCACCACGTCGGCCCGCTCGGTCACCGCGCTCGGCCGGAGTTCCAGGCTGACCACGAAATCGGCCGCGTCCAGGGCCTTGCGGGCCAGCGCCGGATCGGGCAGGTCGTCCGGGTCGACGCCGCCGAGCACCAGGCCCGACAGGTCACCGGAGGCGGCGGCGGTGAGGATCTCGGTGAGGTCCCGGCCCGCGTTGGCCGGCAGCGACCCGGGCGCCATGCCCCAGGTCCGCTCGACCTCGGAGCGGGCGTGGTCGTCCACGACCGGACGGGCACCGGGCAGCAGCGTCGGCAGCGCGCCCGCCTCGATGGCACCGCGCTCCCCGGCCCGGCGGGGGATCCAGGCGACCTGAGCTCCCGTGCGCTGAGCGGTCCGCAGCACCTCGGAGAGCAGGCCCGGCACCTCGGCGGCGCGTTCGCCGACGATGAGCACCGCGCCCTGCCGGCGCATCGCCTCGTCCACATCGGACGGCAGCGACTCCAGCGCGGCGGCTTCGCCACCGGGCGTGCACTGCACCAGCGAACCGGTCCGCACCGGGCCCCCGGCGTGGGTGATGACCGTGGTCTTCTCGACGCCCGGCGAGGTGCGCGGGGCGACGTGGAAGACCTGCGTCTTGCCCGCCCGCGCGGCCTTGCGCAGCCGCAGGAAGACGATCGGCGACTCCTCCTCCGGCTCGAACGCCACGCAGAGCACGGCCGGGGCGGATTCCAGATCGCCGTAGGTGACACCGGTTTCCGGCGTCACGCCGACCACCGTGGACTCCAGGAACCGCAGCTCCTCGGTGGAGTGCGGCCGGGCGCGGTGGTCGATGTCGTTGGTGCGCAACGCGACCCGCGCGAACTTCGAGTAGGCGTACGCGTCCTCGACGGTCAGCCGACCACCGGGCAGGACGCCGACGCCGCCGGCATCACGCGCGGCCGTCAGGCCCTCGGCGGCGGCCTGCAGCGCTTCGGTCCAGGACGCCTCGCGCAGCTCGCCGTCCACCCGGATCTGCGGCCGGGTGATGCGGTCGGCGGCGTTGGCGTAGCGGAACGCGAAGCGGCCCTTGTCGCAGATCCACTCCTCGTTGACCTCCGGGTCGTCCCCGGCGAGCCGGCGCATCACCTTGCCGCGCCGCCAGTCGGTCCGGGTCGCGCAGCCCGACGCGCAGTGCTCGCACTGCCCGGGGGTGGAGACCAGGTCGAAGGGCCGCGACCGGAACCGGTAGGCGGCACTGGTGAGCGCGCCGACCGGGCAGATCTGGATGGTGTTGCCGGAGAAGTAGGACTGGAACGGCTGCTGCTCGCCGATGCCGATCTGCTGCAGCGCACCGCGTTCCAGCAGCTCGATGAACGGGTCACCGGCGATCTGCTTGGAGAAGCGCGTGCAGCGCTGGCACAGCACGCAGCGCTCGCGATCCAGCAGCACCTGCGAGGAGATCGGGACCGGCTTGGCGAAGGTCCGCTTGGTGTCGTGGAAGCGGGATTCCGCGCGACCGTGCTTGAGCGCCTGGTTCTGCAGCGGGCACTCGCCGCCCTTGTCGCAGACCGGGCAGTCCAGCGGGTGGTTGATGAGCAGCAGCTCCATCACGCCCTGCTGCGCCTTGTCCGCGACCGGCGAGGAGTTCTGCGTCTTGACGACCATCCCGTCGGCGACCGTCATGGTGCAGGAGGCCTGCGGCTTCGGCATCGGCCGGCCGTTCATCTCGACCTCGACCAGGCACTGCCGGCAGGCACCCGCCGGGTCCAGCAGCGGGTGGTCGCAGAACCGGGGGATGGTGATCCCCATCCGCTCGGCGGTCCGGATCAGCAGCTCGCCCTTGGGGGCGTCGACCTCGATCCCGTCGATGGTCAGCCGGACGTGCCCCTCCGGGACGGGACGCGCTTCGGATTCGGGTGCCAGGGTCATCGGGCCGCTCCTACGAGTTCCGCGGCGGACTTGTCGGTTCCGCCCGAATTCTTCGAGCAGAGCGCGAGGAATTCCTCGCGGAAGTACTTGATACCGCTGGTGATCGGGCTGACCGCACCATCACCGAGCGCGCAGAACGAGCGGCCGAAGATGTTGTCGCAGACGTCCAGGAGGGTGTCGATGTCCTCCTCGGTGCCGTGCCCGTCGACCATCCGCTCCAGCACCTGGGCGAGCCAGTAGGTGCCCTCCCGGCAAGGGGTGCACTTGCCGCAGGACTCGTGCTCGTAGAACTGCGTCCACTTCATCACGGCCCACGGCACGGACACGGTCTCGTTGAAGACCTGCACAGCCGTGGTGCCCAGCATCGATCCGGCTTCGGCGGCGCCCTCGAAGTCCAGCGGGACGTCCAAGTGCTCGGCGGTGAACAGCGGCGTGGAGGACCCGCCCGGGGTCCAGAACTTCAGCGGGACGCCGTCCTTCATGCCCCCGGCGAGTTCCAGCAGCTGCCGCAGCGTGGTGCCCATCGGCGCCTCGTACTGGCCGGGCTTCTCGACGTGACCGGAGATCGAGTAGATCTTCGGGCCGGGCGACTTCTCGCTGCCCATCTCGCGGAACCAGTCCGAACCGCCGTTGACGATGAACGGCACCGAAGCGATGGTCTCCACGTTGTTCACCGTCGTCGGGCAGGCGTAGAGCCCGGCCGCGGCGGGGAACGGGGGCTTGAGCCGCGGCTGGCCGCGCTTGCCCTCCAAGGAGTCAAGCAGCGCCGTCTCCTCACCGCAGATGTAGGCGCCCGCACCCGCGTGCACGACGATGTCCAGGTCGAACCCGGAGTCGAGGATGTTCTTGCCCAGGTACCCGGCGGCGTAGGCCTCGCGGACCGCGTGGTGGAGCCGCCGCAGCGGGTGCAGGGCCTCGCCGCGCACGTAGATCATGCAGTGGTGGGCCCGCATCGCGTAGCTGGCGATGATGCAGCCCTCGATCAGCGAGTGCGGGTCGGCCATCATCAGCGGGATGTCCTTGCAGGTCCCCGGTTCGCCCTCGTCGGCGTTGATGACCAGGTAGTGCGGCTTGACGGGGTCCTTGGGCATGAAGCTCCACTTCACGCCGGCCGGGAAGCCCGCACCCCCGCGACCGCGCAGGCCGGACGCCTTGACCAGCTCGATCAGCTGATCCGGGTGGGCCTGCAGCGCCTTGCGCAGGGCGGTGTAGCCCTCCAGCTGCTCGTAGGTGTGCAGCGTCCAGGAGTTCGGCGACAGCCACCGCTTGGTCAGCACCGGGGTCACCGGGCTGGGAGTCGGTTCGGTCATGGCCACCCTCACTTCTTCTCCGGCAGGGGCGGGAGTTCCGCGTCATCGGGCATGCTCGGCGCCGTCCAGCCGCGCTCCTCGGCCAGCGCGGCGCCGCGGTTGGTCTCGATCGCCTGCGAGGGGCCGGTCACGGTCTCGTCGAGGTCGTCGAAGAACCCGGCCAGCTGGCGCTCGGCACCCCGGAAGTCCGACAGCCCCGGTCCGCGCGTCGGCGCGGGCTTCTCGCCGCGCTGCAGCGCGTTGACCAGTTCCAGCGCCTGCTCGGGCGTCTGGTTGTCGTAGTACTCGTAGTTGACCTGCAACACCGGCCCGAGGTCGCAGGCCGCGAGGCATTCGGCGTGTTCCAAGGTGATCGAGCCCTCGGTGCCGGGTTCGCCCGCGGTGTCCTCGTGCCCGACGCCCAGGTGATCGCCCAGCGTCTTGTAGATCGCGTCGCCGCCCAGCGCCGCGCACATCGTGTTGGTGCACACGCTGACCAGGTGCTCACCGCACGGCTTGCGCTTGTACATCGTGTAGAAGGTCGCCACGGCGCTGACCTCGGCCACGGACAGGGCCAGCTCCTCGGCGCAGAACTTCATGCCCGCCGGGCTGACGTGCCCCTGCACCGACTGCACGAGGTGCAGCATCGGCAGCAGCGCCGACCGCGATTCCGGGTACCGGGCGATGATCTGCTTCGCCTCGGTCCTGGTGTCCTCGCCGAACACCGAGGTGTCGACCGCGTCGGTCTGCTCCTCGGTGGTGGTGAAGTCGAACTGCTCGGTCATCGGTCCACCCCGCCCATCACCGGGTCGATGGAGGCGACGGCCGCGATCACGTCGGCCACCAGCCCGCCTTCGGCCATCGCCGGCATCGCCTGCAGATTCACGAAACTGGGTTCGCGCACGTGCACCCGCATCGGCCGGGTGCCGCCGTCGGAGACCAGGTGGACGCCCAGCTCGCCGCGCGGCGACTCGACCGGCGCGTAGGCCTGGCCGGGCGGCACGTCGAAGCCCTCGGTCACCAGCTTGAAGTGGTGGATCAGCGACTCCATGGACTGACCCATGATCTTGCGGACGTGCTCCAGGGAGTTGCCCATGCCGTCGGCGCCGATGCTCAGCTTCGACGGCCAGGCGATCTTCGCGTCCTCCACCATGTGCGGGCCGGACTCCATCTTGTCCACGCACTGCCGGATGATCTTCAGCGACTCGTGCATCTCCTGCACCCGCAGCACGTAGCGGGCGTAGCAGTCGCCGTCGTTGCTGGTCGGCACCTCGAAGTCGTATTCCTCGTAACCGCAGTACGGTTCGACCTTGCGCAGGTCCCACGGCAGACCCGCCGCGCGCAGCAGCGGCCCGGTCACGCCCAGCTGCAGAGCCCCGTCCAGCGGCAGGTGGCCGACGTCCTTGAGGCGCTGCTTCCAGATCGGCTGGCCGGTGAACAGCTTGTCGTAGTCCGGCAACCGGGTGTCCATGACCTTGATGAACTCGCGGACCTTGTCCTGCCAGCCCTCCGGCAGGTCCTGCGCGACTCCGCCGGGGCGGACGAACGCGTGGTTCATCCGCAGGCCCGTCAGGAACTCCAGCAGGTGCAGGACCTCTTCGCGCTCGCGGAAGCCGTAGGTCATGCCGGTGGTCGCACCCAGCTCCATCGCGCCGGTGGCCAGGAAGACCAGGTGCGAGGAGATCCGGTTGAGCTCCATCAGCATCACGCGGAACGTCTGGGCCCGCTCCGGCGCCTCGATGCCCAGCAGCTTCTCGATGCCCAGGCAGTAGGCGGTCTCGGTGAACAGCGGCGCCAGGTAGTCCATGCGCGTCACGAAGGTGACGCCCTGGGTCCACGTCCGGTACTCGGTGTTCTTCTCGATGCCGGTGTGCAGGTAGCCGATCACCGAGCGGGCGTTGGTGACCGTCTCGCCTTCCAGCTCCAGCACCAGCCGCAGAACACCGTGCGTGGACGGGTGCTGCGGACCGAGGTTGATGACGACCCGCTCCTCGCCGCCGGTTTCGTCCAGGAACTCGTCCCAGTCGCCGCCGGTGACGGTGAAGATGCGGCCCTCGGTGGTGTCTCTCGACTCGGCGGGGTACGCGCCGGTGAGTGATTCGGTGGTCATTGCCCACACCTCTCCGCGATCACGAGTAGGCCCTGCGCTGGTCCGGCGGCGGGATCTCGGCGCCCTTGTACTCCACCGGGATTCCGCCGAGCGGGTAGTCCTTGCGCTGCGGATGGCCGTCCCAGTCGTCGGGCATCAGGATCCGCGTGAGCGCCGGGTGCCCGTCGTAGACGAGCCCGAACATGTCCCATGCCTCGCGCTCCTGGAAGTCGGCGGTCGGGTAGACCGGCACTACCGACGGCAGGTGCGGGTCCTCCACGTCCACCGCGACTTCGAGCCGGATGCGACGCCGGTAGGTCATCGACGTCAGGTGGTAGACCGAGTGCAGCCGCTGCGGCGCCTCGGTCCCGTAGTCCACACCGGACACCGAGCTGCACAGCTCGAAGCGCAGCGCCGGGTCGTCGCGCAGCACGCGGCAGACCTCCAGCAGCTCGTCGCGGCGCAGGTAGTAGGTGATCTCGCCGCGGTCGACGGTCACCTGCTGCACGGTGTCGGCCGGAATCCCCTTGGCCCGCAAGCCTTCGAACAGGGCGTCGGTGACCTCGTCGAACCAGCCGCCGTAAGGTCGCTCGCTGGCGTGCGGCACGTGAGCCGGGAGCCGCAGGCCGCCGAAACCGGAGGTGTCACCGGTGCCGCGAACGCCGAACATGCCCTGGCGCTCGCGACCCGCGGCCGGAGCTCCGGCACGGGCCGGCTGCGCGCCCGCGGGCGAGAGGTCCGTCGCGCGCTCAGCGCTCGAACCGGGCTCGCCGGGGGCCGGGGTGGTTTCCTCGTCTGCCATCGAACTCACCTACCCGACTTGAGTTCCGGGCGCTGCGGAGCGCTCTCGAACGCGCCGAGCTCTTCGGATCCGCCCATCTCGCGGCGCTGCGCGGCCTGCTGCCGCTCGGCGCGCTTGCGCTGCGCGGCGTTCTTCGGCGCGAACCGGACGGAGGACGGGATCATCGGCGTGCGGTCTCCGCGTTCGAGCTTCTCCTGCGCGCGCTTGCCGTTGATCGGCTCGTCCATGATCTTGGCGTGCAGCTTGAGGATCGCGTCGAGCAGCATCTCGGGGCGCGGCGGGCAGCCCGGCAGGTACATGTCCACCGGCACCACGTGGTCGACGCCCTGCACGACCGCGTAGTTGTTGAACATGCCTCCGCTGGAGGCGCACACGCCCATCGCCAACACCCAGCGCGGCTCGGGCATCTGGTCGTAGATCTGGCGCAACACCGGCGCCATCTTGTTGGTCACCCGTCCGGCCACGATCATCAGATCGGCCTGTCTCGGGGTGGCGGAGAAGCGCTCCATGCCGAACCGCGAGATGTCGTAGCGGGAACCGCCCACGGTCATCATCTCGATGGCGCAGCAGGCCAGCCCGAACGTCGCCGGCCACATCGACGTCTTCCGGGTCCAGTTGACGAGCTTCTCCACGTTGGCCAACAGGATGCCGTTGGGCAGCTGCTCTTCGAGCCCCATCGCCGGCACTCCTTCCCGCGTCCTTGCGGCTAGTACCTGTAGTTCGTCTCAGGCGCCCGGAGGACCGGGCGGTCGCGCTCCGGTCAGTTCCAGTCCAGGCCGCCTCTCCGCCAGACGTAGATGTAGGCGAAGCCGACGGTCGCGATGAACAGCACGATCTCGATGACGCCGAACATCCCCAGGGCGTCTGCGGAGACCGCGAACGGGTAGAGGAAGACCATCTCGATGTCGAAGAGGATGAACAACATCGCGGTCAGGTAGTAGGCGACGGGCATCCGGCCGCCGCCGATGACGGGCTGCGGCGAGGGCTCGATGCCGCACTCGTAAGCATCGAGCTTCGCCTTGTTGTAGCGGCGGGGACCGACGAGCGGCGCGATCGCGACCGAGAACACCGCGAAACCCAGTGCCAGCGCGAACAACAGCACCAACGGGATGTACGGGTCGAGCACCTTTGCTCCCCTCCAACCGGTTCCGGACTCGTGGTCCGGAACACACTTCGTCAGTCCCCGCCGAGACGCAGGTCACGCCTCAGGCATTCGGTGCGCACTCTATGCGGTCGCCCGAATCGGCTCCGTAGTGAGGCGTACCTAACTTTATGACTTGTCTCACCCTTGCCGGGACATCTGACCAGACACTCGGCGTCACGCGCTAGGGGTGACGCGAGTAGTGGTGCTGATCACACGATCCATGGCGTCCCCACCCTTCTCGTCGTAGAGATTTGCCAGCAGCTTCAACACGAAACGCATCAACGTCCGGCGCGGCAGACCGTGCTTGGTGGCCATCCGCATGACCGTGGGATTGCCAATCAACTTGCTGAAGATATTGCCGAGCCGGAAGTACCCGCCCATCGCTTGCTGGACGGCGACCGGGTACCGGGCGAGGGCTTGTTCGCGGGAGGCCTCGGTCGGTCGTGCCATCGCGTGCACCACGCACTCGGCGGCCAGCCGGGCCGACTCCATCGCGTAGGCGATGCCCTCGCCGTTGAACGGGTTGACCATGCCGCCGGCGTCACCCACCAGCAGCAGACCGTTTCGGTAGTGCGGGGTGCGGTTGAAGCCCATCGGCAGCGCGGCCCCGCCGATCTTGCCGGTGGCGTTCTCCTCGCGGAATCCCCACTCCTCGGGGGTCCCGTCCAACCAGGACCGCATCAGCTGGCGGTAGTCGGTCTTGCCGTAGGCGGACGAGGTGGACAGGATGCCCAGCCCCGCGTTGACCGTCCCGTCGCCCATGCCGAACAGCCACCCGTAGCCGGGCAGCAGCTGCGGATCGGCGGGGTTGGACTTGTCCCACAGCTCCAGGTGCGACTCCAGGAAGTCGTCCTTGCTGCGCGGGCTGGTGTAGTACCGGCGCACGGCCACGCCCATCGGGCGGTCGTCGCGCTTCTGGATGCCCACCGACAGCGCCAGCCGCGCCGACACCCCGTCGCAGGCCACGACGAGCGGGGCCCGGTAGGTCACGGGCTTGCGCTCCGGTCCGGTCTTGGCCTCCACGCCCACGACCCGGCCGGTGCGGTCGTCGGTGATGGCGCCGCTGACCGACGTCTGCTGGAACAGGCGCGCCCCTGCGCGCTGGGCGGCCTTGGCCAGCAGGTCGTCGAAGTCGTTGCGCGGGCGGACCACGCCGTACGGCGGGAAGCCGGACAGGCTGGGCCAGTCGAGCTCCAGGCTGATCCCGCCGCCGACGACCCGCAGGCCCTTGTTGTGCAGCCAGCCGGCTTCTTCCCTGGTGTCGATGCCCAGGTCGATGAGCTGCTTGACGCCCCTCGGCGTGATCCCGTCGCCGCAGACCTTCTCCCGCGGGAAGACGCTCTTCTCCAGCAGCAGGACGTCCAGTCCCGCCCTGGCCAGGTAGGTCGCAGCCGTCGAGCCGGCCGGACCGGCCCCGACGACGATCACGTCGGCGTCATCGTCCGGTTTGCGGCGGCTGGTGGCGCTGGTCATGACACTCCTCGAACTAGTGCAGTGCTCGGTGCGAACCCGCTTGTGAACGAGTTCACTAACTCCGAGTCTAAGCCGCTGCACCAGCGCGATCGACCCTTTCCCGTAGGCCACCCGAGTGAGGAAACCCGCCATCCGGTGGCACCCCCGCGTCCTCGCCGAGGGTCACCAGCTGCCGGTTTTGGTCCGAATTGACCGGGCAAAGCGGACATCGATCATGGACGGTTCGAACCAAAACTGCCCACCGGCCCCACGCGCCCCTCGCGACGCGGAGATCCAGGGCCCTCGGAGACCCAGGACGGGGTTCAGAGATCCAGGGCCAGGAGGCGGGAGCTGAGGGTCTTGCCGTGGGCGTCCAGGGACAGGGACGTGGTCACACCGCCGTCGAGAGCGCGGTGGCAGGTGAACTGGAGAGCCTTGAGCAGCGGGAGCTCGCAGCAGAGGACCTCACCCCGCACCTGGTCGGCGAGGTGAGCGCGGACGCGGTCGGCCGTGAGCTCCCGGCGCAGGCGGTCGTAGTCGGCGTCGTCGAGCGGGAACACCGACAGGATCGAGGTGTCGCCCTTGTCCCCCGCGCGGCAATGCGCGATCTCATGCAGTCGCATCCTGCACCTCCAGGGTCGTGACCTGCGATTCCACGTCCGACCTGGGGATCAGGGCGGAGACGATGCCGATCACCTCGCGCACGTCGGTCCGCACGCCCCCACCTCCGGCGGGACCGTTGGTGTAGAGCGATTCGACCTCGTGGCAGACGATCTGCGCCGCCGTCCGGTCGTCGGCGAGGGCGGCCACTCGCAGTCGGCACTCGCCGTCCGGATCGCCCAACGCCCCCAGCACGTCGGCGCGCACGCGCAGCCCGGCGCGACGCACCCGCTCGGTCACCACGTCGGCGGCCAGCTTCGCCCGATCGGCCGCCCCCGGTCCGGCGTAGCTGATGCCGCATTCGGCTCGGTGGCCCGCGCGGTATCCAACGCTGACCTTCAGCTCCTCCGGTCTCGCCCGCCCCTGCGCCCCGCTGATGCGGACCCGGTCGGCCCCGGCCCGCTCGGCGCGGACCTCGCGGAAGTCCAGGACCACGTCGGGCGTGCGGTACGCGGTCGGGTCGGTGACCTCGTAGAGCAGCTGCTCCCGGACCGTCCCGACCGTCACCACGCCACCGGTCCCGTCGGGTTTTCCGATGGTCGCGGTGCCGTCGGCCTCGATGTCGGCGAACGGGAAGCCGAGCTCGGCCAGACCCGGGACCTCCTTGCGGCCCGGGTCGGCGAAGTAGCCGCCGGTGACCTGTCCCGCGCACTCCAGGACGTGCCCGACCAGCGTCGCGGCGGCCGCGCGCGGGACGTCGTGGAGATCCCAGCCCATCCGCTGCGCGATCGGTGCCACGAACAGCGACGGGTCGGCCACCCGTCCGGTGATCACCACGTCCGCGTCCAGCGCGGGAAGCAACGCCTCGGCGCCGAGGTAGGCGTTGGCCGAGACGATCTCGCCGTGCTCGGCCAGCGGGACGCCGTCCTCCAGCGCGGGCGCCTCCAGGTCGAGGCGGTCCAGCACGTCGTCGCCGGTGACCACCGCGATGCGGCCGATCAGCCCAGCGGCCGTCATCACCTCGCGCGTCACCTCGCCCGCCCGCAGCGGATGGGCCGCGCCCATGTTGGTGATCACCCGTGCTCCGTTCGGCACCGCGACCGGCAGCAACCGCTCGAACCGCGCGCGCAGCAACGGGTCGTACCCCTGATCCGGATCGCCCAGCCTGCGCTGCTGCCCGAGCGCGATGGTGCGCTCGGCCAGGCACTCCAGCACGAGGTCATCCACCCCGGCCCGCGCGAGCTCCAGCGCCGGTTCGAGGCGATCGCCCGCGAAACCCGCTCCGCTGCCGATGCGCACTCACAACACCCCCGTGACCAGCGCGACCAGCGTCATCACCAGCGTGGTGCCGAAGGCCCAGCCGAAGATGAACCGCTGGTGGTCGCCGAGATCGACCTTGGACATGCCGAGCAGGATGAAGGTGGACGCGGTCAGCGGGCTCAGCGGGAACCCGGTGGTCATCTGGCCGAGGATCGCCGCCCGCCCGATCGCGGCGGGGTCACCGCCGAGCGCCGCGCTCGTCTCCGCCAGCACGGGCACGACCCCGTAGTAGAAGGCGTCCGGCGTGAAGACCAGGCTCAACGGCATCCCCGCGACGGCCGTGATCAGCGGGAGCAGGGCGCCACCGGCGTCCGGGATGATCGCGACCAGCCCCTCGGCCATCGCCTTGATCATGCCGGTCCCGGTGAGGATCCCGGTGAACACGCCCGCCGCGAAGATCACCACGACGACCAGCACCACGTTGTAGGCGTGCTTGGCGAACAGCTCCTGCTGCCCCTGCCAGGAAGGGCGGTTGACCAGCAGCGCGACCAGGAAGGCGATGAGGAACAGCACTTCCAGGTCGGCGATCTGGGCGAGCAGGCAGCCGACCAGGGCCAGCGTCAGCAGCGCGTTGATCCAGAACCGCACCCGGTCCGCACCGGTGAGCCTGACCCGCTCGCCCGCTTCGAGGTTGACCACGCCGAGCCGCTTCCGCTCGGCCCGGCCGATCAGGTACGCGGCGAGCAGCACCCAGCAGATCCCGGCGATCATCGCCGGCAGCACCGGCAGGAACAGCTGCGCCGAGTCCAGCTTGAGCGCGGCCATCGCCCTGGCCGTCGGACCTCCCCACGGCACCAAGTTCATGACCCCGGCGCCGAGGCAGACCACGCCGGCGAGCACGATCCGCCGCATGCCGAGCCGCTGGTAGATCGGCAGCAGCGCGGACACGGTGATCAAGAAGGTGGAGGCCCCGTCGCCGTCCAGCGCGACCAGCAGCGTCAGCAGCGCGGTGCCGACGGTGATCTTGAGCGGATCGCCCTTCGCCCAGCGCAGGATGCGGGTGACGGCGGGGTCGAAGAGCCCCGCGTCGATCATCAGGCTGAAGTAGAGCACCGCGAAGGTGATCATGATGGCGACCGGGGCGACGGTGACCAGGCCGTCGGCCACCAGCTCGCCGAGCTCGGCGCCGCGACCGCTGATCAGCGCGGCGGCGATCGGCACCAGGGTGAGCGCGAAGAGCACCGACACCCGGCGCGAGAGCACCAGGGCGAGGAACACGCCGATCGTCAGGAATCCGCTCGCGGCGAGCATGGGCTACCTCCGAACACCGCCGTTGGGCCGGACGGGAGAACTGTGATCCACCTCGCTCATGCCGGTCAAGCACGAGTAATTGATAAATTCATGCGCTATGAGCATGGATCTGACGGTTCAGCAGCTCCGGCTGGTCCTCGCGGTGCACGACACCGGCGGTTTCACGCCTGCCGCCGAACAGCTGCACCTGGCGCAGTCCTCGATCAGCCGCGCGGTGCGCGACGTGGAGCGCAGGCTGGGCATCACGCTGTTCCAGCGCACGACGCGCCAGCTGGTCACCACCCCGGAAGGCGCCGAGTTCTGCCTGGTCGCGCGTCGGGTCGTCGGTTCCTTCGACGCCGGGATCAACCACTTCCGGGGCTTCCTCGCCGGCACCCGCGGTCGGGTCCGGGTCGCGGCGCTGCCGTCGATGGCGGCGGTCCTGCTGCCCTCCGCCGTCTCCGCCTACCGGGCGGAGCACCCCGACGTGGAGCTGTCGATCGAAGACGGCATGTCGGACGAGGTGCTGGCGAAGGTCCGGGCCGGCACCGCCGACCTCGGCGTCACGGTCGTCGCCGACGAACCGCCCGATCTGGCGGTGCACCCCATCGCGACCGACCGGATGTGCGCGGTGTTCCCGCCGGAGCACCGCTTCGCCTCGCACGAGTCGCTGACCTGGGCGGAGCTCGCGACCGAACCGCACATCGCGTTCGCGCCGACCTCCAGCATCCGGCAGCACGCCGACCGCGCCTTCACCGCTGCCCGAGCGCATCCCGACGTGGTCCTGGAATCCGGCAACATCACCGCGGTCGCCGGCCTGGTGGCGGCGGGCCTGGGTGCCGCGGCGATGCCGGGGATGGTCCTCCCCCTGGTCGCCTTCGCGGCGCTCGCGCACGTCCCCCTCGTCGCGCCCGAAACACGTCGCCGCATCGCGGTGATCCGGGCACCGGATCACCCGCTGCCCCCGGCCACCAGGGCGTTCATCACGGCGCTCACCGGGACGCGACCGGACGCACCCGAGACGACCTGGGCGCGGAGCGGTTCCTAGGCGGCGTTCTTGGCGTGGTGGATGGTGACGACGCCGCTGGTGAGGTTCTTCCACGTGGTGTCGGTCCAGCCGGCTTCGCCGATGAGCTCGGCGAGGGCGCGCTGGTCCGGCCAGGAGCGGATCGACTCGGCCAGGTAGACGTAGGCGTCCGGGTTGGAGGACACCGCGCGCGCGATCGAGGGCAGCGCGCGCATCAGGTAGTTCATGTAGACGCCGCGGAAGGGCTGCCAGGTCGGGGTCGAGAACTCGCACACGACCAGTCGGCCACCGGGCCGCACCACCCGTCGCATCTCGCTGAGCCCGGCCACCGTGTCGGCGAGGTTGCGCAGGCCGAAGGAGATCGTCGCCGCGTCGAACGCGTCGTCGGCGAACGGCAGGTTCAGGGCATCGGCGGCCACCAGGGGCACGCCGCGGTCCTTGCCGACCGAGAGCATGCCCAGCGAGAAGTCCGCCGCGACGCAGTAGGCCCCGGACCGGGCGAACTCGACGGTCGAAACACCGCTGCCCGCAGCGAGGTCCAGGATCCGCTCGTCCTTCTGGGGTGCGAGCAGCTGCCGGGTCACCTTCCGCCAGCGCCGGTCCTGCCCGAAGGACAGCACGGTGTTGGTCAGGTCGTACCGACGCGCGACGCCGTCGAACATCGCCGCGACTTCGCGAGGGTTCTTGTCCAAGCCTGCCCGAGACACACCCGAAGCGTACGTGGCCCGCTCCGGAGCCGGTTCAGGCAGCCGCCGACGCGACGTACCCGCTGACCGCCGCGTAGTGATCCACCAGCTGGCGGCACAGCGCGGGCCAGGTGCGGCCCGAGACGGCGTTGCGGGCGTGGCTCCCGAAGCGCTCGCGCAGCGCCGGGTCGCGCAGCTCGGAGATCGCCCGGCGCAGTGCCGCGGCGTGCTCGGCGTCGTCGTGCGCGGGCAGCAGGTACCCGGTGCGGCCCACGTCGACGAGGTCGCGGGGCCCGCCTGCGTCGGGCGCGATGACCGCGACGCCGGAGGCCATCGCCTCCTGCACGGCCTGGCAGAACGTCTCGTGCGGGCCGGTGTGCACGAACACGTCGAAGCTCGCGTAGATGCGGGCCAGCTCATCACCGGTTCGCTGGCCGAGGAACGCCGCGTTAGGCAGCTCCTCGCGCAGCCGCTCGCGCTCCGGCCCGTCGCCGACCACGACCGCCCGCACGCCGGGCATGCCGTCCAGCTCGGCGAGCCGCTCGATGCGCTTCTCCGGCGCCAACCGGCCGACGTAGCCCACCAGGAGCTCGCCGTTCGGGGCCAGCTCCGAGCGCAGTCCGGCGTCGCGCTTGCCCGGGGTGAAGCGCTCGGTGTCCACACCGCGGCCCCAGCGGTGCACGCGCGGGATCCCGTGCTCGCGCAACGTCTCCACCGCCCACGTCGAGGGCGCCAGGGTGCGGTCGGCGTGGCAGTGCAGGCGGCGGATCCACTTCCACGCCGCCTTCGCGGTCAGCCCCAGCCCGTAGGACTCGGCGAAGCCCGCCACGTCGGTCTGGTACACGGCGACCGTCGGAACGCCCAGGCGGCGAGCCGCGTTGAGACCTCGCGCCCCCACGACGAACGGCGAGGCCAGGTGCACCACGTCGGGGGCGAAGTCCTGGAGGCCGCGCAGCACGCGGCGGCTCGGGAACCCGATGGGCAGCGAGGACACCACCGGCAGGTCCACCGCGGGCAACCTGATGACGGGGAAGCCCGCGTACTCGTCCGGACCGGGTCCGGGCGCGATGACCAGGGCCTGGTCGCCTCGACGACGCAAGTGCTCCAGCACCCGCAACACCGAGTTCGTCACTCCGTTGATCTGCGGCAGGAAGCTCTCGGTCACGATCGCGATGCGCACGCACATCACGGTCGCCGCCACTTCCGGCGAGCAGCCGAAGGCAATGTGACGCGACCACCAACGACAACCGAAGAGCGCCCCAACTCGGTCATCGGCCCGCAAACGTGGCTTGCGGGCCGATGACCGGTCACCTCGGCTTTGCTGGCCGGTCACCCGCCGCGCGGAGGCTGGGGACGCATGACGGCCCTGCCTACTCCACCCGCCCAGATCGAACCGGCCCTGGTGTCGCGGGCTTTCGAGGTCGCCGGTCGGCTGGCCAACGACGCCGCAGACGTGATCATCGCGACCGCGGGCAGGGGCGCCCGGCCCGCGCCGAGCGAGTCGCCGTTCGACTGGGTCACCGACACCGGGCGCACGCTGGAACGGCACACCCGCCGCATCCTCGCCGACGAGTTCCCCGGAACACCGGTGTTCGGCGAGGAGTTCGGCGCGGAGCCGAGCGTGCCTCCGCAGCAGGGCGTCTCGCACTTCCGCTGGTCCGTCGACCCGGTCGACGGCACCGCCAACTACGTGGCCGGACTTCCCTGGTGCGCCTACAGCCTGGCGATGCTCGACGGGTACGGGCCGGTCGTGGGCGTGGTCGCCGATCCGTACCGGACGCAGATCTACGCGGCCGCCCGAGGGAGGGGCATGCGGGCCAACGGCACCCCGGTGCGCCTGCCCGACCGGTCCGAGATCCGCGGCGGCATCGTGTGCACCGAGCTCACCAAGAACGGGCCGTGGCCGGGCATGGACCGGTTCATCACCAACGCGGCGAGCGCGCAGGTCGGCGTGCGCTTGCTGGGTTCACCGGCCCTGGCCATCGCCCAGGTCGCGCTCGGCCACAGCATCGCCGCGGTGCTCGACCACTACGAGGAGTGGGACGTGGCGGGCGCGCTCGCGCTGGCCACCGAATCCGGGGCCACCGTCCTGGACCGCCGGGGGCGGCCCGACCCGCTTCCCCGCGACGGGCTGCTCGTCGCGGCACCCGGCGCGGCGGCCGAGGTGCACGAGTGGTGGACGCAGGCGGCGGAGGTACCGGCTAGGGGCTGTTGACGCCGTGCAGTGGGTAGGTGGGTGGGTGGGGAAGTTTTCATGAAAACTTCCCGCACAACACCCACCCGCACCGCCGAGCAAAGCGATTCGGTTCTCAGCTGACGGGTTCGGGCAGGACTGCTGAGATCGGGCGCAGCAGCGGGAACCGCGCGCGCAGCTCGCCCACTCGTTCGGCATCGGGGTCCTCGACGAGTTCCAGCACCTCGCCGGTGACCGCGCCGAAGCGCTGCTCCGCCTCGGTGAGCTCGGCGCGCACCCGACCGGCTATCTCGGCGTCGCGCGAGGTGCCGCCCAGACCGCGGCCGAGTTCGGCGAGCACGCGCAGGTTGGGCAGCTCGGCGTCCATCCGGCGCACCACGGTCCGCAGCCGGTTGCGGGCCTGCTGCGAGGACATGGCCTCCACGGACCGGCTCGCCCGCAGCACCGCCTGCTCGCAGTGCTGCACGTGCGGCTCCCACACGTCGGGTGCCGTCCGGGGCAGCGGATCGGGCTCGTCCGCCGCGACCTGCTCCTCGGGACGTCTGCGCAGCGCGAGCACCACGCCCGCTCCCGCGCACCCGGCCATCAACGCTACGAGCACCTGCAACCAGATCTGTTCCATCCGCGTTGCGCCCTTCCACTAGACCCCGACCGAGGAACGCGGGAAGGCCCCCAGCAGCGCTTCCAGCGGTTCCGATCCCCCTCGATCAGGGTGCCCCCGTCCGAGGCGCATCGGCTTGCGGGGAACTACTCATCTTGCATTTCGTTTCCGACACTTCCCGGTCCTCGCTCGTCCACCGGTCGCTGCGGAGCCCGGCCGCTGGCAAGCCCGGCCCGGACCAGGTACTGCAGGTCGGCCAGCAGGAACTCCATGGATTCGGTGTGCGTGCCGTCGCGGCCGCCGGGCGGTGCGAACTCGCCGAACGCGCCGGGGACCGGGGCGTCCAGGCGTGCGATGGAGAACACCTCGTCGAGCGCCTGCCCGGCGCGCACCCGCACGCTCGCGGGATCCACGCCGCAGCGCGCTTCGGCCATCCGCACCTCGACCGGGTGCGCGACGAACAGCTCGGCGGCCAGTGGCCACACGCGGTGCAGTCCGGCGCTCATCAGCCGCGGTCCGCCCGGTCCGGAGTCGCCGAGCTTGATCAGCCATTGCGCGGCGTGGTCCCGGTGCTGTTCGAGCAGCTGCAGCGACCGCGCCGCCAGCGTCCCCAGCACCGCGTCCCGGCTGGTGGCGAGCTCTTCGAAGACCGCGAGCCGCCAGGTGCTGAACAGCAGCAACCGGGCGACCGTGGCCGGGAAGTCGCCGCCCGGCCCCGGTCCGCAGTCGACCTCGACCAGCCGGACGTTCCGGAATTCGGCGGGTTCGCGCAGGTAGGCGAGCTGCTCCTCGTCGTCGGCGCCGTGGACCTCGGCGGCCCGGCCGAACAGGACCCGCGCCTGCCCGAGCAGGTCGTGCGCGATCCCGCCGAGCGCGGCGGATTCCTCCAGGCCTGCGCGCATCCCCCACTCGGAAAGCCGGTGGGCGAGCACCAAGGCGTCGTCGCCGAGCATCGTGCAGTAGAGCGCCAACTCGGCGGGATCCACCCCGTCGGGCAGCGATCGATCGACGGTGGACAGCACCGGGGCTCCGAGCACCCACTGCTGCTGGTCCTGCGACGAGCTTGACAACGCTCCTGGCGTGTTCATCGGCAACGACCTCGCAGACGCGGGGTCGGCACGTCGACCTGGGTCCCGCCGACCCCCTTTCGGCGGATCCCCAAGTCTGGCACCGGGCGAGGGTTCTAGGAAGGGCCCTCAGCCTCTGTTAGATCGTCTGAGCAGCCAATACGTCGGAAGGAGGACCGCCCACAGGATGGCCAGCGCGCTGAAGACGGGCAGCAGCGAGATCAGTGCGGTGCGGCCCTCGGCACGCACCAGGTCGGGGTTGCGGGAGTCGTACTCGACCCGCACCAGCTGCCCCACCTGAAGGTCCGTCGGGTAGAGGACCCCGTTCGGCGGGATGTAGACGCGCCCGTCCTCGGTGTTGAAGCGCACCACGGTCCGGGTCAGCGAGGTGTCCACGACCTCCGCGACCGCCTGACCTCGCGATTCGGTGATGGTGACGTCGTTGATGAAGCAGGCGCCGATGATCGACAAGCCCATGACCGTGAGCAACGCACCGGTGATGAGCACGCCGCGCGCCACCCGGCAGCGAACCCGCCCAGGCGAGGGCTCCGACGCCGCCCGGTCACCGTCCGTGTCTGAGCCGGTCACCGAGTCGGCCGCGTCCTGGGTCACCGCGTCGCCTGCCACGGTGACCGATTGTAGGGGCCAGGGGTCGTGGCCAGGGCCACGCGGCCGCTCAGCCCACCGGAATCCGCAGTCCGAATACGCTCCAAGCGTGGCGATTACTTCCAGGCGGCTGACGGCGCGCACCCGCAGGCTCGACCCAGCCGACCCACGGCACGACCGACCGCTGCTGGAGCTGCTGCCGGGCGGCGAGTCGCTGAGCTGGGTCCGGGAGGGCGAGGGCCTGGTCGGGCGGGGCTGCGCCGCGCGGCTGGACACGTCCGGCACGGCGCGCTTCACCGACGCCGACGCCTGGTGGCGGCAGTTGTGCGGGCACATCGACGTCGACGACGAGGTGGGGCTGCCCGGCTGCGGCCCGGTCGCCTTCACCAGCCTCGCCTTCGCCGACCAGCCGGGGGACTCGGTGCTGGTGCTCCCCGAGGTCGTGGTCGGCGAGCACGACGGGGTCCGCTGGATCACCACGATCGGCGACGCCCCGGAGCCCGCGATCGAGCCGGTCCGCCAGCCCGGAACGGTCTCCTACAGCGATGGCCGTCTGTCCTCGACGGGCTACCGGCAGGCGGTGACCGCTGCGGTCGACCGGATGCGCGACTCCGGCGGGGACCTGCTCAAGGTCGTCCTCGCGCACGACCTGGTCGCCAACACCTCCGAACCGCTCGACGAGCGGTTCCTGCTGCACAACCTGGCCGCGCGCTACTCGAGCTGCTGGACCTTCGCGGTGGACGGCCTGGTCGGCGCCACCCCCGAACTGCTGCTGGAACGGCGCGGCTACGAGGTCCGCTCGCGGGTGCTGGCGGGAACGGCATGGCCGCATCCCGGCCGCACGGACGACGAGATCGCCGCCGAACTGCTGGCGTCGGCCAAGAACCGCAGCGAGCACCAGTACGCCTCGGAGTCCCTGGCGGAACGGCTGCGACCCTTCTGCAGCGAACTGTCGGTCCCCGACTCGCCGTCGGTCCTGAGGCTGCGCAACGTGCTGCACCTGGCCACCGACGTCGAGGGGAAGCTGGCCGACACCCCGGACGGCCCGGGGCTGCTGAACGTCGTGGAGGCCGTGCACCCCACGGCCGCGGTCGGTGGCACGCCCACGGCCGACGCGGTCCAGCTGATCGCCGAGCTGGAGGGCATGGACCGGGGCCGCTACGCGGGTCCGGTCGGCTGGATCGACGGTGCCGGCAACGGCGAGTTCGGGATCGCCCTGCGCTGCGGCCAGATCGAACAGCAGAGCACCGCCGGCGCTGGGTCCGGCGGTGCTCGCGGTGGCAGGGTCCGGTTGTTCGCCGGAGGCGGGATCGTTCCCGACTCCGACCCTGATCAGGAAGTTGCCGAGGCCGAGGCGAAACTCCTCCCGGTGCGGGAAGCGCTGGAAGGAGTTCGCTGACTCAGTGGTCGTGCAGCAGTTCGTGCGCGCGATCGATCTCGGCGACCGCGGCGGGTTCGGGCACGTTCTCCCGGGCGGCGCTGGCGGTCACTCCGGTCGCCGGGCTCACGGTCGGCTTGCCCTTGGTGAACAGCCAGGCGTTGAACAGCTCGTCGAGCTGCTTGCCCGACTTCTGCTCCGCCAGCTCGATGAACTGCTCGACGGTGCCGGTCGAGTACCGGTGCTCGGTGACCCAGGTGCGGGTGATGTCGAGCATCGCCTCGTCACCGACGACGTTGCGCAGCGCGTGCAGCGCCATCGCGCCCCGGTCGTAGACCGCGGTGTGGAAGACGTCCTCGGCGCCGGGGTCTCCCGGCGGGACCTGCCAGAACGGGTCGTCGGCCGGGTAGGAGTTGTAGTAGTGGTCGAACAGCTCCTGCGTGGTCCCGGTGCCCTGGGCCTCCGACCACAGCCACTCCGCGTAGGACGCGAAGCCCTCGTTGACCCAGATGTTGCGCCAGGTGTCCACCGACACCGAGTCGCCGAACCACTGGTGGGCGTTCTCGTGCACGACCACCGAGACGTTCGCCGCGCGCTGGAAGAACAGGTGGCTGTAGGTCGGGCGGGTCTGGTTCTCCAGGGCGAAGCCCAGTCCCTCCGACGGGACGACGCCGCCCTGCGCGCTGAACGGGTACTCGCCGAACAGCTGGCTCAGGAAGTCAAGGACCTCCGGGGTGCGCTCGATGCTGGCCTTCGCCGGTCCGGCCAGCGGGCCGAGCTTGTCGGAGTAGGCGGTGACGAACGGCTGGCCGAACGCGCCGGTCTTGCTGCTGATCTCGTACTGGCCGATGGCCATGAACGCCAGGTAGGTGGCGGTCGGTTCGCTGTTGCGCCAGTTCCAGGTGGTCCACCCGGCCAGGCTGCTGTTGCGGGTGTTCACGCCGTTGGAGAGGGCCTCGGTCCCGTCGGGAACGGAGATGGCGACGTCGTAGGTGGCCTTGTCCCTCGGGTGGTCGTTGCCGGGGAACCACCAGGCGGAGATCTCGGGCTGGCCGACCGCGAGCGCTCCGTCGGAGGTGCGCACCCACGGGTTGACGGGGCCGACGTCGGCGGCCGAGGGAGTGCCCTCGTACTCCACGACGAAGGTCGCCATCTCGCCCTGCGGCAGGGTCGCCGACGGGGTCACGGTGAGCTCCAAGCCGTTCTGGCTGAACTGCGCCGGCGCGCCGTTGACCCGCACCGACTTCGCGGTGAGCGCGAAGTCCAGGTTGAAGGCGGTCAGGTCCTGCGTCGCGTTCGCGACGATCGTCGCGGTGCCCTGCAGGTGATCGTCCGCGGGCTGGTAGCGAAGCTGCAGGTCGTAGTGCGAGACGTCGTAACCGCCGTTGCCGTACCCGGGGAAGTAGTCGTCACCGGCTCCGGGCGCCCCCGGCCCTTCGGCACCCGCGAGCGCCGGTGCGGCGAACACCGCGCTCGCGCAGCAGGCCGCGATCACCGCGCGCAGGCCCTGTCGTCGAATCACCCTGCCACCTCCTCGAGGAACTGGTTCCGATCAGGAGACTAGGCAACCACGTTCACACTCGGTGCGCTTTTCGCGCCGAGTTTTTCCCATCGTCACGCGGAAAAACGCGAATGCACACCAATGGGGCAACGGGTGATGCGTCTGCGGTGATGCGACCACAGTGGCCGGTCGACCCCGGCCACGACCTGCCGTGCAAACCGATCCGTCACGCCCGCGAAACGCGAACCGAGCTTCACGCAAGGGTTTTCACGTCGTCCGGTGGTGGATCAGCCGAGCAGCGCGGAGCGGACCGCCGCGTGCAACCGCTGGTGGACCGCGCGCAGCTCGTCCCTGCTCGCCCGCACCTCGACCACGCGCAGACCGGGCGCGGGCCGCAGCGCTTCGCGCAGTTCGGAGTGACCCGGCACCTGGACGTGCTCGACGCCGTGCGCCGCGCACAACTGCCCCAGGTCGGTGCCGTGCGGCGTCCCGAAGACGCGGTCGAAGGAGTCGCTGTGCTCGGGACCGCCCTGTTCGAGCAGGCTGAAGATGCCTCCGCCGTCGTCGTTGAACACCACGATCGTCAGGTCCGGCCGTTGCTCGTAGGGGCCGAGCATCAGGCCGTTGCTGTCGTGTAGGAACGTCAGATCGCCCAGCAGCGCGTAGGCCGGGCCGCTGTGCCCGGCGGCCGCGCCGATGGCGGTCGAGATCGTCCCGTCGATGCCGGCGGCCCCGCGGTTGCGGTGCACCAGCACCTCGGGCCGCTGCCGCGCGGCGAGCGCGACGTCCCGGCTCGGATTGGACGATCCGAGCACGAGCAAGGAGTTCTCCGGCAGCGCGCCGACCAGTTCGCGCGCCACGGCAGGACCGTTCGGCCACCGCTCCAGGTCGAGGGCGGCGTGCAGCGCGGCAGAGGCCTTCTGGTCGGCCTGCTGCCACGCCGTGAGCCACTGCGGGTCCACGGCGCTGTCGGGTCCGACACCGAACCCCTCTGCGACCTCCCGGACGTTGTGCGCGGGCGCGGGCCAGTCGACGCCGCCGTGCGCCAGCAGCACCTCCACGCCGGTGTCGGCCAGCAGCTGCTGGACTTGGCGGAAGACCGTCGGCCGTCCCACGCACAGCACCTGCTCGGGGCGGTGCTCGCGGAGGAACTCCGGCAGGTTGAGCAGCCACATTCCCGTCGTGATGGCGGCCGGACCGGACACACCGACGCCGCCGACCTCCGACAGCACCGGCCAGCCGCAGCGCTCGCCCCAGGCGCTGGCCGCCTCGGAACCCCAGTCACCCACGAGCACCAGGCCACGACCGGACCGCAAGCGCGAGAGGGAGCTCGGCACCGCACCGCGGTCGGCGACCTCGGTCCACGGCTGATCGTCCGGACGCCCGTCCAGCGACTCGAACCACTCGGTGTCGCCATCGGGCACCAACGGCTCGCGGAAGGGCACGTTGAGGTGCACCGGCCCGCCGCGCATCCCGCAGTCGGCGGCGGCCCAGAACCGGCACACCTGGCTGCGCCAGTAGGCGTTCTGGCCCGCCCGCGCCTCGGCGACGCCGAGCTCGTCGAACAGCCGCACCTCGCTGCCGTACAGCCGGTGCTGGTCGATGGTCTGGTTCGCACCCGCCGCGCGCAGCTCCGGTGGCCGGTCGGCCGTGATGACCAGCAGCGGAACGCCCGCGTGGTACGCCTCGCTGACCGCCGGGTGCAGGTTGCTCGCGGCGGTGCCGGAGGTGCAGAACACCGGAACCGGCCGACCCGTGCGGGCCGCGATGCCCAGCGCCAGGAACCCGGCGCTGCGCTCGTCGATCCGAACGTGCAGCCGCAAACGCGCAGCGTGCGCGGCTCGGTGCAGAGCGTAAGCGAGAGGTGCGTTGCGCGACCCCGGGGCGAGCACCGCGTGCCGCACCCCGTTTCGGACGAGCTCGTCGACGATGACCTCAGCCTGGGCTGTGGACGGGTTCAACCGATCACCTCTGAAATCGCCTGGCGGACAACGGCGAAGGATCCGCGGTCTCCCACGCCGACGTCCACGCAAGCACCGGACGGTCACGGGGAGGACCCCGCGCCGAGCACTTGCTACCCCTATTGTCCCAGGTGTGCAGAATCCCGTTGTGTCTGAGCTGTTTGACCCGAAGTCGTGGGAGCCGGTCGAGGGCTTCGACTTCACCGACATCACCTATCACCGCTGCGTCGAGGACGGCCCCGGCAAGGGCACGGTGCGCATCGCCTTCGATCGCCCCGAGGTCCGCAACGCCTTCCGGCCGCACACCGTCGACGAGCTCTACCGCGCCCTGGACCACGCGCGGATGAGCAGCGACGTCGGATGCGTGCTGATCACCGGTAACGGCCCTTCCGCCAAGGACGGCGGCTGGGCCTTCTGCTCCGGTGGCGACCAGCGCATCCGGGGCCGTTCCGGGTACCAGTACGCCGGGGGCGAGACCGCCGAGACGGTCGACCCGGCGCGTGCCGGCCGACTGCACATCCTGGAAGTGCAGCGCCTGATCCGCTTCATGCCCAAGGTCGTCATCGCGGTGGTCCCAGGCTGGGCCGCCGGTGGCGGGCACAGCCTGCACGTGGTGTGCGATCTCACCCTCGCGAGCGCAGAGCACGCCATGTTCAAGCAGACCGACGCCGACGTGGGCAGCTTCGACGGCGGCTTCGGGTCGGCGTACCTCGCGCGCCAGGTGGGGCAGAAGTTCGCTCGCGAGATCTTCTTCCTCGGGCGCCCCTACACCGCCGAGCAGGCTCACCAGATGGGCGCGGTCAACGAGGTCGTCCCGCACGCCGAGCTGGAGGCCACCGCGCTGCAGTGGTCCAGGGAGATCAACGGCAAGTCCCCGACGGCGCAGCGCATGCTCAAGTACGCGTTCAACGCCATCGACGACGGGCTCGTCGGTCAGCAGCTCTTCGCCGGTGAAACCACCCGGCTCGCCTACATGACCGATGAAGCCGTCGAGGGCAGGGACGCGTTCCTGGAGAAGCGGACTCCCGACTGGGACTCCTTCCCCTGGTACTACTGAGACCTCCCACTCGTCTTCAGGCAGGACGCCGGACAGGAACAGCCCGGCAGGGCGCTCCTCGTCCGGCGTCCCCCGCTCGGGGTCGGCCGGGCCGGCGTCAGGTCCGACTCCCGACCTGCCGTCCGGCGACCACGAAGACCACTGCCGCGACGCCGGGGACGGCTCGGATGACCGGGGCGCTCCGGCGAAGACCGGGACGACCATCACGAAAACGAGGAACATCGCCTTCTCCTTCCGCTCGTACCCAGAACATCGACCGCGCCATTCGAACACTTGATCGCTCGAACAGGTGAGCTAGTGCCGAAGGTCTCCGACGCCCGGCGACGCCGGGGCGCGCGGCGACGCCGAGAATGGGTGCCATGCCGAACGCCCGGGAGCTGCAGCCGCTGGAAGTGCCCTCGGGCGCCGGAGCTCTGGAGGTGCTGCCCGCGCTGCGCCGCGCGCTGGAGGGCGAAGGCCCCGCGCTGCTGCCGGTCGCGGCCGACGCCCCCGACGAGGCGCAAGCACTGATCACCGCGCTCTGCGGGCCGCTGGGCCCAGGAGAGGACGCCGAGCACGACCCGACGGCCCTGGTCATCGCCACCTCGGGCTCGACCGGGGCCCCCAAGGGCGTGCTGCTGCCCGCGAGCTCGCTGCGCGGGTCGGCGGAGTCCACCCACCGCAGGCTCGGCGGGCCCGGCAACTGGTTGCTGGCGATGCCCGCCCACCACGTCGCCGGGATCCAGGTCCTGGTCCGCGCGCTGCTGGCGGGAACCGCCCCGCACGCCGTCGACACCTCCGGCGGGTTCCGGCCGGACGTCTTCGCCGCCGCTGCGCGCGAGCTGCCGTCCTCCGGCCTGCCGCGCTACACAGCCCTGGTGCCCACCCAGCTCTCCCGCCTGATCAACGACGGCGGTGAGGGGCTGGCGGCGCTGCGCGAGTTCGACGCGGTGCTGCTCGGCGGCGCCGCGACCCCACCCGCCCTGCTGGCCCGCGCCCGGGACTGCGGCGTGCGGGTGACCACCACCTACGGCATGAGCGAGACCGCCGGTGGCTGCGTGTACGACGGGGTGCCGCTGGACGTCGCGGAGGTCGACGTCGACGGCGAGCTCGGACCGATCCGCCTCGCCGGACCCATGCTGGCCAGGGGGTACCGCAACCAGCCGGAGGCGCCCGCGTTCGCAGGCGGCTGGTTCCGCACCGGCGATCTGGGCCGGTTCGCCGACAATCGGCTGGAAGTCCTCGGACGGGCCGACGACGTGATCATCACCGGTGGGGAGAAGGTCGCGCCGCTGCCGGTCGAGCGGGTGCTGACCGAGCAGCCGGGCGTGCACGAGGCCTGCGTGCTGGGCCTCCCCGACCCCGAGTGGGGGCAGGCCGTGGTGGCCGCCGTCGTCGCCGACCCCACCGCGCGACCCGACGAGGACGCACTCCGGGAGGCGGTGCGCGGACGGCTGGGCGCCGCGGCCGCCCCGAAGCGGATCGCGCTGGTGGACGAGCTCCCGCTGCGCGGCCCGGGCAAACCGGATCGGCGGGCGCTGGCCGAGCAGCTGACCTGCTAGCCGAGGGGCTTGCCGGGTGAGCGAAGATGTTGCTCATGGCGACTGTCGCGCAATGGATCGAAGGTGCCCGTCTGCGGACCTTCCCGAATGCGATCACACCGGTGCTGGCCGGCTCCGGCGCTGCCGCGGGCATGGACGGGTTCGACCCGGTGATCGCGCTGCTGGCGCTGGCCGTCTCGCTGAGCCTGATCATCGGCGTGAACTTCGCCAACGACTACTCGGACGGCATCCGCGGCACCGATGACTCCCGCGTGGGCCCGTTCCGCCTGGTCGGATCGCGTTCTGCCGCACCGGGCGCGGTGCGCAACGCCGCCTTCGCGTGCTTCGGGATCGCCGCGCTCGCTGGACTCGGCGTGGTCGCGCTGAGCGGCCAGTGGTGGATGCTCGCGATCGGCGCGCTGTGCATCGCGGGCGCCTGGTTCTACACCGGCGGCAGCAAGCCCTACGGCTACGCGGGCTTCGGCGAGATCGCGGTGTTCCTGTTCTTCGGCCTGATCGCCGTGCTGGGCACGATGTTCGTGCAGGCGGGGCAGATCTCCGGGTTCGGCATCGGAGCCGCCGTGGGAGTGGGCGCGCTGTCGTGCGCGGTGCTGGTGGCCAACAACCTCCGCGACATCCCGTCCGACGAGGTCACGGGCAAGCGAACCCTGGCGGTCATGCTCGGCGACCGCGACACCCGCACCCTCTACACGGCGCTGGCCCTGGTCCCGTTCGTCATCACGGTCCTGATCGGCCTGCGCAACTCCTGGGTGCTGCTGGGCTTCCTGGCCCTGCCGCTGCTGCTGATCCCGCTGCGCGCCGTGGTCCGGGGAGCCACCGGCCGGTACCTGATCCCCGCCGTCCGGGACACAGGATTCGCCATGCTCGCCTGGGGCACCATCACCGGTCTCGCCCTGGCCTTCGGCTGAGAGGGGTGTCCCGCGAGCGGCGAACCGCTCGCGGGACACCGCTCGATCACGCGTGGGTCTTGCGCCTCCCGACGCCGAACACGCTGACCGCGAGGAACGGCGCGACGGCGACGATGACGGTGCCGAACTGCGCGATGCGGTTCTTGGTGGCCAGCTCGTAGACGGTCACCTGCGAGCCGGTGCGGATCCGGACCGACGTCGTGCAGGTCATGTCCGCCGAACCGGAGAACCAGGGCGTGATGCGGTTGACCCGGTACCGGCTCTCGTTGCGGTAGCTGGTCACGTCGCGCGCCTCACCGCGGGCGGGCACGACGTGGCAGACGGCCGTCTTCTTCTTGTCCGAGCTGACGATCATCATCGGCTTGCCGTCCCACTGGTAGACCGGGCCGGAAGAACCCGATGCGGTGGAAGACTTGGCCAGCGAAGTGCCGCTGAACAGGGCGAACCCGAGCAGCACGGCGGCGATCAGGCCGATCAGCACGGCCCACCCGATGGTGATGCCGAGTAACGTCTTGTGGTTCATCGTCGTTCAGTCCACCCCTCACCGCAGGAACGAATCCGGCGGTTCGTCGTCGTAATCAGCCCCGGCCGACCGGTTCGGATCGTTGTTGATGACGGTCGCCGGATCGTAGCCCGCGTCGAGCATGTCCTTCGCCTGCTGCATGTTCTGCACGCTCGCGGAGAACGCCGACCGCACCGACTCGTCGCGGAACGCGCTCCCGTCCGCCACGTCCTGCCAGCTGAACTCACCCTCGTCGACGCGGCGCTGGAACGCGACGATCTCCGGCGGTGCGTTGCCGTTGCGGATCTGCTGCTCGATCTCCTCGATCCGCTCGTCGGTGAGCTTCACCTCGGGCAACTCGGATGAGAACCGGGTCGCCTTCGCCAGCGCCTCCTCGGCCTGGGTCATCCGCTCGTCGACCATCTCCTCGGCCGCGCGGATCTCCGGTGTCTTGCCGTCTGCGCTCATCGCAGGTCCCCCGATCAAATGCTGCCGGACGACAGCGTCTGGAAGCCGCCCGAGCCCGTTCCGGATCCGCCCGAGGTCGCGGAACGCACTCCCTGGGCGGAGTTGCGCACGCCCGTCGCGGCACCGCGCGCGCCGGTGGCCGCCTCGGACACGGCGGTGACGTCGTCCTTGGCCTGGATGCCGACGTTGACCACGTCGCCGAGGCTGTTCGCGTCCTTGATCTGCGCGAGATTGGTGCCCGCGCCCTTGATGGCGTCGACCAGCTGCACCACCGACTCGTACATCTGCTGCAGCGCCTCGAAGAGCTCCAGCACGGCGATCACGATCTCGACGCACTTCTCGACGTTGCGCACGACGTTCGCCCAGCCGGCCACCGGGATCCAGCCGGTGGCGGCCGTCTCGATGAGCCGGTCGACGAGCTTCTTGATCAGCTCGAGCGCCTTGTCGGTCATCTTGCGCGACATCTCGGCGGCCTTGGTGAAGCCCTTGCCGACGAGCTGCGCCAGCATCGCATCGCCTTCGAGGGCGACGGTCCAGGTGCTCACCAGCAGCGCTTCGAACGCGATCGCGCCGTCGCCGTCCCAGCTCTCCCGCAGATCGCTGATGCCCTGGTTGAGGTTCTTGCGCACCGCGCGCAGGGCTTCACCGATCTGGTTCCACGCCTCGGCGTTGGTCTCGATCTTCGAGAAGTCACCCGTGATCGGCGAGATCAGCTGCTCGATCAGGTTCTCGCCGGTGACCTGCTCGTAGACCCAGTTGACGGTCTGGACCTGCCAGCCCGCGTCCTCGATGGCCTGCTGCAGCGAGTCCTGGTTGCTCTGGCTCGGATCCGCTTCGAGGAGGGCGATCGGGTCCTCGGCGTCTTCGTAGGAAGCCATGTCCGTCCCTCCCCTCAGACCTTGATCTCGTCGAGGTCGGACTGGATCTTCTGGAACATCGCCGCGATCTTGCGCTCGGTCTCCTCGTAGTCCGAGACCGTTTCGGCGAGGTCTTCCTTGACCTTCATCAGCGCGGAATTCGCCAGGTCCAGCGTTTCGCCGTAGAGCGCGGTGACCACCTCCACGACGGGGACGAGCACCACCATGAGGCCGGTGAATCCGCTGGTGTCCGACGCGGTGCTCTCCGCCCATTCGCCAATTTTCCGGAAATGTCCGGCATTCCGGTCGAGGAGTTCACCGAATCCGTTCAGCTCCTCCGGAATCGCGCGCAGGTTCTCCGCCATCACATCCCCCATCTCTGCACCGCTCAGGGATCGCACTGGCACCACCTGGCCTGATGAAACCGGCAGGTGCTGGCGCGATGACCTCCCCGGCTGTGCCGCCAGAAGGAATCGCGGCTTGGGAATCGCCCCCCGATGCGATCTTTCCGATCGCCAGAATTCGAACTGATCGGGTTGATCAGCGCGGAAGGTTCGGGGGCAACGTTACGAGTTCGAGATCAACTGCTTCAGCGCACCACGGCGGCCATCGCGTACTGGGCGATGTCCGAGGCGGTGGTGCACTGGTCGGCGTCGGTCTCGCCGGTGATCACCGAGATCTGCAGCGTGGCGTCGGCGACGGGGGCGTAGACGGTGCACCCCCCGGTCCGCATCACCTCGGTTCCGCGGACCGCTCCGATCTCGACCTCGTCGGTCCCGAGATCGGCGAAACCGGCGGGCTGGGCGCCGACGAGGACTTCCCGGTTCCCGTTGCGGGCGTGGAACCCGCACCCGCGCACCGGGGGCTCGATCCCCACTTCCCGGGGCACGCCGGGCTCGACGTCGAAGGCCATCACCGCGATCTCCTCGGGCCGGATCAGCCCGCACAGCTCTTCCGCAGGCAGCGCCCCGAGCATCCGCCGCTGCTCCGGCGGGACATCGCGCGTGATCGACGGGGCCGTGCTGGTCTCGGTGGAATCCCCGGACGTGCTGGGCTGCGCCGAGGGCGGCCCCGGCACGACCTCCTGCACCGCGGTGCAGGAGGTGAGTCCCGCGCTCGCGAGCACCACGCCGACCAGCAAGCGCTTGGCGACCACCAGATCATCCTCCGGGCGAATGCGTCGATGAGTGTTTTCGAGAAGCAGGGCGGTGCGAGCTCAGCTCGCCTGGAACTCGCCGGTGGCGTGGAAGTGCTCCAGCACCTTGAGCGGAGCGTCGAGGTCCATGCCCTGCTCGCCGACCCAGCCGTCGTCGAAGTAGGTGTGGGTGTAGCGCTCGCCGCCGTCGCAGAGCAGCGTGACGATGCTGCCCGTGCGCCCCTCGGCGAGCATCTGGGAGACCAGCTCGAACACGCCCCACAGGTTGGTCCCGGTGGAACCGCCGACGCGGCGACCGAGGACCTGCTCGGTGCAGCGGATGGTGGCGATCGAGGCGGCGTCCGGGACCTTGATCATCCGGTCGATGGCCTCCCCGATGAAGGACGGCTCCACGCGCGGCCTGCCGATGCCCTCGATGAGCGAGCCCGAATCGCTGGTCAGCGAGGGGTCGTGATCCCGCCAGGCTTCGAAGAAGACCGAGCGCTGCGGGTCGACCACGGCCAGCCGGGTGCCGAGCCTGCGATAGCGCAGGTAGCGGCCGATGGTGGCGCTGGTCCCGCCGGTTCCGGCGCCGACGACGATCCACGCCGGTTCCGGGTGCGGTTCGAGCGCGAGCTGCTCGAAGATCGACTCGGCGATGTTGTTGTTGCCGCGCCAGTCGGTGGCCCGCTCGGCGTTGGTGAACTGGTCCATGAAGTGACCGCCGAGCTCCGAAGCCAGCCGACGGGACTCGGTGTAGATCGCGCCGGGCTCGTCGACGAAGTGGCAGCGACCTCCCTGCCACTCGATGAGCGCGACCTTCTCGCCGCTGGTGGATCGGGGCATGACCGCGATGAAGGGCAGTCCCAGCAGCCGGGCGAAGTACGCCTCGGAGACCGCGGTCGATCCGGAGGACGCCTCGATCACGGGTGTGTTCTCAGTCACCCAGCCGTTGCAGATGGCGTAGAGGAACAGCGAACGGGCCAACCGGTGCTTGAGCGAACCGGTCGGATGTGTTGACTCGTCCTTGAGGTAGAGGTCGATCCCCCACTCCGCGGGCAGGGGATACCGCAGCAGGTGGGTGTCGGCGCTGCGGTTGGCGTCGGCCTCGATGATCCGGACGGCCTCGCTGGTCCAGGCTCGCGTTCGCTCGCAGGAGCGATCGATGTCGCTGGTCATTCGGCGTCCGCCGGGGCTTCGCCGCGCAGTTGCGCGCGCAGCCGCTCGCGGCGTTCGCGGCGGTCACGGGTGCGCTCGGCCATGCCGAGCGCGACGCGGCGCCGCAGGCGTCCGAAGACCAGCAGCGACAGCGGCATGACCACGACGACGGACACGGCGAGCGCGACCAGCACCGGCACCTGGGCCAGCATCAGCAGCACCGCGACGACCGCGACCAGGCCGAACCGGGCAACGGTGTAGAGCGTGACGTCGAGAGCAAGATTGGGCTTGACCTCGGACGTCTCACCGGTCGCCTGCTGCGTTCCCGCTTCCGGGGCGGCGAGGGCCGGGGCTTCGGACTCGCCGGTTCTCGTCTCCTGCTGTTCCTGCACGTCATCCAGGGTAGAGCACCCCGCGCACCGGACGGACCGGCGGCCGCGTCCCCCGAGGTCACGCGCCCGAAGCGCCGTTTTCGTCCCTTACCTTCCCTTTACCTAAACCCAAACGTTCGAGTACCTGCCCCTCCAGGTGCCACGATGCGACCGGAATGCCCGAATACCAGTTATCGCAAAAGTGGAGGTCACCTGTGACCGCGTCGACTCAGCAGCCTCGCCAGAACGGTCAGGAGCAGCTCCTCACCCCGGGTGAGGTCGCGGCGCTCTTCCGGGTCGACCCCAAGACCGTGACCCGATGGGCGACCGCCGGGCGGATCGGCTCGATCCGCACCCCCGGTGGCCACCGTCGCTTCCGCGAGTCTGAGGTCCGCACCCTGCTGGCCGAGCTGACCAGCGACGTGAACCGCACCGCCTGACCACAGGTCCGGCAGCGGCGAACGTCGGCGAAGCGGCGCGGTGGTCAAGCTGCGGCACCCGAGATCACTTGTCAGACCCCTCGTGACGAGTGCTCTCCAGGACCGCGGCACGCGCCGGAGAAGCAGTCGCAACAGCCGTGAATCACTGCCGAAGTCGAAGATCGCCTGGGCGGCCGGCCGATGACGACCGCCGCCCCTGGTGACGCCTCGCGCTCCTGCGAGGCGTCACCAGGGGCCCGCTCGTAATCGGACACCTCCGGACAAAGACACCAGCCGCTCTGATTGGCTACTGTCGTAAGCAGAACGGTTTGGAGGTGGCCCACGATGATCTACGCCCTCGCCGCCATCGGCGCGCTCACCATCGCTGTGCTGATGTGGAAGGCGTTCGGCCCGCAGCCAGCCGCAACGCGCCCCCGCCAAACCCCGCTGGCCCCGGACGACGACCCGGACTTCCTCCGCAAGATCGCGGAACAGCAGCGCAAGAACCACGACTCCGCAGAAGAAGACTGAGACGCGACAAGGCCGAGAAAAGCCCGAACGGCTCGCTCACTCCAAGCCCGTCAGGCAACCGGCATCGCTGCGGGCTCCTGCTGGGGGGACAAGACCGAAGTTTTCATGAAAACTTCCCCACGACCCACTCATGCAACCGAGATCAACCCTGCTGCTGGCGGCCTGGGGCGTGGGGGAAGTCGTCGGCGACCATCGCCGCCAACTCCAGCAACGCCATCCGGGTCGGGGCGGCCAGCTGGTCGAGCTCCACTTCCGCGCCCTCTTCGAGGTGCGGGTCGAACGGAATCCGCGACACGGCGCGGCAGCGCGACGCGAAGTGGGCGCCGAGCTTGTCGACGTCGACCTTGCCGGAGGCGGGCCGGACGGAGTTGATCACCGCGACGGAGCGCGAGACGAGGCCGCCGTAGCCGTGGGCGTCGAGCCAGTCGAGGGTGGCCGAGGCGCTGCGGGCGCCGTCGATGGAACTGGAGGAGACGATCACGAGCGAGTCGGCGACGTCGAGGACGCCCTTCATCGCGGAGTGCATGAGTCCGGTGCCGCAGTCTGTGAGCACGACGTTGTAGAAGTGCTCGAGCAAGGTCACGGTGCGCCGGTAGTCGTCTTCGCTGAACGCTTCGGACACGGCGGGGTCCTGCTCGCTGGCGAGGATTTCGAGCCGGCTGGGGCCTTGCGAGGTGTAGGAGCGGACGTCGCTGTAGCGGCGGATGCGGTGGGCGTCGCGCAGCAGGTGCCGAACGGTGGCGGTGGTCTCCAGCGGGATCTTCTGGCTGAGCGTGCCGCGGTCCGGGTTGGCGTCGACGGCGATGACGCGGTCACCGCGCAGCGAGGCGAAGGTGGCGCCGAGCGTGGCGGTCGCGGTGGTCTTGCCGACGCCGCCCTTGAGGCTGAGCATCGCGATCTTGTAGCAGCCCTGCAGCGGCTGGTTGATGCGGGTGATCAGCTCGCGACGTCGCTGGTCGGTGGGGCCTTCACCGAAGTTGACCTTCTTGCCGCTGGCCAGGTAGACGGCTTTGCGCCAGCCGGACTGGGGCGCGCGCTTGGTCTGCCGCAGCAGCTGCGCGGAGGACAGGTCGGTGTTCGGGGGCTGACCCTGCTGCTGGAACGCCGCCTGCTGCGGTCCGGGCTGCTGCGGTCCGGGCTGCGGGGGGCCTTGCTGCTGGTTCGGCGGCTGCTGCGGGTAGGGCTGGCCGGTCGGGTACGGCCCGGAGGGCCCGCCGGCGACGGGCGCGTAGGGGCTGACCGGTGCCGGACCGGACCCGCCGTCGGCCACCTGGTGGGGTCCCGAGACCTGGTGCGGTCCCGAGACCTGGTGGGGCCCGGACGGGTTCCCGGGGTGTCCGGGCCACTGCTGCTGCGGGTGCGGTCCGGACTGGGACGGGTCGGGGTACACCGGCGCTCCGCTCGAGTTCGAGTAGTACGGCTGCGGGGTGTCCGCGACCGGGAAGGGGCCGGACGCGTCGGGCTGCGACGGGTCCACGTACGACGGTTCCGGGTGCTCCGGAACCGGTTTGGGCTGCTGAGGCCGCGTTTCCGGCTCGGTGTAGGAGCCGTTCCCGCCCTTGTTCCCGGTCTCGGTGCTCGCCGGGCCGTCGGCCTGCGGCGACACGGCACCGACATCTCGCCGCGTCTCGGGCTCCTCGTACTGTCCCGTCACCGTTGCCGTCCCTCCACGTTCGAGTCGAGCTGTGCCGCGCTTCCCGCGAAGCAACCTAAACCCACCAATACCCCCTAGTCACCATAGGTGGCTGGTAGGCGCCGCGGGTTTCTCACCGACACCAAACGCGATTCACGCCACGGCAGCGAGCCGAACGCGCCGCAGCGCTCCGGCGAACGCCGGATCGAGTTGCTCACAGACCGGCGTAGGAGTGCAAGCCCGAGACGACGAGGTTGACGAAGAACAGGTTGAAGATCATCACGGCGAGGCCGAGGACGTTGATCCAGGCCGAGCGCACGCCGCGCCAGCCCGCGGTCGCCCGGGCGTGCAGGTAGGCGGCGTAGACGATCCAGGCGATGAAAGCGCAGGTCTCCTTGGGGTCCCAACCCCAGAACCGGCCCCACGCGGCCTCGGCCCAGATGGCGCCGGCGACGATCGCGAACGTCCACACCGGGAAGATGATCACGGTGGCGCGGTAGGCCATCCGGTCCAGCGCCTGGCTGGTGGGCAGGCGCGAACCGAACTTGGACATCTTCAGCGGGTTGTTCTCGTACCGGCTGCGCAGCAGGTAGAGGACGCTGGCGGTACCGGCGAACAGCAGCGCGCCGCTGGAGACGATCGCGGCGGCGACGTGGATGACGATCCAGTACGACTGCAGCGCCGGCTGCAGCGGCGCGGCCTGCGCGTAGAGCACTGTCCCGGACAGGAACAGCAGCAGCACGACCGGCAGCATCAGGAAGCCGCCGAGGCCGCGCAGCTGGGCCGGGGTGGCCTCGCGCCGGGAGTTGCGCAGCTGCCGGAACAGCACGATCAGCCAGGCCACCACCGCGGCGAGGCAGATCGCCGAGCCGAACTCGTACATGTTGCCCCACGGCACGCGGTTGGTGGACAGACCGCGGGTCAGCAGGGATCCGAAGTGCACGAGCGCGCCGAGCACGGTCATCGACACGGCCATGCCGCCGAGCTTCTCGGCGAGCGGCCGCTTGGGCTTGGCCGGGACGTGGCCGACGACGTCCTTGGAGTCCGCTGTCGTCACCGTCGAGGAGTTCCCCGTACCCACCACGGCGGCTTCGCGCGCGGGGGCGCCGGTGGCGACCCGGCCGAGGGCGAACTCGCCGAAGTACAGCAGCATCGCGGCGATGTAGATCACCACCGATGTGGCGTAGGCCATGTCGCTGTAGTTCGACAGCGTCTCGTTGACCGGCATCAGCTCTTCCTTTCGCGCGCGGTCCCTGCGTCCGCGCGGGGCTGGGGCGAGTGGTCGATATCCGCGCCGAGCAGGTCGTCGGCGATCCGGGCGAACTCCTCGCCGTATCCCGCCTGGTCGGTGCGGGCGAGCCCGCCGACCTCGACAACGGTACGCGCGGCGGCGGTTTCACCGGGTCCAGGGTGCGGGGCGGCCCGCACCCAGATGCGCCGGCGCTTGACGATGAGCGAGGTGCCGAGCCCGAAGATGATGAGCACCGCGAAGGCCAGCACGGAGGTCTGGAACGGGTCGTGCGAGACCTGCAGGTTCGCCCAGCGCTCCACGCCGTCGAAGCGGACGGTGGTGCCGTCGTCGAGGCGGACCTCCTGGCCGACGCGGACGTTCTCGCGAGCGACCCGCTTGAGCCTGCCCTGCTCGACCATCGACTGGTCCACGCCGAAGATCGACTGCCCGCGTCCGGAGTCCAGCCCCAGGTCGCCGCGCATCACGTCGATGGCCGCGGTCGGGTCCAGCAGGTCGGGGTACCCGGAGCTGAGGATCTTGCCGTCGTAGGACGCGGTCGGCGCGAACAGGCCGGTGATGGCGATCTGGCTCTGCCTGCGCTGCACCTCGTCGGTGACGCCGGGCTGGTCGAACTTGGTGGCGCCTTGCGAGAGCATCGTCTGCGGCGACATCGGCTGCCACTGCACGAGGCTGGTGCGCTTCTGGCCGTCGGGCCAGGTGACGGTGAACTGGGGCGCGTAGCCGTTGCCCGTCAGGTACACCCGGTCGCCCGCGGTGCGCAGCGGGTGGTTGACCTGCAGCACGTAGGGCTTCCAGGCGTTGTTCTCCAGGTCCTCGTCGGACTGGTACTGCATGCCGACGTGGTAGCTGGCGACCTGGCCGTTGGGCTGGTACTTGATGTCGAAGTCGTCGACCTTGACGCAGAACGGGGACAGCTGGGTGCCGTCGACCGACAGTCCCGCGCGGAACGAGTCGTAGTTGTAAGTGCCGGAGTTGCAGAACTCCGAGCCGTCGGCGACCACGATGACCTGACCCTCGTAGCCGTAGAGCTTGCCGCCGGCGAGACCGATGAGCAGACCGACGAGCGCGAAGTGGAACACGAGGTTGCCGACCTCGCGGAGGAATCCGCGCTCGGCGCTGATCGACCGGGCGCCGTCGGCTTCTTCGTGCTCGACCATCCGCCAGCCGCGCAACCGCTTCTTCGCCGCGGAGATCGCCTCGTCGACCGAGGTGTCCGGCAGCGTCTTCTCGGCGTGGTGCGGCAGGCGGCCGAGGTTGCGCGGGGTGCGGACCGGCTTGCTGCGCCACTGCTTGTAGTACTCCCAGCAGCGCGGCAGCAGGCAGCCGATGAGCGAGATGAACAGCAGCACGTAGATGGAGGCGAACCAGACGGAGCTGAACACCTCGAACATGCCGATCTTGTCCAGGAGCGGAGCGAGCTCCGGGTACTCCTGGAAGTACTTGTCCACTTCGGTCTGGTTCAGCGAGCGCTGCGGGATGAGCGCGCCGGGCAGCGCGGCCATGGCGAGCAGGAACAGCAGCACCAGGGCGGTGCGCATGGAGGTCAGCCCGCGCCAGGTGTTGCGCAGGAAGGCGAGTGCGGTCGTGAGGTGCTCGCGCATCAGATCGGCGTCTCGAATCCGGCGATCGGGCCACGAAGCATCGAGATCAACTCTCCCCACAGACCAGTGACGAGCAGCAGGCCCACCACCACCAGCAGCACTCCACCCGCGATCTGGATCGCGCGTCCGCGTCGCCGCAGCCAGCCGGCGCTGCGCACGGCCCAGCGGGCGCCGAGCGCCAGCACCACGAACGGAACGCCGAGGCCCACGCAGTAGGCGAGCACCAGCAGGATTCCGCGCAGCGCGGTCCCGGTGTCCACATCGGTGCCCGCGGCGACCGAGATGACGCCGACCAGGGTCGGTCCCAGGCAGGGGGTCCAGCCCAAGCCGAACACCGCGCCGAGCAGCGGCGCGCCCCACACCCCGGCGCGGGGCACGCGGTGCACCCGGACGTCGCGCTGCAGGGCCGGGACCAGGCCGAGGAACACCAGGCCCATCGCGACGGTGACGACTCCGCCGATGCGCTGCAGCAGCAGCTCGTTGGTGAGCAGGGCGTCGGAGACGCCGAGCAGCAGCAGCGCGCCGGCCGCGAACACGACGCTGAAACCGGCCACGAACAGCAGCGCGGCACCAGCGACCCGCCAGCGACCGCGCCGGTTCTCCTCGGTTTCAGCCTCGTCGACGGGCGGCGCGTCGGCTCCCACCACTCCGGCGAGGTAGGCCAGGTAGCCGGGCACGAGCGGCACGACGCAGGGCGAGGCGAAGCTGATCGCCCCCGCGAGAGCCGCGATGGCCGCCGCGAACAGCAGCGGTCCGGACGCGGCGAGCTCGGTGGGGTTCACGCTTCGAGGGTAGGAAAGCCGACCTCGCCCTCACGCACCGGGCCGGGTGAACAGCCCCACAAACCCCCAGGTGAACGCGATGCCCAGGCACGAACCCCGCAACACGAGGACCAAGGTCCCCCAAAATCCAGGACCAACGCCCCACTCCCCAGAGGCGAGCATCACACCCGAGAGGGTCACCCGGGTGACGGTCAAATACTTAAGAAATTGAGTCCCCCTGGGCCTAGGCGGGTTCGGAGGCGATCTTCTGGACTTCGGGGAGGAGTTCGCTCTCCAGCATCTCCGTCAGGAAGACCGCCGCGACCCGGTGCTGGCGGTCGAGCACGATGGTGGCCGGCACGGTGCTGCGGGGGAACTGGCGCAGCGAGAGCAGCGTGCGGCCCGCCGGGTCGAAGATCGAGGGGTAGTTGAGTCCGCGGTCGCGGTGGAAGTCGGCTGCGGCGCTCTGGGTGTCGCGCACGTCGATGCCGAGCACCTGCACGCCTTGCGGGCCGAGCTTGTCCTGCACGGCCTGCAGGTCGTCGGCTTCGGAGCGGCAGGGGCCGCACCAGGAGCCCCAGATGTTGAGCACCACGACCTGGCCCGGGAAGTCCTGGATCCCCAGCTGCTTGCCGGGGGTGAGCAGGTCGTCGCCGGAGAGCTTGCTGATCCGGCCGCGTTCGGCGGCCGGGTAGAAGATGCGGGTCTGCCCGCCGGGCGAGACGAAGGTGAACTCGCCACCGGCCTTGGGGTCGTCGCCTTGGGTGGCGCAGCCACCGACCATCGCCAGCACGGCCGTGATCAGGCCGAGCCGCACCAGAAGCTTCTTCATGCGCCCGTCACTCTCGGATCGGTGCCACCTGCGGGTTCGACGTAGGCCACCCGCACGAGTTGTTCGCCGCGGAACACCAGCGTCGTCAGGGACGCCAGCGAGCACTGCCTGCGCCTGGGGTCGTGCCACATGGGTTTGCCTTCGACGTAGCGGCGAAGCGTCCAGATCGGCAGCTGGTGCGAGACGCACACGGCTTCTCGCCCGGCGACGGCGGCCCGCGCGCGGTGGGCGGCGCCGAGCATCCGGTGCGCGATCTCCAGGTAGGGCTCGCCCCAAGAGGGTTCGAAGGGGTTCCACAGCTTGGGCCAGTGGCGGGGCGAGCGCAGGGCACCGTCGCCGACGGAGACCTTCAGCCCTTCGAAGCGGTTGTCGGCTTCGATGAGGCGCTCGTCGGTGGCCACGTCGGTCTGGAACATCGCGCCGAGCGGGCGGGCGGTCTCCTGCGCGCGTTGCAGCGGTGAGGAGATCACCCGGGCGACGTCGTGCCCGGAGAGGAATTCGGCGACGAGCTTGGCCTGCCGGTCGCCGTTGTCGGAGAGCCGGTAACCGGGGAGCCGTCCGTAGAGGATGCCTTCCGGGTTGTGCACTTCGCCGTGGCGGAGGAAGTGCACGAGGGTCTTCTCGCCTCGCGGTTCGCTCATTTCGCCGCCTCCGGTGCGGTCGCCGCCGCTGCGGCGCGCGCGGCGTGCGGCAGGGCGTCGGCGATCTGCTCGAACGTCGCGTCATCCATGGCGGCGTTGACGAACCAGCTCTCGAAGGCGCTCGGCGGCGGGTAGATGCCGCGGGCGAGCAGTTCGTGGAAGAACGCCGGGAAGCGCCAGGTCTGCTGGGCGCGGGCCTGCTCGTAGTCGTGCACGGGTGTTTCGCTGAAGAAGATGCTGAGCATGTTGCCCGCGGACGCGATCTGGTGGACGACGCCTTCGGCGTTGAGCGCGGATCCGATCAGGTCGCGCAGCCGGTCGGCGTTGCGGTCGAGCGCCGCGTAGACGGAGGCGTCGGCGGCGCGGAGGTTGGCGAGACCTGCGGCGACGGCGATCGGGTTCCCGGCCAGGGTGCCCGCCTGGTAGACGGGTCCGGTGGGGGCGAGACGGGACATCACGTCTGCGCGTCCGCCGAAGGCGGCGGCGGGAAGTCCGCCGGACATGACCTTGCCGAAGGTGCAGAGGTCGCCGGCGACGCCGTCGATGCCGAACCAGCCTGCCGCGGAGACGCGGAAGCCGGTCATCACCTCGTCCATGATCAGCAGCGCGTCGTGGGCGGCGGTGAGCTCCTTGAGCCCGGCGTTGAAGCCGGGGACGGGAGCGACGGTGCCCATGTTGCCCGCGGCGGCTTCGGTGATCACGCAGGCGATCTCGTCGCCGAGCTCGGCGAAGACCTGCCGCACGGCGTCGAGGTCGTTGTAGGGCAGCACGATGGTGTCGGCGGCCTGGGCCCCGGTGACGCCCGGGGAGCTCGGCAGGCCGAGGGTGGCGACGCCCGATCCGGCGCCGGCCAGCAGCGCGTCGACGTGACCGTGGTAGCAGCCTTCGAACTTGACGATCTTCTGCTTGCCGGTGAAGGCGCGGGCGAGGCGCACGGCTGTCATGGTCGCTTCGGTGCCGGAGTTGACGAGGCGAACCTGCTCAACGGGTTCGACGCGGTCGATGATCTCCTGCGCCAGGTCGATCTCACCAACGCCGGGCGTGCCGAAGGACGTGCCGTGCACGGCGGTGTCCCGCACTGCGGCGACGACGTCGGGGTGCGCGTGACCGTTGATCATCGGGCCCCACGAGGACACCAGGTCCACGTACCGGTTGCCGTCGGCGTCCCAGATGTGGGGGCCTTCGCCGCGCACCATGAACCGCGGCGTGCCGCCGACGGACTGGAAGGCGCGGACCGGGGAGTTGACGCCGCCGGGCGTCACCGCCTGCGCGCGATCGAACAGCTGCCGCGACTGCGGAGCCGGATCGTCGTGCCGGGTCGAAGCGGAGTTCGCAGAAGCTGTCACGCCACCAGTTTGACACTCCTGGCGGTGTGGCCGGGCGCACCCCGACCCGGGGTCCTCCTCGACGGGGTACCGCCGCTTCATCCGTTCGGCGAATCCTTCCCCCCGCGGGAGCGCTGCGCGGGGTGCGCAGCGGGCACGCGGTGGAGCCGGTCGTCGGCATCGGGTCAGGCCCTGCCCGCGCTTTGGCCGTTCGGAGAAGTGGTCCCGGCCCGGCTTCACGCTCGGTCAACCACCCGCTCGGATGGCGAGGACGGCCTGGCGGAGGGCGTCGATGAGCAGCAGCCCGGCGAACGTGGCGGCGACGACGGCACCGGACAGCCAGTTGCCGAAGGTGCGGGTCACGACGTCCACGGCGCCGCCCGGTCCGGGCAGGTAGATCGTCACCGTGCCCTGGTCCCAGGCCCACCAGGCGAGCAGTGCCAGCGCGACGGCGGCGACCAGTTCGAGCCCGGCCACGGCCGCGCGCCACGGCTGGTTCAGCCGGCCGCCGGCGCGCTCCGGTTCGGCGTCGCCGTCGAGCTTCGGCCCGCTGGCGGGCCACGGTTCGGCAGTCGTCACGGCGGAAAGCGTCTCACACGTCGCGGGCGTCGAGGGCCGCGCTGATCTCGTCGGTGCGCTCGGCGTGCCGGGCCGCGTCCTGCGAGAGGTAGCCGAGGAGGCGGTAGATGCGCTCGTGGTACTCGGGCAGGTCGAGGTAGAAGATCGGTTCGTGGTGCATGACCCGGTTGCGGAAGTCGAGGATGCCCATGAAGTCCTCGTGCAGCGCGCTGCGCGGCCCGCTGTAGCGGGGGAACGCGCGGTGCGCTGCGGGGACCCAGATCTGCCGGTCGTGGGTGCGGCTGAGCAGCGAGACCCAGAAACCGAAGGTCAGCTCGGCCACGACGTCGTCGGGGGTGTGGTCCTGGCGGCGTTCGATCTTGCGGCGCGCGCGGCCGATCTTGAACTTGGCGTTGTCGGCCAGCTGCGCGGCCTTCCACCAGTCCTCCCTGCCGAAGCGCTCCCGCAGCCGGTGGTGCAGGGCGTTGCGCAGCGAGACCTCCAGCCAGTGCAGCGGACCGTAGAAGGCGGCCGAGACCTGCACGTTCCAGTCGTAGAGCCGGACCGCGACGTCGACCTCGCCCCCGGCCTTCTTGAGGTAGCGGTCGAAGCGGGATTCCGACAGCAACTCCCGGACCCAATCGGGGAGTTCGGCGTTGTCCCTGGTCAAGGAGATTTCCTTTCGACCGCCGTGGATCTCCTGCTAGAGTGGACCGCGTAGGCCCCGGGTCCGCCTCTGCTCAGGCACGCCACCCGGGGCACTTTGCTTTTCAAGGCCCGGAGGTGTTCAGGGCCCGGAGCCGTTCAGAGCTCGGACGCCCGCTTGTCGACGAGCTTCACCAGTTCCGCGGACAGGGTCTCCGAGTCCTTGGCCCAGGCCAGCACGACGGTGTCGTCGTCCAGTCGCAGCGGGATCTCACCGGTGCCCTTCGGCACGGTCCAGCTCCCGCCCAGCACCCGGGCGCCCACGGGCGCTCCCACGTCGCTGACCTGCGCGATGCGCTTGACCTCGACGGCCTCCCTGCCGAGCACCAGTTCGGCCGGGGTGAGGCTGACCGCGAGCAGCCGCCGCCTGCCGTAGACCCAGACGGCGGCGGCGATGGCGAGCGCCAGGCCGACCAGGATCCACATCGCGACGTGCTCCGGACCGAGCGTCACCTGCTCGGCGAGGAGTCCCAGCCCGGCGAACGCAGGGCCCCACAGCACGGGCCACCAGCTGCTGCCGCGTTCGGAGTACAACACCGGATCGCTCATCGTTCACCTGTCAGGAAGTCGGAGCTCTGCTGCACCCACATCAATACGGTTCCCGCCGCGCCCAGCACAAGCAGCAGCATCGGAATCCCGAAACCGGCACCCGAAACGACCATCAGCACCAGGTGTGCGGCGGCGAACACCGTGAGCACGAGCCGCGCCCACGCCGTGCGGCGGAACACCAGCGCGCCCAGCACGAGGTAGACGACGGCCATGACGGCTCCGACGAGGGTGTTGACCAGCATCAACCGGCCGTCGACGGTGGGGTCGAACCAGGTCAGCCCGGTCTCCAGCAGGAGCAGCAGGGCGACCATCCACCACAGCACGACCGCGATGCGCAGCGGTTTCGGCGGCATCAGTACCGACGGCCCGCCGCGTCGAAGAAGACGTTGGACCGGGGCAGGAAGACCAGGGCGACGAACGCGATCGTGCCGATCATCCCGAGCCCGCCCTGCGCGTAGCTCAGGGCGTAGTAGGAGCCGGGGAGCGCCTCGGTGTCGCTGAGGCCCGCCATGCCGCCGGAGCCGATGGTCCCGAGGCTCGACATCGCCCAGAAGCCGGCGAAGATCGTCAGGGTGACCCGCGCCCAGTTGCGCCCTGCTCGCAGCTTGAAGCCGAAGGCGATCCACAGGCCGGTCAGGATCAGGTAGAAGATCGTCAGGACGATGAAGAAGACCAGCATCACGCCGTTGACGGCGGAGGCGACCTCCCGCTCGACGTCGTCCGTTCCCCCGCTGATCGACTCGCGCACGTGGCCCTGCAGCACGAGGTAGCTGACCACGTTGAGCACCGTCACCAGCAGCGGGAGCACGACGGCGATCCAGAACGCGACCTCCACCTGCGCGGGCCGCTGCGGCACCGCCATCTCGTGCATCGGCACCGGCGGTGCGCTGAACGGGTTCTGCGAGTAGGACTGGTATCCGCCGGGCTGCTGCTGCGGCTGCTGCGGAAAACCGCCGGAAGGAGTCCCCGACTGCGGGTATCCGCCCTGCTGCCAAGGGTTCTGCGGGAAGTTCACGCACGAACCCTAGAAACCCCGCGTTACCCCTGTCCACCGGTTCGGGTCAAGTACCCCCGCACGACCCGCACCCGAGCCGCAAAACATGTGGTGAGGACCGCGGGGTCGAGCACGGATTTCCGCACCGCCGCCGTCGCGCCGCCTGGCCTCAGCGGGGTTGGAGGTACTGGTTCGAGGGGGCGAGGTAGGCGTAGACGATCGTGGCGCCGACGACGACCATCTGGAGGACGGCGACCAGGGCCGTGCCGATCCCGCCCGCCGCGCCACCGAGCACGGTGGGGATCGACAGCAGGAACCACAGCGCGCCGATCACCGTGATCACGACGCGGGCCCAGTTGCGGCCGTTGCGCATGAAGATCAGGAACATGATCCACAGCCCGGCCAGCACCAGGCAGAAGACCACCACGATCGCGATGGTGACGCGGAACAGCGCACGCACCTGGTCCAGGTCGAGGCTCGGCTGACCCGCCGCTCCCGTCTGGTTGAGCACCATCTGCAGCTCGGCGTCGTTGATCGTCGCGAACGACAGCGCGATCATCACGAATCCGATGACGGGACTGGCGATCCCGGCCCAGAACGCGAGCTCGATCGTGCGCGGACGCTGCGGCCCGGACGGTCGTTCCGGCGGAGGCGGGGCGGAGCCGTACGGGTTGGCTGCGTCTGGCGGCGTCACCAGGTCAGGCTAGGGACGATCTCCAGGCGTGTCCACCGACACGTCACCACACGGTGCGGGACGGTCGCGGACCGGCACCGCGCATCTCGCGGAGGAAGCGGTTCGACTCCGGCCGGTACAGGAAGACGATCGCCGCGATCTCGACCAAGGCCACCAGCACGGCGAACACCACGTCCAGGGCGCTCACGGTCGTCCCGGTCAGCCGCTCGATCAGGTCCTGCCCGACCAGCGACACCGTCAGCACGGTGATCACCGCGTTGAACACGCCGAAACCGCCGAACACCGTCAGCGTCACCCGGGCCCAGTTGCGGCCCTCCAGCATCCGCCTGCTCAGCAGCACGTACACCATGAGCGTCAGCGCCTTGAACATGAAGGTGAACATGATGCCGCTGTTGGCCGCAGCGTCCAGGTCGGTTTGCGTCATCTCCGGCTGGAGCCCGCGCAACTCGCGGATCAGCCGCTCGCGGTCGAGCAGCTCGATGAACGCCTGCACCACCCCGACCAGCACCGCCGAGACCCACAGCCACCGCGCGATCAGCAGCGCCTTCGGCGGCTGCGGAGGCTCCGGTGGCTGAACCGGTCGGCCGAACGCGTCCACCCGCTGCTCCAAGTCGGTCATGCGCGCGCGTCCTGCAGCCACTGCGCGGCTTCGGTGGCCCAGTAGGTGAGCACCACGTCCGCGCCCGCGCGGCGAATCGAGGTCAGCGTCTCCAGGACGGTGCGCCGGCGCTCCAGCCAGCCGTTGGCCACGGCGGCCTCGACCATCGCGTACTCGCCCGACACCTGGTAGGCGGCGACCGGGACGTCGGCGACACCGGCGATGTCGCGCAGCACGTCCAGGTAGGACATGGCGGGCTTGACCATCACCATGTCCGCGCCCTCGGCCAGGTCCAGGTCCGCTTCGCGCAACGCCTCGCGGCCGTTGGCCGGATCCTGCTGGTAGGTCTTGCGGTCACCCTTGAGCTGGGAGTCCACTGCTTCGCGGAACGGGCCGAAGAACGCGGAGGCGTACTTCGCCGAGTAGGCCATGATCGACACGTCGTCGTAGCCGGTGGCGTCCAGCGAATCGCGGATCACGCCGACCTGGCCGTCCATCATGCCGCTCGGACCGACCATGTGGGCACCGGACTGCGCCTGCACGACGGCCATCTCGCCGTAGATCTGCAGCGTGCGGTCGTTGTCGACGTTGCCGTCCTCGTCCAGGACGCCGCAGTGGCCGTGATCGGTGAACTCGTCGAGGCACAGGTCGGCCATCAGCACCGTGCTGTCGCCCACCTCGGAGCGCAGATCGCGCAGCGCGACGTTGAGGATGCCGTCGGGATCGACCGCGCCCGAACCGGACGCGTCGTGCTCCTGCGGCACGCCGAAGAGCATCAACCCGCCGACGCCCGCGCTGACCGCCTCGGCCGCCGCCTTCTTCAGCGAGTCGCGGGTGTGCTGCACGACCCCGGGCATCGACGTGATCGGCACCGGTTCTGAGGCACCTTCGCGGACGAACATCGGCAGCACGAGGTGCCGCGGTTCCACGGAGGTCTCGGACACCAGCCGACGCACCGCCGGATTGCGGCGGAGTCGACGAGGACGGCTCGTCGGATACATAACAGCGGCTCCCCAAGCTGACTAGGCGGGGTGACCCCACGAGCCTAACCACACCGGAAAATCGGACTCCGCTGACCTCTGCCGGGCGTGAGCGAATCCTCACCGCCCGGATCCACGACCCGGTCGGCTCACCGCCCTCACCGCGACGTCGCACGCCCTGACAAGCTGGAACGCAGGGACTCCGGCGGAGGGACGACGCGCGTGAGGATCAGGCCCGTCGACGAGAGGGACGTGAGCATCGAGGACGACCACCCCGTCTTCCGGGTGCACTTGTGGTCGCCGACCGCTCCGGCCGCGCAGGTCCCTCCCGAACGGATCGGGTGGTGGAACGACTCCTACGAGCTCCGCGAGTGCGACGTGCACGACGCGATCGCGTGGGCGCAGGACAACGTGCCCGAGGACGGTCGCTACGTGCTGCAGGCGTGCCACCGGCGCGAGGACGGCCGACTCGCCGCGATCGTGCTCGCCGGGCGGGAACCCACGCGCCCCGACCCGTGACGAACGAAGGGCGCCTCCCGCTGTGGGAGGCGCCCTTCGTTCGACGATCAGCTGCGGCGGGCTCGCTTGGCCTTGCGCGGGGGCGGCAGAGCGCCTTCCGCGCGGAGGCGGGCCGCGTGGACCGCGAGGGCGTCGACCAGCTCCTCGACCCGGGGGGCCTCCGGCTGGACGTCGACCCGCAGGCCGAACTCCTTCGCCGTCTCGGCCGTGTTCGGGCCGATGCAGGCGACCAGCGTGCGGGCGTGCGGCTTGCCCGCGATGCCGACGAGGTTGCGGACCGTGGAGGACGAGGTGAAGCAGACGGCGTCGAAACCACCGGTCTTGATCATCTCGCGGGTGTCCGCGGGCGGCGGAGCGGCGCGGACGGTCCGGTAGGCCGTCACGTCGTCGACCTCCCAGCCGCGCTCCTGCAGACCCGCCGACAGCGTCTCGGTGGCGATGTCGGCACGCGGCAGCAGCACCCGGTCAACCGGATCCAGTATGTCGTCGTGCGGCGGGAACTCCTGCAGCAAGCCCTCGCTCGACTGGTCACCCGAGGGCAGCAGCTCAGGGATGATGCCAAAGTCGCGCACCTTCTCCGCCGTGGCCTCGCCGACGCAGGCGATCTTCACGCCGGAGAACGCGCGGGCGTCCAGACCGAACTCCGCGAACTTCTCCCACACCGCGCGGACCGCGTTCGCCGAGGTGAACACGACCCACTGGTAGCGGCCGTCGACCAGGCCCTTGACCGCGCGCTCCATCTGCGCGGGGCTGCGCGGCGGCTCCACGGAGATGGTCGGCACCTCGTGCGAGACCGCGCCGTGCGACCACAGGCGCTCGCTCATCACGCCGGCCTGCTCCTTGGTGCGCGGCACCAGGATCTTCCAGCCGTAGAGGGCTCGGGACTCCCACCAGGACAGCTTGTTCCGCTCGGAGACGACGTCGCCGATCGTCACCACCAGGTGCCCCTGGAGCTCGCCGGCATCGGCGGCCAGGGAGGCCAGCGTGGTGTCGATGGTGCGCTGCTGCACCGTGGTGCCGGACGCGGTCACCGCGACCGGGGTGGTCGCCGGACGGCCGTGCTCGACCAGCCGCGACGCGGCTTCGGCGAGGTGGCTGCCAGTGGTGTGCAGCACCAGCGCTCCGGGCACAGCGGCCAGCGCCGGCCAGTCGGCGTCACCGCGGACGTCGACCTCGGTGTGCACCGCGCCCAGCGCGATGCCGGCGTAGGCCGGAACCGCGCTGCCGCCGGCGACACCGGGGATCACGTCGAACGGCGCCTCGGTCTTGGCGACCTCCTGCGTCTCGCGGACCACGGCGTCAGCGGTCAGCGGGTCACCGGCGACCAGGCGCACCACGTTGCGGCCTGTGTCGGCCTCGTTCACCAGGTCCTTGGCCACGTCGGACGGGTCGCCGACGGCGGGGCGGACCTCCGCCCCCTCGGCGGCCAGGGCGACGATGTCGGCGGGTACGTCCGGGTCGGTCACCAGCAGCGAAGCGCGGGCGATCACATCCCGGCCCCGAACGGTGAGCAGTCCCGCATCACCAGGACCGGAACCCACGAAAGCAATCCGTCCGGGGGTCTTACGTGCTCGGGTCATCAGGGCACTCCCCATCAACTACTGCCGGGACCGCTGAGCAAAGCGGCCCTGGCTTCGAGCAGCTCATCGGCCAGTTCCAGGCCGAGCTGCTCTGCGGCGGTCGTCTCACCAGTGGCGGAGGCGCGGACCAGGACATCGTCGTCGGTCGCTACCACTCCACGCAGGGACAGGCGCAGCGCCACGCGCCCGTCTTCGTCGAGGTCCTCCACCACTTCGGCCAGCGCGCCGACCGGCGCGTGGCAGCCGGCTTCGAGCCGGGCCAGCACTGCGCGTTCGGCGGCAACCGCGGCGCGGCTGGCCTGATCGTCCAAAACGGACTGCAGCAAGTGCTCGGTGTCGACGTCATCGACGCGACATTCCACTGCGAGCGCGCCCTGAGCGGGCGCGGGCAGCATCTGCAGCGGATCGAGCGTTTCCGTGATCACCGAAAGCCGGCCCACCCGGGCCAGACCGGCGCGGGCGAGGACGACGGCGTCCAGCTCACCGTCGGTCACCTTGCGCATTCGGGTGTCCACGTTGCCGCGGATGCCGCGCACTTCCAGTCCCAGGCCGGAGGCCCGGAGCTGGCTGGCGCGGCGCGGCGAACCGGTGCCCACAACGGACCCCGGGGGCAGTTCGCCGAGCGTCAGACCGTCCCGCGCCACCAGCGCGTCCCTCGGGTCCTCCCGGACCGGGACTGCGGCCAGCGACAACCGGGGGTCCGGTTCGGTCGGCAGGTCTTTGCAGGAGTGGATGGCGACGTCGACCTCGTCGGCCACCAGCGCCTCGCGCACGGCGGAGGTGAACACGCCGACGCCGATCTCGGCGATCGGGGCGCTCGACTGGTCACCGGGAGTCTCGACGGCCACCAGCTGGGTCGGGTAGCCGGCCGCCTCCAACTGCTCGGCGACCCACGTGCTCTGCGCCATCGCGAGCGCGCTTCCGCGGGTGCCGATCCGGAGGGTCTTGTTCAACGGTCCTCACCGTCCTGTTCCGCCCGGCCGCGCAGCAGCGCCTGGGCGACCGTGACCCCGCCGGGGAGGTTCTCCTCGGCCTGCGGGGTGCCGATCACCGCAGCGGTCTGCGGGTCGAGCTCGAAAAGCTCACGAAGTGCGTCGGCGTAGCCGGAGCCGCCCGGCTGCGACGCCAGTTGTTTGACGCGGACGGTCGGCGCGTGCAGCAGCTTGTCCACCACGCGGCGCACCGTGCGGCTGAGCTCCTCGCGCGTCGGCTCGTCGATGTCGGGCAGCCGCGAGTCCAGCCGCAGCAGTTCGCTGTCGACGACCTCGGCGGCCCGCTTGCGCAGCGCGGTCACCGTGGGGGTGACCTCCGCGGAGCGCTGCGCGGCGAGGTAGCCGCGCACCTCCTCGGCGACGATCCCGGCTGCGCGCTCGGACTCGTTGCCGCCCTGCTTGGCAGAGAGCCGCTGCTGCAGGCTGGCCAGGTCGACGACGGTCACGCCGGGCAGGTCGCCGACCTCGGCGGCGATGTCGCGCGGCAGACCGAGGTCGCAGCACAGCAACGGCTTGCCGTCGCGGGCCGTGTCCCGGCGCAGCGACGCGGCGGTCGCCACCACTTCTTCGGTCACCACGGCACCGACCGCGCCGGTGCAGGCGACGACCAGGTCTGCCTCGGCGATCGCCCCGACCAGTCCGGAGAGGTCCGCGGTGCCGGCGTCGACTCCGTCGGCGCGCAGGGACTCCGCGAGCCGCTCGCCGTTGGCGGCGGTGCGGTTGGCGATCACGATGCGGCCGATGTCGGCGCGCTTGAGCTGCGCGGCGGTCAGCCCGCCCATCGAGCCCGCGCCCACCAGCAGCGCGTTCTTGCCCTCGAGGCCGCCGAGCGCCGCTTCGGCGTCGGCCAGCGCCTCGGAGACCACCGAGGCGCCTTCGTTGTCGATGCCCGTCTCGCTGTGCACGCGCTTGCCGACGCGCAGCGCCTGCTGGGCGAGCTCGTGCAGCGTCTTGCCGACGGTGCCGCGCTCGTCGGCGGTGCCGTAGGCCTGGCGCAGCTGACCGAGGATCTGGGCCTCGCCCACGACCATCGAGTCCAGCCCGGCCGAGACCGAGAACAGGTGCTCGACGGCGGCGCCCGCGTAGTAGACGTAGAGGTGGTCGGCGAGCTCGCCGACCTCGGTGCCCGAGTGGCGGGACAGCACGGCCGTCACGTCGTCGAGGCCGCCGTGGAAGGTCTCCGCAAGCGCGTAGATCTCGACCCGGTTGCAGGTGGAGATCACGAACGCCTCGGCGATGTGCTCGCGCAGGACGAGCTCGTCGAGGATCTTGTTGATGTCACCGCCACTGATGGCGACCCGCTCCAAGACGCGGACCGGGGCGCTGTGGTGGGAAATCCCGACGGTGAGCAGGTTCACAGCCGTTCCACCATCCTGTTCGCCGAATCGATCTCTCCCGGAAGGCCCGCGCCGCCGCCCGGCGGTCCAGCGCCGTCGGCTTCGCCTGCGGCAGCGGCTTCCTGCTGCCGCCGGGCCACGTGGAAGGACAAGATCTGCATCTCCACCGCCAGGTCGACCTTGCGCACCTCGACGTGCTCGGGGACCTGCAGCACGACGGGCGCGAAGTTCAGGATGCACGTGACGCCGCCTGCGACCAAGCGGTCGCAGACCTCCTGCGCGCCCTGCGTGGGGGTGGCGATGACGCCGATGGTGACCTCGCGAGCGGAGCACACCTCGACGATGTCGTCGACGTGGCTGACCGGGATGCCGCCGACCGGCACGCCGACCAGGTCGTCGTCGAGGTCGAACAGCGCCGACACCGGGAAGCCGCGGCTCGGGAAGCCGCCGTAGTTGGCCAGCGCGTGACCGAGGTTGCCGATGCCTGCCACGGCGACGGTGTGCTTGCGGGTCAGGCCGAGCGTCCGCTCGATCTGACCGACCAGCACCTCGACCTCGTAGCCGACGCCGCGGGTGCCGTAGGAGCCGATGTAGGAGAGGTCCTTGCGCAGCTTGGCGGAGTTGACGCCCGCCGCGGTGGCGAGCTCCTCGCTGGAGACCGTCGTGGTGCCCTGCTCGGCGAGCGCGGACAGGGTCCGCAGGTAGACCGCGAGCCGCGCGACGGCGGCTTCCGGGATGGATCGGGCGCGCTCGCGGGCGGCCGGAACCGCGATGGCGGCTCCGTTGGCGTCGGTCCCGTTCGCGCCGGTCCCGTTGGCGGCGGTCGTGCTGGCGTCCTGGGTGCGCGGAGACGCAGCGGTCCGGGCAGTGGTCTGCCCGTCTCCTTCTGGCACGTCCGCTCCTTGGGCCGTCACGCTTGGATCTCCCTCGCCTGCTCGTGGTCTGCCCCTCGGGCGGCATCGGAGTGGCGCGAACACCGGGGAAACGGTGAGTCGGGACCACCCGATCCGCTGATCCGCGCCGGACAATCCGGCGGGGAGTTCCGGCGGCACGACCTTTACACCGTAGCCATTTGTGAATGCATGCACAAAGTCGGCGGGGGCGAGCGCACCGGAGGCGCAAACCTTCTCCGCCATCATTCCGGATACCCCCCTGAAGTGCCAAAACGGGTGGTACAGGGCACGTTGGCCGCCGAGTCGGGCCGACGACGAGGTCAGTTCCGGAGCGCGCGGCGGAGCCGCTCCTCCTCGACCTTCCAGAAGCCGTGCTCGACTCCATCGATCAAGATCACCGGAACCTGGTCGCCGTACTCCGCGCGCAGTTCCGAGTCGGCGTCGACATCGCTCACCGACCAGGGCACGCCCAGCTCATCGCAGATCCGGCGCACGTCGGCGATCGCGTCATCGCAGGCGTGGCAGCCCTCGCGGGACATCACGGTCACCTCGTGCACGGCGGCTCCTCGGCGCGTCGTTCGAAAAAATTTCGGCGACTCCAACGTACTCAGCCCGCGACCGCGCGGAGACCTGGCTCACCAGCCCGATCGTCCTGCTCACGTGTGCAAAATCACGAGGGGTGATCGGGGTCATTCCGCCTGAACGACACGGAAAGCGACCGGACCGTCACCGCATTGCCCTACCTACTTCTGAGTAACAACACGTATGCTGCTGCTCCAACGCCCACGAGAGTGGGAAACGGCCAGTCGAGTGAAGGCCCGATCGAGCGGTACCGGCGCGACCCGTCGGCCTGATCGGTCCCCGGATCAGGTGTCCGCCACGGGCACGACGACATGGTTGCCGGCCCGGTGAGTCCCAACACCACCGAGCCGGTGAAGCCAACGAAGGCAGGAGGTCGCCGGAGATGAGCAGTTCCAAGACGCTCACACCCCCCGCCCCCGACATCGCAGGCCGCATTCATCACGTCTCGCCCCGGCCGGTGAGTTCAACGACGACGAACGTGTCCCTCCCGGACACGTGGACCTCCGAGACGATCACCCCGGACCCCTGGATCGCTCCCGACAACTGGGCCTACGTCAGCGCTGCGCAGCAGGGCGACAACGACGCCTTCGGCAGGCTCTACGACGAGTACTCCCAGACCGTCTACCGCTACGTGCTGTTCCGGGTCAGCGATCACTGCCTGGCCGAGGACATCACCAGCGAGACCTTCCTGCGGGCGCTCCGGCGCATCGCCTCCATCAGCTACCAGGGCCGCGACGTGGCCGCCTGGTTCATCACGATCGCCAAGAACCTCATACTCGACCACATCAAGTCGAGCCGGAACCGGCTGGAGGTCCCGACCTCCGAGGTCACCGACCACCTGCCGGCGAAGGGCTCGCACGCCGGGCCCGAGCACCAGGTGCTGCTCGACGCCACCAACGACGAGCTCCTGCAGTGCATCCGCCAGCTCAACCCCGACCAGCGGGAATGCATCCGGCTGCGCTTCCTGAAGGACAAGTCGGTCACCGAGACCGCCATCGCCATGCAGCGCAACGAAGGCGCGGTGAAGGCCCTCCAGCACCGCGCCGTGCGCCGGCTGGCGCAACTCCTTCCCGACGATCTCCGGTAGCCGGTTGCCGATCCCGGCGGAGGTGCGCAATCGTGGCGCGGACGAGGTCTTAAGCTATGAGGGAGCCGGCCCTGCTCGGGGTCGGCTCGGACCACGGATCTCGCACACCACTCCGGAGGACCCTGGGAGGCGCGGCGGTGCCGACACGGCAGGGCTCGGCCGATGACGCGGACCACAACGGCATGCGCACGTCCAGCACAGATCAGATCGACAGCGCGAAGGTAGCGGGTCGAGCCTCGGCCGAGGCGGCGGTCGCCGCTGCCCCGGTCCAGGACGGCACGCTGACGACACCGCCGGACCTGACCGCGGCGGCGTTCTTCGACGTCGACAACACGATGATGATGGGCGCCTCGCTGTTCCACTTCGCGCGAGGACTGGCCGCCCGGAAGTTCTTCAACCCCGGTGACCTCGCCGGTTTCGCCTGGCAGCAGCTCAAGTTCCGGGTGGGCGGCCGGGAGAACCCGCAGGACATCCAGGCCAGCCGCGAGCTGGCCCTGTCCTTCGTGGCCGGGCGCAGCGTCGAGGAGCTGGTCAACCTCAGCGAGGAGATCTACGACGAGCTGATGGCCGACCGGATCTGGGCGGGAACCCGCGCGCTCGCGCAGATGCACCTCGACGCCGGGCAGCGCGTCTGGCTGGTGACGGCGACCCCGGTCGAGCTCGCCTCGATCATCGCCCGGCGGCTCGGGCTGACCGGCGCGCTGGGCACAGTCTCCGAGAGCGAGGACGGCATCTACACCGGACGTCTCGTCGGCGAGATGCTGCACGGCCGCGCCAAGGCGCACGCGGTGCGCGCGATCGCCGCCAGCGAAGGCCTGGACCTGCGGCGCTGCACGGCCTACTCGGATTCCGCCAACGACATCCCGATGCTCTCGGTGGTCGGCACGGCGGTGGCGGTCAACCCGGACCAGCGGCTGCGCGAGATCGCCCGCGCCCGGAGCTGGGAGGTCCGCGACTTCCGGACCGGCCGCAAAGCCGTCCGGATCGGGTTCAACTCCATGCTCGGCGCAGGTGCCGCGGCAGGCGCGGTCGCGGCGGGGATGGCCTACCGCAGGCGCGACCGCTCCTGAGCAGTGCCGAAGGCGATGCAAGCACCGAAGGTGCTTTCTCGGTACCCCACCTGAGCAACCGGCACCGCCGGGGGTTCTCAGACGTTCTCTGGTGAGGACAGCCGCAGCGCCGCGTATTCGACATACTCAAGTCGCGGATCCCGGAGCCAGAGAATGTCTGAGGTTCCCCCCACCCGCACCGCCCAACAAGCCGACGACCGTCAACCGGAAATGTCGACCATCCAGTTGATGCCGAACTTGTCGGTGCACATGCCGAACTCGTCGCCCCACATCTGCTTCTCCAGGGGCACGTGGACCTGGCCGCCCTCGGCCAGCGCGGCGAAGTACCCGCGCAGCGCTTCCGCGTCCGCCGCGTCGCCGCTGATGCTGATCGAGAAGTTGCTGCCCGGCTGCGGGGTCATGTCCGGCGGGGCGTCGGCGACCATCAGCGTGAAACCGAGCTGGGACGTCAGGCTCCCGTGCATGATCTTGTCCGCGAGCGGCCCGTCCGCCTGGCCGAACTGGCCGTAGGTGTTCAGCGCGGTCTCACCGCCGAGCACCGAGTGGTAGAACTCCAACGCCTGCTTGCCCGTCGCCGTTGAACTGCAGGTACGGGTTGAGCTTCGCCGTCATCGGAAATCGCCTCCGATCGTCGGGATGCGGTGGGGTCGGCGCGGCGCCATCCCCGCCCGCCGCGCCGACCCGCTACATCCTCGTCACGCGCGGGCTCAGCACGCACGCCCGACCGGCACGCATCATCAGTCCGGGTGGATATCAGCCCAGGAAAACGCTCGTGCGCTGGGAAAGCAACCGGTAGAGCATCTGCTGGATGTTCTCCCGGACCTGGTCGGAGAGGCTGAAGACCAGCATCGGATCGTCCGCGGCGCCCTCCGGGTAGCCGCTGGTCTCGATCGGCTCGCCGAACTCGATGTACCACTTGGACGGCAGCGGAACCGCCCCCAGCGGCCCGAAGTGCGGGAACAGCGGGGTCACCGGGAAGTAGGGCAGCCCGAGCAGCCGGGCGATCGGCTTCAGATCGGCGAGCTTCGGGTAGATCTCCTCGGCGCCGACGATCGCGCACGGGATGATCGGCGCGCCGGTGCGCAGGGCCGCCGAGACGAAACCGCCGCGGCCGAAGCGCTGCAGCTTGTAGCGGTCCTTGAACGGCTTGCCGATGCCCTTGAAGCCCTCCGGCCACACGCCGACGAGCTCGCCGCCGGTCAGCAGCCGCTCGGCGTCCGGGCTGCAGGCGAGCGTGTGCCCTGCCTTCCGGGCCAGCGGACCCAGCATCGGCATCCGGAACACCAAGTCCGCGCCCAGCATCCGCAGGTGCCGCTGCGCAGGGTGGTGGTCGTGCAGCGCGACCGTGGTCATCAGCGCGTCCCAGGGCAAGGTCCCGGAGTGGTTGGCCACCACCAGAGCACCGCTGTCGGGCACGTTGTGGGCGCCGATCGTCTCGACCCGGAACCACTTGTCGTAGAACGGGCGGATCAGGCGCAGCAGGACCTCGTCGGTGAGCTCCTCGTCGAAGCCGAACTCGTCGACCCGGTAGTCGCCCAGCAGCCTGCGACGGGCGAAGGCGAGGACGTCGACGACGGCGTCCTCCCACCCCGGTTCTCCCGGGCCGGGCGGAATCCGCTCCGCGTCCTCGGGTCGCAGCGGGATCACCTGCGCATCGGCCATCGCGCCTCCGTCTCGCCTTCCGCTCACCGCAGTCTCGACAGCAGGTCCCCGGCGCGCTGCTCCAGCGCCTCGATGTTCTCCGGCGTCACCACGGGCCGCAGCCCGCGGCCGCGCACGAAGTCGTCGAAGGCCTGCTGCGTCGTCCAGCGCGGGGTGAACCCGAACGTCTCACGGAGCCGGGCGGTGTCCAGCACCCGGCCGAAGTTGAGGAATCGCAGCTGCTCCGGCGAGAAGTCGACCAACCGGGCGCTCCGGAACAGCTGGGTCACGGCGGGCACCGACGGGCTCGGCAGCGGCAGCGCCACCCGGCCCGCCCGGCGGATCGCCTGCGACAGCATCAGCACGCCATCGCCCGCGACGTTGTAGACCCCGGTCTTGTCCCCGAGGGTCGCGCGCTCCAGCACCGCCAGCGCGTCCTCCGAGTGCAGCAGCTGGAAGCGCGCGTCGAAGCCGAGCACGGTGGGAACCACCGGCAGCATGAAGTAGCGGGCCAGCATCGCGTCGATGCGCGGACCGATCAGGTTCGAGTAGCGCAACGTCGTGACGTCCACGTCGGGCCGGCGGCGGCCGAAACCGCGCACGTAGCCCTCGATCTCCACGGCGTCCTTGGCGTAACCGGACGAGGGCAGGTCCTTGGGCTCGATGTCCTCGGTGAACACCGCGGGATCCCGCGAGCTCGACCCGTAGACCGCGCAGGTGGAGCGCACCACGACCTTGCGGACCCGCGGCGACTGCTGGCAGGCGGCCAGCAGCTGCATGGTGCCGATGACGTTCATCTCCTTGAGCGTCGCCCGGCCACCGGGCCCCGTGTGCGTGTTGATCGCCGCGTGCACGACGGTGTCGACCCCGGCGTTGCTGATCACCTTGCCGATCAGCGGGTTGCGGATGTCGGCGCGCACGAACTCGGTGCGCCCCATCCGCCGCAGGAGGTCCCGGCCGGGCTGGACCGTGTCCACGCCCAGCACCCGGTCGATCGAGGGGTCCGCCGCCAGCCGCGCCGCCAGGTGACCGCCCAGGAAGCGGCTCACACCCGTCACGAGCACGACGTTCGGCCCCATGTTCACCCCGCGCAGTCGAAGGAGCGCTGACCGAGATCGATGCTACAGGCGCACCCGTCGACGACCGGTCGACCCGGCGTTACCGAACGGGGTCGAAACAGCAAAAACCGCCGCCGACATCCGATGGTCGACGGCGGTTCGCGGGAGTTGCCCGGAACGAGGCGGTAGCCGCTGGACTACGCGTGCCGGCCCCGGAACGACTCCCGGTAGATCACTTGCCCAACTTGCGACGCTGGACGCGCGTCTTGCGAAGCAGCTTGCGGTGCTTCTTCTTGGACATACGCTTGCGGCGCTTCTTGATGACCGAGCCCATGCGGACTCCTTCACTCTTGACGGCGGTTCGAACGTCTTCCGTGCCGGAGCAGCTGCCAGGAGCGCATCAGGCACGACCAACCCAAAACTTTACCTGCCCTGGTCTCGGACCTGCCGCCGTGGTCCGGCAAGCGCCCTCGAACCGCCCCCAGGGCGGCCCCGGGGGCGATCTTCGAGACCGCTCAGCCCGCGTCGTAGTAGGCGTGTTCGAGGTAGGCGTGAACGTCCTTCTCAGCCACGCGGAAGGAGCGGCCCACCCTGGCGGCCGGCAGCTCACCCGCGTGCACGAGGCGGTAGACCGTCATCTTCGACACCCGCATCAGCTTGGCCACCTCGGCGACGGTGAGGAACCGCACCTGCCCCATGCTGGGCGGTGCCTGCTGGCCGGGTTCGGAGTTCGAAGACATGCTTCACCGTGCCCTCCACACGTGTCGCCCCCGGCGGCTTCCCCTTCCGCCGGAAACCTCACGCACGTGCTCCTCCGAGACTAACGGGACACACGACAATTGTTGAGTTGACTTTTGTCCCGGGGCTTACTCGTGATCACCCTGCTCACCGGTGCGGGTGGGGAGGTGGGGAAGTTTTCATGAAAACTTCCCCACCCGACGCACGACGGCGCACACCCCTCACGCCGGGTGCGTGACGTCAGTCGTCCTCGTCGTGGGCGCTGCCGAGCTCCACCGAGCGGTCTCGGGCCGCCTCTATCGCGTCGATGAGGGCTGCGCGGACTCCGTGCTTCTCCAGCTCCCTGATGCCCGCGATGGTGGTGCCCGCAGGCGAGGTGACGGCTTCGCGGAGCATGACGGGGTGGCCGCCGCCCTCGCGGAGCATCGCCGCCGCGCCGACCGCGGACTGGACGATGAGGTCGGCGGCGGTGGCGCGCGGGATGCCCAGCAGGATCCCGGCGTCGATCATGGCCTCGACCAGGTAGAAGAAGTAGGCGGGACCCGAGCCCGACAGGGCGGTGACCGCGTCCTGCTGGCTCTCCGGAACCCTGGCGACCTTGCCGACGCTGCCCAGCAGCTCCTCGACCAGGTCCAGGTCGCGGCCGTCGGCGTGCGCACCACCGGAGATGGCGGCCATGGCCTCACCGACCAGCATCGGAGTGTTGGGCATGACCCGCACGACCGCCGTGCCCTCGGGCAGGCGGCGCTCGAACAACTTCGTCGGCAGGCCGGCGCACAGCGAGACGACCAGCTTGCCGCTCGGGAGCTTCGGCGCCACCTCGTCCAGCAGCGGTTCGATGTCCTGCGGCTTGACCGCCACCACGATCACGTCCGCGCGCTCCACCGCTGCGGGCACGTCCACGTGCGAGATGCCGTAGGTCTTGGCCAGCTCCTCGGCACGGGTCGGGAAGCGCTCGGTGAACAGCAGGTCGGACGGGGCTCGTCCGGCCTTGATCAGGCCCGAGAGCAGGGCTTCTCCGATCTTTCCGGCTCCGAGCACGGCGATGGTCGTCATGAAGCTCAGGGTGCCAGACCACGCTGCGTGTCGACCCCTCCCGTTGTCCCGCAGCGACGGATACTGTGTTCCGCACCACAAAGCGAAGGTCTTTCATCCCGTCGCAGCCGAGCGATCTCCCCACGGAAGCAGCGAAGGAGCTTCGACCATGTTGAGCACGATGAACGACGGTCCCCTCTCGATCGCCCGGATCCTGCAGCAGGGGGCCGGTCCGCACGGCGCCTCCGCCGAGGTCGTGACCTGGACCGGTGCCGAACCACGCCGCAGCCCCTACTCCGAGGTGGGCCGGGAAGCCGCTCGGCTGGCGCACGCGCTGCGCGCGCTCGGGGTCACCGGTGACCAGCGCGTCGCCACCTTCATGTGGAACAACGCCGAGCACCTGGCCGCCTACCTGGCCGTTCCCTCGATGGGCGCGGTGCTGCACACCCTCAACATCCGCCTGTTCCCCGAGCAGGTGGTCTACGTCGCCAACCACGCCGAGGACCACGCGGTGCTGGTCGACCACACGCTGCTGCCGCTGTTCGCGAAGCTGCTGCCGGAGATGAAGACCGTCCGGCACGTCGTGGTGGTCGGCGGCGACGCGAGCGCACTGGAAGCGCCGCCCGGGGTCGAGGTGCACGGCTACGCCGACCTGCTGGTCGGGCAACCGGAGGAGTTCGACTGGCCCGCGCTGGACGAGCGATCCGCCGCCGCCATGTGCTACACGTCCGGCACCACGGCCAACCCCAAGGGCGTCGTCTACTCGCACCGCTCGATCTACCTGCACTCGATGCAGGTGTGCATGACCGACGGGATGGGTCTCGCGCAAGGTGACCGGGGCCTGGCGGTGGTGCCGATGTTCCACGCGATGTCGTGGGGCCTGCCCTACGCGGCGTTCATGGTCGGCGCCTCGCTGATCATGCCCGACCGGTTCCTGCAGCCCGAGCCGCTGGTGGAGATGATGGCCGCCGAACGCCCGACGATGGCGGCCGCGGTGCCGACGATCTGGCAGGGCGTGCTGGCGGAGCTGGAGAAGTCACCCCGCGACATCTCCTCGCTCGACGAGGTCGTGGTGGGCGGATCGGCGTGCCCGCCGGCGATGATGCGGACCTTCGAGGAGGACTACGGCATCACCGTGGTGCACGCCTGGGGCATGACCGAGACCTCCCCGCTCGGCAGCCTCGCCCGGCCACCGGCCGGAGTTACCGGTGAGCAGCAGTGGGCCTACCGCGCGAGCCAGGGCCGGCTTCCCGCATCGGTCGAGGGTCGGCTGGTCGGTGACGACGGCCGGGTGCTCCAGTGGGACGGGCAGAGCGTGGGCGAGCTGGAGGTGCGCGGCCCGTGGGTCGCCCAGGCCTACTACGGCGATGACGATCCGGAGCGGTTCCACGACGGCTGGCTGCGCACCGGTGACGTCGGGTACCTGACGCCCGAGGGCTTCCTGCACCTGACCGACCGGGCCAAGGACGTGATCAAGTCCGGCGGCGAGTGGATCTCCTCGGTGGAGCTGGAGAACCAGGTCATGGCCCACCCGGCGGTGGCCGAGGCGATGGTCATCGGGGTTCCGGATGAGAAGTGGTCGGAACGGCCGCTGGTGGCGGTGGTGCTCCGCGCGGGTCAGACCGCCGACGCCGCGGAGCTGCGGGAATTCCTCTCCGGCTCGGTCGCCCGCTGGCAGCTGCCCGAGCACTGGACGTTCCTCGCCGAGACCCCGAAGACCAGCGTCGGCAAGTTCGACAAGAAGCGCCTCCGCACGCAGCACGCCTCGGGCGACCTCGACGTCATTCACCTGATCTGATCTGGGGTGGGGAAGTTTTCATGAAAACTTCCCCACCCCACCAACACGACCTTCCCCACCCCACCAACACGACGGTCGACTCACCCTGGTCGGGAGGGCGACAGGGCGAGCTGGCGGGACTGGCAGATGAGGCGGCCCACCGAGTCGACGACCTGGACGTCCTCGTCGAACCACTGGCCGTGCACGGCCCGGCAGTCCACGTGCATGCGCAGCCAGCCGTTGGCGGGGTGGGCGCGCAGGTAGGCGGTCAGCTGGACCGTCGGTGCCCAGCCGAAGCGCCCCATGTTCAGCGTCACCGGAACCGTGAGGTCTCCCGCGACCAGACCGAACAGGAGGTCGGGCCGGCCCTCGCGGGGCTTGACCCACATCCGGTAGCGGGGTTCGCCGGTCCCACCGTTGAGGAACTCCGCGGTGTCCGGGTCCAACCGCATGTCGCAGACGTCCGCGAGGTGGAAGAACCTCGTCGACTGGCTGAGATCGATGGCGTCCGACGGCGGGTTCACCGGCATGGACGGCAGGTCCGACCACTCGGGCTCGGCGGCGGGCATCCGTCCCGCCGTCACCGTCGAGTCGACGCACACCTGGCCCCGCTGCTCCAGCACCGCGCGCACGACCGTGACGGTCTTGCCGGTCTTGAGCGCCTGCAAGCGGACCATCACCGGTCCGACGCGAGGGGGCCGCAGGTACTGCGCGCTGATCGACAGCGGGTCGAGCCCGGTTCCGTCGGAGACGGCTCTGGTGAGCAGCGCCAGCAGGTACCCGCCGTGCGGGTTGTCCCCGACGGCCCAGTCCGGGTGGAGGTTCGCGACGTAACTGCCGTCGCCGAGCGAACGCACCGAAGTGGCCGCGGAGAACGGATCCTGGACCTCGGTCACGTGCGATCCACCGGTCGAACGCCCACTACGCGCAACGAGTTCATGGTCGAAGATTCTAATGACCTTCACAGAAGTTGATCATTAGGCGTCGGTTAGCGTCCCTAAGCTCCCAAGGGCTCAAGGTGCAGGCGGGCGAAGAGTAGGGCTTCGGCCAGCATTTCCGCTCGTTGCTGGGGATTCCGGGCCTTGCGGGTGTTCACCTCGAGCACCACCGAGCCGTCGTAGCCGTCCGCCGCCAGGGCCTCGCAGACCTCCGCGCACGGCTGGTTCCCCTGCCCCGGCAGGAGGTGCTCGTCGCGGGCTGCTCCGGTGCCGTCCGCGAGGTGCACGTGCGCCAGGCCGTCGCGCATCCGCTTCAGCAGCTCGATGGCGTCCACGTGCGCGGCGGCGGCGTGCGAGAGGTCCAGCGTGTAGTTGCGGAAACCCACGTCGGTGGGGTCGGGCGAGGGCTTGAACGCCGAGAGCCCGCTGTTGGTCCTGCCGCCCGGAACGCGTCCGGTGCGGAGCCGGTTCAACGAGTTCGGCGGGCGCAGCGGGAACATGTTCTCCACCGCCACCTTGATGCCGCTCGTCTCCTCCAGCTCCTCGACCAGCTCGGAGAACGCGTCCGCGTAGCGGCGCTGCCAGCGGAACGGCGGGTGCACCACGACCGTCGAGGCACCCAGCTCCTCGGCCACGACCACCGCCTTGCGCAACCGCTCCTCGGGTTCCGGCGACCAGACCCGCTGGGTGATCAGCAGGCACGGCGCGTGCACCGCGAGCACCGGAACCCCGTGCTGCTGCGACAACCGGCTCAGCGCCTTGACGTCCTGGCTGACCGCGTCGGCCCACACCATCACCTCGACGCCGTCGAAGCCGAGGTCCGCGGACATCTCGAAGGCCGCGCGAGCGGGCTGCGGCCACACCGATGCGCTGGACAGCCCCACCGGCGCACGACCGGAGGTGCCCTGGCGCTCAGGCAGCTGCGATTGTCCCGTCATCTCGAACCCAGCATGACCGACGACTCGCGGGAGGTTGCGCGGCGGTGGGCAGACCGGCTGTCACCTGTCCGACCACGCCCACGACCTCTCACTGGTTGATCAACAGCAACGCGGCGGGCGACACCGTGCAGAACAGGCCGACCAGCACCGAGAGCAGGATGGTCTGCAGGTCGTTGGTGCGGAAGAACTTCCACGCGACGAGCACCAGGAGGCCGGTGAACACCAGCGCCGCGCCGAACGCGGCGATCGTCGCGTTGATCCACAACCAGCGGAAACCGACCCACACGGCACCGCCACCGACGAGCCCGGCGACGCCCTGCAGGGCGAGGGTGCCCCACTCCTTGCCCGCCGACGGCGGGCGATCCCCCTCGTCGGGGTCGTAGTCGTCGTCCAGCCCGGCGGGCGCGGAGCGGTCGTAGTCCTCGTCGTAGGGCTCGTCGTAGGACTGCTGGTAGCCGACGTCGTCGGCGAAGACCTGCCCGGAATCGCCGAAGGAGTCGTAGTCGTAGGGATCGGCGTCCGGGTCCGCCTGAGCGGGGTACGCCTGATCAGCACCACCGTCTATGCGCGGCAGCTGCTCGGTCAGGTTCTCCGGCAGCTGCGGCGGACCGGCGGGCGCGATCGGCGGCCGCGACCGGGCGGGCGGCAGCGCGGGCTGCCGCAGCGTCGCCTCGGCGTCGTTGCTGGGCGCGGACGGCGCAGGCGGAGTGGCGGCCGCGCCACCCGCGCTGCTGAAGCGCTGCGCCCAGTACCCGGCGCTGCCCGGCTGCGGACCGGACTCGGCGGGAGGTTCGCTCGCGGGCTGGGGCTTGGCGGGCGAAGCGGGCCCGGCGGCCTGCGCCGACTGCTGGGGCTGCGCGGGCTGCTGAGCCGCAGGCGGTTGGGCGGGTTGCTGAGCCGCAGGCTGCTGAGGTTGCTGAGCCGCAGGCGGCTGAGCAGCCGGAGGTTGTGCGGCAGGAGGCTGGGCAGCGGGCGGCTGAGCCGGAGGCGGACCTGCTGGAGCCGCCGGCGGCTGACCGTTCGTCGGACCGGGGTTCCTGCGGCTGCTCGGCGGTTCCTCGTCCGGCTTGACCGGGCGCATCTTGCCGCTGTCCGACAGCACCCGGTTGATGATCTCCTGCGGTGCCGTCTCGGTGGGGTCCTCGGGCTTCCTGCGCCGACGCCGGGAGCCCTTCTCCGAGCTGCCGCCGTACTCGGCGAGCAGCTCCGCAACGGTGCGCTGGGTGGGCTGATCCGCCCCGCTGTCCCGACTCATCGTTCCCACCGTGCCCCGTGCCGCGTTCGCAGTCCAGTTCCGTCCACCGGTGCCTCGGTTTCATCCCGTGTCGGGCCGGGCGCATTCTCCTGCGCCGGCACGAGCCCGTCCGTGCCCCCCGCACGCACCGGAACGCCGCTCTTGAACGCAGTGTGACTATCTCCGTTGGTGTGGTCCAGCCGCCGAAGGATGACTCCCTCGCGCAGCGCCCACGGGCAGATGTCGAGCTCGGTGACTCCCAGCGCCTTCATCGCGGCCTCGGCGACCAGCGCACCGCCGACGAGCTGGTGCGACCGCGCCGAGCTCACGCCGTCGAGCGCGGCCAGGTCGCTGGAGGACATCCGGGTGATGAACGCCAGCAGCTGCCGCAGGCCCGTGTCGGTGAGCTTGCGCGACACGCGCTGCCCCGCCGAGGACGGCGCGGACCCGGTCAGCCGGGCCAGCGAGCGGAACGTCTTCGACGTCGCCACCACGCGGTCCGGCTTGGCCAGCTTGCGGAACTGCTTGGCCGTGGGTGCGAGCTGCCCCTCCAGCCAGTCCCGCAGCTTCTTGACCTCGTCCTGCTTCGGCGGGTCCTTGAGCATCGTGCGGCTCATCCGGCCCGCGCCCAGCGGCAGCGAGACGGCGAGGTCGGGCTGCTCGTCGATGCCCAGCGCCATCTCCAGCGAGCCACCGCCGATGTCGAGCAGCAGCAGGTTGCCCGCCGACCAGCCGTACCAGCGGCGGGCCGCGAGGAAGGTGTAGCGGGCCTCGTCCTCGCCCGGCAGCACCTCCAGCTGTATCCCCGTCTCGGCGCGCAGCCGGTCCAGGACTTCCGCGGAGTTGTCCGCATCGCGGATCGCCGAGGTCGCGAAGGCCATCACCTCGTCGCACCCGGCCGCAGCGGCGGCTTCCTGCGACTCGGCGATCGTCCGGATCAGCTCGTCGGCATCGTTCTCGGAGATCCGGCCGTCGTGCGCGCCGATCCGCTCGGCGAGCCGCAGCACGGTCTTGTCCGATGTCATCGGAGTCGGATGCGCACCGCGGTGCGCGTCCACCACGAGCAGGTGGACGGTGTTGGATCCGACGTCGAGGACCCCTAGGCGCATGGCGCACAAATTACCGGCTGCGCATGTGGCCGGGCGGCAGGTGGGCGGAAAACTGCGTCCCGGAACACTCCCGCCGCGCCCGCCACCAGGTCAGCAGCCCCTCGGGGATGCGACGGATCACACCTGGCCGGCTCAGGCCTCGAACTTGTAGCCGAGACCACGGACAGTGATCAGGTAGCGCGGGTCCGCCGGATCCGGTTCGATCTTCGAGCGAAGCCGCTTGACGTGCACGTCCAGGGTCTTGGTGTCGCCGACGTAGTCCGCGCCCCACACCCGGTCGATGAGCTGACCGCGGGTGAGCACCCGGCCGACGTTGCGCAGCAGGTACTCAAGCAGGTCGAACTCCTTGAGCGGCAGGCTCACGTCCTCGCCCTCCACGGTCACCACGTGCCGCTCGACGTCCAGCCGCACCGGACCGGCCGCCAGCACCTGCGGCTGCAGCTCCTCCGCCTCACCGCGGCGGCGCAGCACCGCCCGCACCCGGGCGATCAGCTCGCGCGCCGAGTAGGGCTTGGTGACGTAGTCGTCGGCGCCGAGCTCCAGGCCCACGACCTTGTCGATCTCGCTGTCGCGGGCGGTCACCATGATCACCGGGACCGCGGAGCGCTGCCGCAGCTGCTTGCACACGTCCGTGCCGCTCATCCCGGGCAGCATCAGGTCCAGCAGCACGATGTCCGCGCCGTTGCGGTCGAACTCGTCCAGGGCATCGGTGCCGTTGGTCGCTACGGCGGCCGTGAATCCCTCCTTGCGCAGCAGGAAGGCAAGTGGGTCGGCGAAGGACTCCTCGTCCTCCACGATCAACACTCTGGTCACCGGACTCCTCCCGTTTCGACGGTTGTCACGCCGTCCGCACTTTCGGTGGTGGACCGCGCGGCAGGTGCCGCCCGATCGGGTTCGGTGGTCGGCTCCTCGCCGTCGATCTCGCCGGCGCTGTGCCTGGGCACCCGGAGCGTGAAGGTGGAGCCCGTCCCCGGTCTGCTCCACAGCTTCACCTCGCCTCCGTGGTTCGCGGCGACGTGCTTGACGATGGCCAACCCCAAACCGGTACCGCCGGTGGCCCGCGAACGAGCGGGATCCACCCGGAAGAACCGCTCGAACACCCTTTCGTGGTGCTCGGCTTCGATGCCGATACCGCGGTCGGTGACCGCGATCTCGACGTAGTCCTCGGACAGCCGGCGCGAGATCGACACCGGGCTCCCGTGGGACGAGTAGTTGATGGCGTTGGTGACCAGGTTGGTCAGCGCGGTGACCAGCAACGCCCGGTCGCCTTCCAGCAGGTAACCGGACGATCCGTCGACCGCGATCTCGATGCCCGCGGACTCGGCGGGCAGCCGGGAGCGCCCCAGCGCCTCCTCGACCACCTCGTCGACGTCGATCGTGGTGAGCTCCGGCAACCGCTCCGCGCCCTGCAGGCGGGACAGCGCGATCAGCTCGGACACGAGCGTTCCCAGGCGGGTCGACTCGTGCAGGATCTTGGTGGAGAAGCGCCGCACCTCCTCCGGGTCGTCCGCGCTGTCCAGCAGCGCTTCGGCCAGCAGCGCCAGCGCCCCCACCGGGGTCTTGAGCTCGTGGCTGACGTTGGCGACGAAGTCGCGCCGGGTCGCCTCCAGGCGCACCGAGTCGGACTGGTCGGCCGCATCGACGACGGTGAAGCCGTCGCCGAGCGACCGGACGTCACCGAGCACGGCGCTCGGAGCACGGCCGGACAGCGAGGCCCGCCCGTCCAGCGGGCAGAGGTCGACGGTCACCGTCTCGCCGGTCTCGCGCGCCCGCTCAGCGGCCTTCTGCGCGCGGGGATCGGCCCGGTAGTCGTGGATGACGCCGAGCTCCACGGCGCGCGGGTTGTGCAGCACCACGTCGCCGAAGCGGTTGAGGAGCACGACCCCGCTGGTGCTGGTGTGCACCTGGCGCTGCAGGAGCTCGGCGACGGTGGGGCCCTGCGGCTTGGACTTGCGGTAGGGCCGGGATCCTCCGGCTGCCACGAATCCGCCGGCCGCGCCCAGCAGGAGCGCGGCGATGATCAGGGCGGTGTAGCCCAAAGCGGTCACATCTGCATCGTAAGCAAGCGGTGGTGGGGAAATGCCAGTCCACGAGGGCGTTCAGTGACGCCCATGACACGAATCGGGAGCTTCTTCACCTGTGGTTCACCCCCTGATCGGAGGGGGTTCAGCTACCGACCGGGCTTCCGTAGCGCTCCGTTGGGCAAGTGGGCGAATTCTCGCCACCCATCACCCACGTGAGTGACGACTGGAGGGCACCTCGGATGCGTGCTCCGAGACGCCCTCCGTCGTCGGCTCGGGTTCAGCGACCCTGGTTGGCCACGGCCGCGGCGGCCTGAGCGGCGGCCTCCGGGTCCAGGTAGGTGCCGCCCGGGTTGGTGGGCTTGAAGTTCTCGTCGAGGTCGTAGCGCAGCGGGATGCCGGTGGGGATGTTCAGCCCGGCGATCTTCTCGTCGGAGATCCCGTCCAGGTGCTTGACCAGCGCGCGCAGCGAGTTGCCGTGGGCTGCGACCAGCACGACCTTGCCGGCCTTGAGATCCGGCACGATCGCCGACTCCCAGTACGGCAGCAGCCGGGCCACCACGTCCTTGAGGCATTCGGTGCGCGGCATCTCGGCACCGAGGTCGGCGTAGCGCGGGTCCGCGTCCTGGCTGAACTCGTCGCCGAGCTCGATCTCCGGCGGCGGGGTGTCGTAGGAGCGGCGCCAGAGCATGAACTGCTCCTCGCCGTAGGCCTCCAACGTCTGCTTCTTGTTCTTGCCCTGCAAGGCGCCGTAGTGGCGCTCGTTGAGCCGCCAGTCGCGCTTGACCGGGATCCAGTGCCGGTCGGCGCCGTCCAGGGCGATGTTGGCGGTGGAGATCGCGCGGCGCAGCAGCGAGGTGTGCAGCACGTCCGGCAGCGTCCCCGCCTCGCGCAGCAGCTCACCGCCGCGCTTGGCCTCGGCCTGGCCCTTGTCCGACAGCGGGACGTCCACCCAGCCGGTGAACAGGTTCTCGGCGTTCCACGTGCTCTCACCGTGCCGCAGCAGCACCAAAGTCGAAGTCATGGCCCCAGGCTATCCGCACCGATTCGCGAGGCAGCGAGGTTGTGAGGTTCACCCGAGAGTTACGGGATCACCGCCCGGATGTGACACGACCGTGGCGATCGTCACTTTCCGTCGAAGATATGGGCTTCTCCAGGGCAGCTGCCTTAGATTTCATACACAACATCACACGAATGGAGTAATGCGGCGGCCTTGTGGCGGCTACGTAACTCTGCGAAGTTGACAATGCTCTCCTTGATCGGCTCCCACGCACTCCCCGATCCTGCGAGAGCGAGAAACGCGGTTCAGCTCCCCCAACGAACCGCACCCGCCAGGCCACAGGGTGCCCCCCGCCCTACGGCTCTCCGGCGGGACCACCGTGGTGGGGCGGCTCGAGCTCGTGACTCCCCCTCTCTCCCGAGCCGCCCCCCTCGTGGGGTTTTCTTGTTCTTCTGACCGTGGTCCTTTTGCTTGGCGGTGCCAGTAGGGGAACCTGAGCGGCTCCGTGGACTCCGCGCGCCACTCCTCATGTATGCCAATACACATCGTCGCGGCGTGCTCGCCACGAAGCCGCTCAGAACCCCCGGCGGTGTCAGTTGCTCGGGTGGGGCAAGGAGAAAGCGCCCTTGGCGCTTGCCTGACGTGCTCTTTTGTGGCTTTTGCCTTCAGTCCTCGTCTACCAGTTGCTTGAAGGGTTGGAGGTTGGCGAGGGATTCTCCTCGGGACTCGCGCCAGGCCCACTCCCTGCGGATGGCCGTGGCGAAGCCGAGCTCCAGGAGGGTGTTGAAGTCCCCGTCGGCCGCCTCCAGGACCTGGCCGAGGATCCTGTCCAGCTCCTCCGCGGTGACCGCGTGCAGACCGATCCGGCCCACCAGGTAGATGTCCCCGGTCTTGTCGATCGTGTAGTGGACGCCGTAGAGCTTCGCGTTCCGGCGCAGCAGGTAGCGGTAGACGTTCTCGTGAGCCTCGTCCGGCTGCCTGCAGACGAACGCCTCCACGAGCAGCGCGTGCTCGGCGACGATCAGCCAGCAGTTGGTCTGCAGCTTCTTCGTCCCCGGCAACGTCACGAAGTACCGGCCGTCACCCTTGTCCTGGTAGGCGAGCTCGTTGGCCTCCAGCGTGGACGTGATCACCTGCTCGGGGCTCACGCCGTCACCTCCTCGATCGGCAGACTCCGGTGGAAGGACAGTTTGGCCTGCGCGTAGGCGTCGAGCAGCGACTCGGTGGTCCGCGACCACGAGAACGCCGTCGCGTGCCCGCGCGCGTTGCTCGCCAGCCGCTCCCGCAAGCCCGCGTCGAGCACCAGCGAGCCGAGCGCCTCGGCCCACTGCTCGGTTCGGTGACCGTCGACGAGCAGCCCCGACACGCCGTCGCGGACCGCGACCGGCAAGCCGCCCACCGCCGCGGCCACCACCGGCGTGCCGCACGCCTGCGCCTCCAGCGCGACCAGCCCGAAGGACTCGTTGTGACTGGGCACCGCCACCACGTCGGCGGCCCGGTACACCTGCGCCAGCTCCGCTCCGCCGCGCGGCGGCAAGAAGCGCACCACGTCGTCGATCCCCAGGTCCACCGCCAGCTGCTGCAAGGCGCGCGGGCGCTCCAGACCGCTGCCGGACGGACCGCCCACGACCAGCACGACCAGTCGTTCGCGCAGCTCGGGGCGGCGCTGCAGCAGTTCGGCCGCGGCGCGCAGCAGCACGTCCGGGGCCTTCAACGGCTGGATCCGCCCGATGAACGCCAGCACCAGGGACCCGGGCCGAACGCCCAGCTGGTCGCGCGCGGCCTGCACGTCGCCGGGCGTGAAGACGTCCACGTCCACACCGGGCGGGATGGTGGCCACCGCACCGGGATCGGCGCCGTAGCGATCGACGAGGTCGGTGGCCTCGAACTCCGTGTTGGCCACGAGCATGTCGGCCTGGTCCACGACCTGCTCCTCACCGAGGACCCGGACCCGCGGCTCCGGTGAATCCCCCTCGGCCAGGCTCGCGTTCTTGACCTTCGCCAAGGTGTGCGCGGTGTGCACCAGCGGCACGCCCCAGCGCTCCCGCGCCAGCCAGCCGACCTGCCCGGACAACCAGTAGTGCGAGTGCACGAGGTCGTAGTAGCCCGGTTCGTGCCGGGCCTCCACCCGCAGCGCGCCTGCGGCGAACGCGCACAGCTGCGAGGGGAGTTCGTTCTTGTCCAGGCCCTCGAACGGGCCCGCGACGACGTTGCGGACCAGCACCCCGGGCGCCAGTTCCGCGATCGGCGGGACGTCGGACGAGGTGGCGCGGGTGAAGATCTCCACTTCGGTGCCCAGTTCGGCCAGCCGGCGGGACGTCTGGGCGATGTAGACGTTCATCCCGCCCGCGTCACCCGTGCCGGGCTGCTCCAGCGGCGAGGTGTGCAACGAGAAGACGGCGGCGCGGCGAGGCCGCATGCGTAATGTCCTGGAAGTCATCTGCTGCCCATCGCAAGCCGGTCGGCCCGAGTTGTTCGGACCCGATCAACCCCGACACCGCACGCCGCCGAAACATTCCCGTCGACGCGTCGAAACCTCGGAGCCAGCCCACGACGCTACCCCCGAGAGACGGCGGGACCTCCGCTCCGCAGCCCCCCGGTGGCTACCGTCACAGGCCCTCCGGACGGCGTGCTGTGGGGTGGGGGTGGGGAAGTTTTCATGAAAACTTCCCCACCCCCCACCACCATCGATCAGAGGGCGGACTTCGCCTTCCACTGGTCCCAGGACAGGATCCAGTCGTAGACGTCGTAGCGCGGCTCCATCGCGCTGGCCGATCCGGTCACCTCGACGGGATCGCCCAGCAGGGCGCTGTCGTAGTAGGCCTTCGCGTCGGCGGCGCTGAGGTTGACGCAACCGTGCGAGTTGTTGACCTTGCCCAGCGCCGCGGCGTTCTCCTGGTTCTCGTGGATGAACTCACCGTGGTTGGAGAAGCGGGCCGCGAACGTCTTGCGCACGTCGTGGTAGCCGTAGCGCGGGTTGTCCATGATCTCGACGGGGTTCTTCTGCATCACGATGTACGTGCCGTTCGGGGTGTTGCGCCCGGGGTCGTACTCCTCGCCGTAGCTGGCCGGGTAGCTGGCGACCTGCTTGCCGTCGCGGATCACCACCATCTGGTGGGTGCCCACCGCGGCCTTGACGATCTGCGCGCGGCCGATGTCGAAATCGCTGGTCAGGTCGGCGAGGCCGTAGGCCCCGTTGCCGTAGGGCACGCCGTAGAGGTCGGCCTTGACCGTGACGTGCGTGTTGGCAGGCCAGTACTCCTTGGGCCGGTAGTCGACCTGCTTGTCCGACAGCCACGCCCACGAGCCCTCGACCGGCTTCGAGGCCTGCACGCTCAGCGCTCGCTCCGCGGCGGCCTTGTCCTTGACGGGCTCGTCGAACTTGACGCTGATCGGCATCGCGACGCCGACCTGGGCGTCGTCGGTCGGGTTGACCGTGGCGCGGACGGTCTTCTTCGGCTGCACCGTCGTGAAGGAGCCCTGCACCGGCGCCTTCTTCCCGTCAGCACCCACGGCCTGACCGGACCACGTGTAGTCCTTGCCGTAGCCCAACGCCTCGGTGGCCTGCCAACTCTTGCCGTCGGGCGACAGCTGCCCGGCGACGGCCTTGCCATCGGCGTTGGTCAACTGAACGGACTCGAAGCGGCCCTTGTCGACCGTGGCCTTGATCGGAGCGGTCGGACTGACCTCACCCGCACCGGCACCCGGTTCGAAGTGGACCGCGGCGACCGGCGGAGCGGGTTCGGGCTGCCCCTGAGGCTGCCCGGAACAGCTCGAGATCAGCAGGACGGCCGCCAGCGCACCCAACACCACGCGCCACGGCAGCCGCATCACACCACTCACCTTGAAAAATCCTCTCTGAAATTGAGTTCAGAACTAAGCAAAAAGGACATCGCCGAAAAGGCGGTCACTTTGCCGCTTCTCCCCGGCCGACGGATTTCCCGCCCCCACAGAGAAAGACGTGTGGCGGCCCGAAAAGATGTCCGAACGCCGCTGTGCATCGCATCACAGGAGCCGACGAGCACGTCAACCGGATCGCGAGGCGCGCATTCCGCCGAAAAGGACTTTCGGAGAGGAATCCGGGACGATGCGCGCGAAATGCCCTCAGACGCCGAGCGGTTGCGATTGCGGATTCAGCCGGACGTCCAACTCGGAGAGCACGTCCCCGATGGGAGTCGCGTACCCGATCGCGCCGTCCCCCGCACCGGCCACGTGCAGACCGACCAGGCGGCCCGCCGGGTCGACCACGGCCGCGCCCGCGTCGCCCTGACCGCAGAACCGCGGCTGGTCGGTGGTGATCCGGATCTGCTCCCGCAGCACCCGCACCCCCAAGGCCACCCCGTGATCAACCCGGATGGTGGCGTCCACGGACGTCACGAAGCCGTCGGTGAGACCGGTGCCGAACCCGTGCTTGCGGACCAGCTCGCCGGGGTAGGCCCGGGCGTGGCCGGTCACCGGCCCCAGGGCGCCGATCTCGCGCGAGGCCGCGAGCCCGGGGACCAGGCTGACGGCGGCCGCGTCGACCCGGCCGGACAACGCCGCGCGCGCCAGCTCGGCGTGGACCCGGCCGCTGTCCGCGTCGGTCATCCGGTCGCCCACCGACCACGCGTCGTCCAGGCAGCCGACGTCGAAGGTCGTCAGCCCCATCGGCTCGGCGGAGTCGCTGGTCACGATCACCCCGAGGGTGCCGATGCGGTGGTAGTCGCGCACCCCCATCCGGACCGACCGGCACGGCGCGAGCCCGCTGCCGCCGCGCACAGCGCGGAGCGGGCATCCGGGGTGACCACCGTCGGAACCGATCGTCCGCCTCGGCCAGGGCAGCTGCTCGTCGCACGCGCGGTGGATGTGCTGGAGGACCGGCTGCTCCTCGACGACGTCGGTCGGGATGCCGAACACCTCGGCGGGCACGCACGCGGCACGATCGAGTGACTCGCGCGGTCGCTTGCCGACCACAGACACGACGATCGCCTGCTCCCGGAGACGACTCCCCGCGCGCGTCCTGCTGCCGATGTCCACGCCGGTCACGCCGGGCAGATCCAGCAGCTGATCCTCGACGGCGCGCTTGATGGGGCGGATCACCGCCCGGTCCCTCAGTTCCCTGATGCTCAGCATGCGGGCCCCTCCACCCACACCATTTAACACTCAGGGTTATCAATCAGTCACTAAGAGTCACCCTTACGGTCGCTAGTCAGACCTCGCAGTCGACCATGACCGGCTCCGGCACGAGGGTGACCCCGAAGGCGGAACGCACGCCGTCCCGGACTTCGCGCGCGAGTTCCAGCAGATCAGCGGTGGTGGCCCCGCCTCGGTTGGTCAGCGCGAGGGTGTGCTTGCTCGACAGCGCCACGCGCCCGCCCGGCCCCTGGTGACCCTTGGCGAAACCGGCCCGCTCGATCAGCCACGCCGCGGACAGCTTGCCACCGCCCTCGGCGGGGTACTGCGGAATCCGCTGGTCGGCACCGACCTTCGCGGCGATGCCCGCGATCACCTCGGGCAGGTCCGCCTCGGCGATGATCGGGTTGGTGAAGAACGAGCCCGCGCTCCAGGTGTCGTGATCGTCGGGGTCGAGCACCATGCCCTTGCCGCGCCTGAGCTCCAGCACCGCCTGCCGCGCCTTCGCCGCCTCGACCCGCTCGCCGGGCTCCACGCCCAGCGTCCGGGCGAGCTCCGCGTAGCGGATCGGCTCCGACAGCCCGCTGTCGCGGAGCAGGAACCGCGCGCGCAGCACCACCGCCGCGTGGCTGTGCTTGAGGACGCTGTTGCGATAGGTCAGGCCCAGATCGGCGGCCTGCACGGTGCGCACCCGACCGGTGCCGCGGTCCAGCAGGTCCACCGAGACCAGCAGCTCGGAGATCTCCACACCGTAGGCGCCGACGTTCTGCACCGGGGTCGCGCCGGCCAGGCCGGGGATGCCCGACAGGCATTCGAGCCCGCCCAGCCCCTGCTCGACCGAGTCGGCGACCACCTCGTCCCAGTCCTCACCCGCCTCGGCGGTGAGCTGGACCGCGCCGTCCCCGACGTTGTCGTACTCGCGGCCCTTCGTGGCGATGCGCACGACGTGACCGTCGAACCCCGCATCGCTGATGACCAGGTTCGAACCGCCGCCGAGCACCAGCAGGCGGTGACCCCCGTCGTCGGCCGCCCGGACCGCGTCGATCAGCTCGTCGTCGCTGGTGGCGACCACCGTGCCGGTCGCGGGACCACCGAGCCGCAGGCTCGTGTGCTCGGCGAGCGGCGACCCGCGGCCCGCTCGTTCCCCGGGCAGGGCGGTGTTGTCGCGCACTTCTTCGGCACCGGACATGGAGGCACTCACGATTGCCAAAGGTAACCTCCGCTGCATGGCACGCCGCATCGAGCACCGCAGCACCTCCGAACGGTCCGCCGTCGAGGTGTACCGGGCGCTGATCGATTCCGATTACCTCGCAGCACGTCTCGAGGAGCTCGGCGGCTCCACCGCGTCGCTGGTCAAGCACGTGGACACCGATGACGGCGCTCGCTTCCAGACCCGGCAGGGCATCCCGGCCGACAAGCTCCCGTCGCTGGCCCGGACGGTCGTCGGCGGCGACCTCCTCATCGACCGCAGCGAGTCCTGGCGGCGCGAGGAGGACGGCCACTACACGGGCGAGATCGCCGCGGAGATCGCCGGTGCGCCGTGCTCGGTCACCGGATCGATGTGGCTGCGCGACCTCGTGTCGCCCACCGGCACCGCCGTCAGCGAGCTCGTCGTGGAGGGCTCGGTCAAGGTCACCGTCCCCTTCGTCTCCGGCAAGCTCGAAGACCTCGTCGTCGACCAGGTGCAGAAGATGCTGGTGGACGAGGACAACTTCACCGCCGCCTGGCTGGCCCAGCGCGGCTGAGCCGCGATGAACGCTCCGAAGAAGCGCAACCCCCGGCTCGCGGCCGGCCGCGCCCGCGCGATGGGCATGCCGACCCGGGGCACCACCAACCCCAACCGGCTGCGCCGCATCGACCGCTGGATCGCGGGAACACCGCAGGTGGCGCGGGCCGTGAGCAGCTCGGACGAGCCGGTGGTCATCGACCTCGGCTACGGCGCCACCCCGACGACCACGGTCGAACTCGCGCAGCGGCTGTCCGGCCTGCACCCGCGGCTGCGGGTCGTCGGCCTGGAGATCGACCCCGATCGGGTCGCGGCGGGCAAGGCCGTCGCCGACCCTCCCCGGCTGGAGTTCCGCCGCGGCGGCTTCGAACTCGCCGGGCTCGCCGCCGGGATTCGCGGCTCCTCCGGGCCCGCCCTGATCCGCGCGCTCAACGTGCTGCGCCAGTACACCGAACCGGAAGCCCGGAAGGCCTGGGACGAGCTGTGCTCCCGGCTCGCACCCGAGGGGCTGCTGGTCGAGGGCACCTGCGACGAGATCGGCCGCCGCTGCTGCTGGGTGACCCTCACCCGGGAAGGGCCGCGCACGCTCACCTTCGCCTGCCTGCCCTCGGACATCGAAAGGCCGTCCGATCTCGCCGAACGCCTGCCCAAGACGCTGATCCACCGCAACGTTCCCGGTGAGCGGATCCACGCGCTGCTCACCGAGCTCGACGCCTGCTGGGCCAAGGCCGCTCCGCTGGCCACCTTCGGGCCCCGGGCGCGCTGGGCGCACGCCGTCGGCCTGTTCGCCGAGCGGGGATGGCCGGTGCTCGACCGGCGCCGCCGCTGGCGACTCGGCGAGCTCACCGTCCCCTGGACGACGGTCGCCCCGGAGATCTGATCCGAGATCTCCGACGACCCGCGCGGGCGCCGTTCCTTTCCCGTCCGGGACGACAGCGACTTTAATGGGGGCATGGCTCTCGACTTCCACCTCAGGGCGTTCCAGGAGCAGGCGGAGTCCTTCCGGCGCGCGGTGCTGCAGGCGGACCCGGACACCGCCGTGCCCACCTGCCCGGGCTGGGACGTCCGGCGGCTCACCGGTCACGTCGCCCGCGCCTACGCGCGCGCCCGGACGTCGCTGGAGGTCGAGCCCGGCGGCATCAGGCCGGAAGTCGCCGAGGCACCGGCGGATTTCGACGCCGCGCTGTCCTGGTGGGACGAGCTCCGCGAGGACCTGCGCACCCGTCTGTCCACGATGGACCTCGATCGCGAGGTGTGGTGGTTCTCCACCAGCGCCACCCCCGCGGACTGGGCCCGGCGGGTCGCGCACGAGACCGCCATCCACCGCCTCGACGTCGAACTCGCCCTCGGGCAGGGCGGTGACCTGTTCTTCGATCCCGAGCTGGCGGCCGACGGCATCGACGAGATGCTGACCAGGTTGCTGCCGCTGGGCGACTGGACGACCCGGCAGCACGAGGGCACCGCGCTCTACCACGCGGCGGACGCGGGCCGGGCCTGGCTGGTGACCTACCGGGCGGGCGAACCGCCGACGACCGGCGCTCCGTCCGACGCCGGGCTGGAGACCGGCGCGACCATCGCCGGCACCGCCGACGCCCTCTACCGACGCGTGTGGGGACGGCCGAGCTCCGCTGTGGTCACCGGCGACACCGCGCTCGCCGCGGTGGCGGCCGGACGCTGAGAGAACCCACCCCACCTGCAACAATCACGTTCGTGAGCTCTTCCGAACGCCGTTTCGTCATCAGCCTCGGCTGCCCCGACCGCACCGGGATCGTCGCCCGCGTCTCCGGTTTCCTCGCCGAGCACGGCGGCTGGATCGTGGAGGCCGGCCACCACACCGACACGGCGACCGGCTGGTTCTTCACCCGGCAGGAGGTGCGCGCCGACTCGCTGCCCTTCGGCATCGACGAGCTGCGCGAACGCTTCGCCAACGTCGCCGGGGAGCTCAGCGATCGCGCCGAGTGGCGGATCTGGGACACCGGCGAGCGCCGCCGGGTCGTCGTCCTGGTGTCGAAGGAAGCGCACTGCCTGCACGACCTGCTCGGCCGGGTCTCCTCGGGAGAGCTGGACGTCGAGCTGTGCGCGGTGATCGGGAACCACCCCGAGCTCGGCGCGATCACCGAGGCGCACGGGATCCCGTTCCACCACGTGCCCTTCAGCAAGGACCCCGACGCCAAGGCGGCTGCGTTCGACCGGGTCAGGGCGTTGGCGGAGGAGCACGACCCGCACGCGATCGTGCTGGCCCGGTTCATGCAGGTGCTGCCGCCGGAGCTGTGCGAGCGGTGGACCGGGAAGGCGATCAACATCCACCACAGCTTCCTGCCGTCGTTCGCCGGGGCCAGGCCCTACCACCAGGCCTACGAGCGCGGGGTGAAGCTGATCGGCGCGACCTGCCACTACGTGACGGCGGAGCTCGACGCGGGACCGATCATCGAGCAGGGCGTGATCCGGGTGGATCACACCGACGACGTGGCCGACATGGTCCGCAAGGGCCGCGACATCGAGAAGATGGTCCTGGCCAAGGGACTCCGAGCCCACGTCGAGGACAGGGTCCTGGTCCACGCCCAGCGCACGGTCGTCTTCTGAGCGCCCGGCTTCCGAGCCTCGTGGCGGACCTGCGGTCCTGGACCTAGGGCAGTTTTGGTCCGAACTGTCCGGGCAAAAGGGACGTTGACGGTGGACGGTTCGGACCAAAACTGCCGCACGGCCACACGACGCTCAGCGGGCGAGGTCTTCGAGGACTTCCGCCGCGGGGAGTCCTGCGAGGACGTCCGCCGGGGTGATGATCTTGCTGCGGCGGAGGCCGCTCCCCACGACCACCACGCCCGCTTCCAGGACCCCCGGGTCGATCAGGACCGGCCACGACTCGGGAAGCCCGAACGGGGTGATCCCGCCGTACTCCATGCCGGTCAGGGCCACGGCCACGTCCATCGCGGCGAAGGACGCCTTGCGGACGTCGAGCCGACGCTTGACCACGCCGTTGACGTCGGCGCGAGTGGTGGCCAGCACGACGCACGCCGCGTGGCGGACCTCACCGGACCGCTTGCCCGCTACCACCACGCAGTTCGCCGAGCGCTCCAGCGGTGAGCCGTACTGCTCGCAGAACGCGGCCGTGTCGGCGAGTTCGGGGTCGATCTCGGTGGCACCCACCCGCTCGTCACCGATGCCGCGCACGGACTCGGCGACCGGGTCGGCCAGCAGGTCCAGCCGTTCGAGCGCAGTGGTGACGTCCAGCTTCCCCGCCGCATCGGACCAGTCGAATCCCATGACCCGCACGATAGAGGCTTCAGCGCAGGAAGTTCGTCAGCAGGTCCCGGAGCTGCCTGCGGTGGGTGAGCATCGGTGCCTGCGACTCCAGGAGCTCCAGCCGCGCCTCGCGGAACGCCGCAGCGGTCGCCTTCGCGGCCGACGCCGGGTGCATGGGGTCCTCGGTCGCGCCGATGACCAGCACCTCGGCCGTGGCCTCGGCCAGAGCGCCCGCGTCCAGGACGGGGACCTGATCGGGCAGGTCGCGCAAAGCTTCGGAGAGCCGGGCGAGCGCGCGGGCCCGCTGATCGAGATGATCGCCGACCTCAACACCCGACGGGACCTCGGCGGCCAGGACCTCGCGCAGGCTCGCACCGCCGTCGTCGGCGGCGACCGCATCGGCTAGGCGCTCGTAAGCCCAGGCGGCAGCCGGCTCACGAGGACGGTCCAGGGCGGCGGGGAGCAGCAGCGCGAGCCGCTGGAAGCGGTCGGGGTGTTCGGCGGCGATACGGGTCAGCGCACCGGATCCGAGCGAGACGCCGACGGCTTGGGTCGCACCGACCTCGTCGGCGACCGCGAGCACGTCTGCGGCGACAGAACCGTAGTTCCAGTAACCGGCCGGAGCGTCCGGCGCCGACCCGTGGCCGGGCAAGGTCACCACTACCCGTGTGCCGCGCAATCCGGACGCGGGGATCCGCGCTTCGCCCTCGGTCGCGCCGAGTCCGTGCACGACGAGCGTCACCGGGGCTCCGGTTCCGAGCACCCGCGAGCGGGTGCGCACTACCAGGACCGCCCCTGGACTTCCTTGACCTTGGGCCGGACGTCGACGATGTAGACGAGCGCGGCGACCAGGCCGGCGATCCAGATGATCCCGTACGGACCGCGCATGTCGAGGATCAGCAGGAGCGCGGCGGCACCGGTGATCCCCATCCAGGCCAGTTTGTTCAGCTTGTCCGCGGCCGTGAAGGCATCCGCGCGCTGCAGCGCGGCGTGCACGAACGCGAAAACACCGACCGGGATGCCCACGATCCAGATGACCGACAGGATCCACCAGTACAGCGGCATTCCGCTCGAAAAACCCACGTCTCCACCTTACGTGCTGGGCGCAGCGGAAGGCACCCGCCTTCACAGCGGTCGGTCCCGGCACCCATCGGGTACCGGGACCGGCGCTCGCGGTGATCAGTTGCCGCTGGTCTTGGGGGTGGTCGACTTCTTGGCGGTGGTCGCCTTCGGGGTGGTCGGCTTGGCCGCCGGGGTGGCCTTGGCCGCAGCGGGCTTCGGCTCGACGGGCTTCGTCGCAGCGGGCTTCGCCTCGGCGGGCTCGGTCTCCGCAGGCTGCGGGGCAACCTTGGCCTCGGCCGGCTTCGCCGCGGGCTCGGCCGGGGTCGACTGGGCGGTGCCCGAAGCCTCGGCCTCCTCCTTGGTGAAGGTCCGGGTGACCCGGCCCAGCACGTCGTCGGCAAGTCCGCGCACGTCGCCGACGGTGTTCTCGACCCGGCCCTGAGCGGTGCCCACCTGCTCGCGGACCTTCTTCACCTGCGAGGTGTCCTGCAGCTTCTTGAAGGTCTCCTCACCGTGCTCGGTGAGCTGGTCGTAGAGCTTGCGGGCCGATTCGCCGTAGGTCTCCAGCTGCTTGCGGACCTCGGACGGGTCCAGCTTGGCCTTGAACTCGGTGAAGTCCTTCGGCAGCTCGGAGCGGGCGGACTCGGTGCGCTCGTTGACCTGCGTGCGGAACTTGTTCACCGCGTCGAGCACGGCCTGAGCAGCCAGGTCACCGGCGCCCAGGGCCGCCAGCAGCGGGGTGCGCGCCTGGTCGACGCCGTCCTTGAAGGCCTTGTTCACGTCGTCGGTCTTGGGGAAAGCCGGCATCGCGGTTCACTCCTCGGGTTGGTGGGTGTTCCCGTCGGTGTCCCCGCCCTCCGCGGCGTCCTGCTCGCGCCGGAACGAGGAGTAGATGTCCAGAAGCACTTGTTTCTGCCGCTCGTTGAGCTCCGGGTCGGCGAGGACCGCGTCGACCACGGGCCCTGACTCGCGGCTTTCCAGGATCCCGGCCTGCACGTAGAGCGCCTCGGCGGAGATCCGCAGACCCTTGGCGATCTGCTGCAGGATCTCCGCGCTCGGCTTGCGCAGGCCGCGTTCGACCTGGCTCAGATACGGGTTGGACACTCCGGCGAGCTTCGCCAGCTGCCGCAACGAGATCTGCGCGTTGTTGCGTTGGGTCCGGATGTAGCTCCCGAGGTCGCTGACCGCTTGGTTCACAGCTTTGGGGACGGCTTTGTCCATCCGCTCCATCGGGCACCTCTCCGGATCAAGACCCACGATAACGCCGAGTGCTAACTATTGCAAGCACGCAGCTAACACCCTGCACCCACTCCGCGAACAACCTACTGACATGCGCACATGCAGAAGGGGTGACCTTCCGGATCGGCGTAGACGCGGAACTTCGCGTTCAGCTGATCAGCCGGCTGCGGCAACTGGACGGCGCCCGCCGCCAGCGCCCGCTCGTGCCCCTCGTCGAGGGTGGACACCCGGACGTCGAGGTGCGCCATCTGCGGAACCTCCTGGCTCGGCCAGCTGGAGGGCCGGTGGTCCGGGACCAGCTGGAAGGCCAGCGGCGCCCCGCCCGACGGATCGGCGAGCTCCACCCAGTGATCCTCGGACTCCGGCTCGTCGATCTCCCAGCCGAGCAAGCGCCCGTAGAACTCGGCGAGCCGGCGCGGGTCGGTGCAATCGATCGCGTACGCGGCGAGCTTCAGCGCGGTCATCTGCTTCCCTCTCTAACCTGTGAATCAGTGACGACGGTTACTAACCGTCAAGAGGCAGAATGCTGGTTAGCGGGGTCGGCCGCAACCCCCTACTGGCTTACGATGGTGTCCGTGAACAGCAGAGCTGTCGCTCCGGAAGTGGACCGCGCGCCCGTGCTGGAGGCGGTCGGACTCGACTTCGACCACGACATCGAGCTAGTCCTGGCCTTCCTCAACACCTGTGACGCGGAGAAGGGCACCGAAGTCCTCGACGATCACGCCGACTGGCAGCGGTGGTGCACCGAACGCGGAATGGTCGTGGTTCCCGAGGTCGAAGCCGCCCGCGAGATGCGCGACACGATGCGCTCGGCGGTGTCCTGCGGGGTGCGCCCCGCGGACTTCGCGAACACGACGTGGCCGGTGCAGGTCCAGCTGCGCAACGGCGTCCCATCGCTGGTCGGCGTGGACGCGCTCGGCAGCGTTCTGGTGGCCGCCGCGCGCCTGGTGCACACCGAGCACTGGGATCGGATCAAGATCTGCCCGGCCGAGGACTGCCTGTGGGCGTTCTACGACCGCTCCCGCAACCGATCCCGCACCTGGTGCTCGATGCGCGTCTGCGGCAACAGGGAGAAGGCCCGCTCCTGGCGCGAGAGGCACACCACGGCTTAGCCGCGCTCCGGGCGCCGGTGGCGGAACCTCAGAACAGCAGCTCCGAGATCGTGTAGATCGCCAGGCCGGCCAGGGCGCCGACCACGGTGCCGTTGATGCGGATGAACTGCAGGTCGCGACCGACCTGGAGCTCGATCTTGCGCGAGGTGTCCTGGGCGTCCCAGCGCTCCACGGTGTCGGTGATCAGCGTCGTCAGCTCGTCCCGGTAGTTCGCCACGACGTAGGTCGCAGCTCCCTCCAGCCAGCCGTCGACCTTGGCTCGCAGCTCGGGTTCGGTGTGCAGCCGGGCGCCGAGCGAGCGGAGACCGTCCCTGACCCGCACGCGCAGCTCGCTTGAGGGGTCTTCGGCGGCGTTGAGCAGCATCTTCTTCGCGGTGCCCCAGGCCGAGGACACCAGGTTCTGCACCTCGGGGTGCTCCAGCACCTGGTGCTTGATCTGCTCGGCCCTGGCCATCGTCTTCTCGTCGTGCTGCAGGTCCTCGGCGAACTCGACGAGGAAGCGGTCCACGGCCTGCCGCATCGGGTGCTCGGAGTCGGTCCGCACCGCCCAGGCGAAGGAGAGCACCTCGGCGTAGATCTTGTCCGCGAGCATCGCGTCGACGAACTTCGGCGACCAGGACGGAGCCCGCTGGCTGACCACCCGCAGCACGGTCTCGTGGTTGTCGCGCACCCAGTCGTAGGCGCGGTCGCAGACCAGGTCGACCAGCTTGTGGTGCGAACCGTCGCTGAACACCTGGCCCAGGATGCGACCCAGCGGCGGCCCCCACTGCTGGTCGACGAGCTTGCGGACCACGCCGTGCTCGATGATGGCCTGCACGTCGTCGTCGCGGAGCACCTGCACGGCACCGCGCACCGCCGTGGCCAGCTCGGAGGTGACCCGCTCTGCGTGATCGTCGTCGTCGAGCCACAGCCCGATCCGACGGCTGATCTCCGCGCTGCGCAGCTTGTCCCGCACCACGTCCTCGGCGAGGAAGTTGGTGCCGACGAAGTCGCCGAGGCTGCGGCCGATGGTGTCCTTGCGGGTCGGGATGATCGCGGTGTGCGGGATCGGCAACCCCAGCGGGCGGCGGAACAGCGCGGTCACCGCGAACCAGTCGGCCAGCGCGCCGACCATTCCCGCCTCGGCAGCGGCCCGGACGTAGCCGACCCAGGCGCCGGCCCCGGCGTTCTCCTGCCAGCGGGCGAAGAAGTAGACCACGACCGCCACCAGCAGGAATCCGGTGGCAACGGCCTTCATCCGCCGAAGACTCCGGCGCTTTTCCGTGTCGGGAACCGATGTGGGGTGCACGCATCGATTGTTGCAGCGTTTTCGGACGAACCGGGGCGAACGCGGAGGCGTGGCCTTCCTCATAGCACCCGGCTCCGGGGTCAGCGCCACCCCCGAGGCCCGTGAGGCGGGAACAAAACGCTGGTCACGGGCCTCGTTCGATGCATTAGGCTCCGCAGGCGTGCGCACTCCTGCTCTGACCTCCCGCCTCCGGCCCTTCACCTCCACGATCTTCGCGGAGATCACCGAGCTGGCCCGCCGCACCGGCGCGGTCAACCTCGGCCAGGGATTTCCCGACACCGACGGCCCGGAGAGCATGCTGCGCGTCGCGCAGGAGGCCATCGCCAACGGCGTGAACCAGTACCCGCCCGGCGCGGGTGAGCCCGAGCTGCGCGCGGCCATCAGCGAGCACCGCGCCACCCGATACGGCATCGAGCACTCCCCGGAGGACCAGGTGCTGGTCACCGTCGGAGCCACCGAGGCGCTGACGGCGACGATGATCGCGCTGGTCGAGCCCGGTGACGAGGTAGTGCTCATCGAGCCCTACTACGACTCGTACCCGGTCGCGGTGGCCATGGCCGGTGGGGTCCGCAAGACCGTCGGTCTCCGCCAGGGGCCCGATCACCGGTTCGAGCTCGACCTCGACCAGCTGCGGTCGGTCGTCGGCCCGCAGACCCGCGCGCTGGTGCTCAACTCACCGCACAACCCGACCGGAACCGTGTTCACCGACGACGAGCTGGCCGCGATCGCCGAGGTCTGCCGGGACAACGACGTCGTCGCGGTCACCGACGAGGTCTACGAGCACCTGCTCTTCGACGGCCGCGAGCACCACCCGCTGGCCGGACTTCCCGGCATGGCCGAGCGGACCGTGTCGATCTCCAGCGTCGGCAAGAGCTTCAGCGCCACCGGCTGGAAGATCGGCTGGGTGTGCGGCCCGGCCGAGCTGGTCGGAGCCGTGCGCGCCGCCAAGCAGTTCATGACCTTCGTCGGCGGCGCACCGTTCCAGCCGGCCGTCGCGCACGCGCTGCGCACCGAGCTGACCTGGGTGGACCAGCTCCGCTCCGATCTGCAGGGCAAGCGGGACCGGCTGTCGCAGGGCCTCACCGAAGCCGGGTTCGACGTGCTCGACAGCGAGGGCACCTACTTCATCTGCGCCGACGTGCGACCGCTCGGATTCACCGATGGCGCCGAGTTCTGCCGCTCGCTGCCGGAGCGCGCCGGGGTCGCGGCCATCCCGGTTCAGGTGTTCTGCGACAACCCCGACGACTTCAGGCACCTGGTGCGCTTCGCGTTCTGCAAGAAGGACGAGGTCCTCGACGAGGGCATCCGCCGCCTGCACAAGCTGCGGTAGTCGTTCACCCACCTCCGTAGCCGATGCAGATGAACCCGGTTTCGCCGTGCCGCGCTTGGGCTTCCGCGAGCGCGGCCGCCGGTGGCAGGCCCTCGTCGAGCGCGTCGTGCAGCGCCAGCATGACCGCCGCGGTCCGCTCGTCGGGGACCGGGACGACGCTCGCGATCACCGTCGCCGTTCCGCGGTCCAGCAGGGTCGCGGTCAGCCCGCTGAGCTGATCGCCCTTGCTGATCGCGGACTTCCCGACGTCGCAGGCCGAGAGCACGACCGTGGTGGGGCTGCGGCGCAAGCCGTCGAGGTCGTGCGCGTAGAGCGGCCCGTCGTCGAGGTCTAGGCACGACAGCAGCGGCTGGCCGTCGCGGAAGTGGCCGTGTGCGGCCAGGTGCGCGACCCGGGCACCGTCCAGTTCGGACAGGACGAGATCGGTTCGCGCCTCCTCCCCGGTGAGCGACCTCCCGCCGTGACGCCGCTGCAGCGCGGCGACCTCGGATTCGGCGTGGTCGAGATGCGGGCCCGCCACCCACACCCTGGACCCGGCCGGATCGGCGGCGCGAGCACGCGCCGCGCCGCCCAGCCAGCAGCGGATCGACGGGCTGACCGTGACCGCGGTGCCCCGGCACGCGGGCAGCACGGCCCACGGCAGCAGGTGCAGCCGACCGGTGGGCACCACGACGAGTTCACGTCCCCGCCCGAGCGCGGGCAGCACCGGCGCCAGCAGCTGCGCCTGGAGCTCGGCGGCCGCCAGCTCGACGCCGTGCTCGAACATCGGTGCCGCTCGTGAGGCGACGCCGCAGGCCTGCCGTGCGAGCAGGTGCCGGAGCCGGACCGCCTGGCTCTCCGCGGCGGCTTCCGGGCCGAGCACATGCAGCTCGACCTCACCGTCCACGATGGACACCGCGAACAGCCTGCCCCGCTCCGAGAACAGGCTCAGCAGCACGGCGTCGCCGAGCTCCGCGCTGATCTCGGCGAGCTCAGCGGGTGCGCGCAGCCGATCCGTGCGGCCCTCCACGAGGACCGCCTGGTGCCGCACCCGTTCTTCGAGCTCGGCAACGCTTCTCATCGCGCTCTCCGGGTCCTCCGCACGCTGCGCGTCGAGCACCGCGCCGCGCAGCCGGACCAGGGCGGCGTTGAGCCTCGGATCCGATGGCGGGCGCAGCGCCCGCCGATGCAGTGCGCCGGCCCGGGACCGCTCGGTCCAGCGCAGCACCAGCTGCGGGTCACCGATGCGCAACGCGGCGCGCAACGCGACCTCGCCGAGTTCGTCGATCAACCCGAGCGCGTGCACCCGCAGCTCGAACGGGGCCATGCCCTCGGCCTGACCGTCGATGGCTTCGAGCCCGGAGCGGCACGCCCGCAGCAGCCGCGAGGTGCTGCCCTCCTGTTCGGCCAGCAACGCCTCGGCCAGCCATCCCAGAGCTCGCAGCTGCGGTGGCATGGTGCTCTCGCGGAGCCGGGTGCACCGCCCGAGAAGCCTGCGCGCCACCGAGTTCAGGCCCGCCAGCTGAGCTGTCCGCCCGGCCGCGAGGCGGAGCTCGGCGGCGGTGGCACGCCACCCGAACTCCTCGCAGGCGGTGGCCGCCCGGCGAGCCGCCGTCAGCGCGTAGCGGGTGTTGTGCCCGGAGGCCAGCTTGGCCTGCCACATGATCGCCGAGGCCAGAGCCGCCCACGCCGGGCGCTTCTGGCCCCGGAACAAGCGTCGCGCCGCGCCCGCCGCCTCGGCCGCCGCGGCCGGATCGCCGTCCCGCAGCGCGCACCCGGCCAGCGCCAGCCGGGTTTCGGCGAGCCTGCCCTGACGCCCGGTGGCGGCCAGCCGCTGCGCGGCCTGCTCCATGACCGCGCGGGCCTGCCGGGTCAGCCCGGCCGCGGCGAGCGCTTCGCCCCGGTCGACGAGAGCCTCCGGATTCGCGGTGCCGTCGAGACCGGCGTCCGCCGCCTGCTCGAAGAGCCGCAGCGCCAGGGGCAGATCGCCCGCCCGGAACGCCACGCAGCCCCGGTTGTGGGTGCAGCCCGCTGCGCGCATCCCCCGGCCGTCGGCGGCGAAGATCCGCTCGGCGGCGGCCAGGTCCTGCTCGGCCTCGGTCAACCGGTTGGTGTAGAGGTTGGCCAGACCGCGACCGAGCAGCGCGTTGGCGCTCCAGTGCCGATCTCCTCCGAGGTGCACCAGCGCGCTGGTCAAGCGGATTCGCGCGTCGCGGTGATGACCGCGCTGGCAGTGCAGCAGTCCGCGCAAGCAGGTCGCCCGCGGCCGGTCTTCGGCGGGCAGGTGCGGTTCGGCGGCGGCGAGGTTGGCCCAGCTCGCACCGGTCGCCCCGCGTTCCAGCTCGATCCACGCCAAGGTCAGCTGGAGCTGCGCCGCCCGCTTCGACCACCCGCCGCGGTGGGCGGTGGAGAGCCCGAGCCGCACGTGCCCGCGGGCCTCGTCGACCTGTCCGAGCTCGACCGCCGCGAGCGCGGCGATGTGCCGGGCGAGCACCCGCAGCTCGCCTTCCGGGGCCGCGCCCGACAGCAACCGCTCGGCCTCGGCGAGCGCGGCCCTCGGTGTTGCCGTCGCCTCGTCGCGCCAGCGCAGCGCTGCTGCGATGGCGCGCGGCGGTGCCACCGCCGTCGCGGCGCTCAACAGACCAGCCAATCGGCGATGGCGGCCTCGGCCCGCTCGGGGCGGAAGCCGACGCTCAGCGGCCCGCGCGGCACCTCGGTCACCTCGAACGCGCCGTGCCGGTCCAGTTCGCCGATGCGCTCACCGTCCGGGTGGCGCAGCACGACCTCGCCGGTCGGCGTCGCCTGACCGGCCCGGTTGAGCACCAACCCGGACACCGTGATCAGACCGGCTGCCGTGGGCACCAGGTCCATTTCCAGCACCCGTCCGGGCATCGCGAACGTCAGCACCCGAGGCTGCGGACTTCCGCACCGCACTCCGACGAGTTCGTCCGCGGAATCGCCGACGAGCTTGAGCTCTCCTCGGTCTCGGCCGGTCGCCCGCAGAGCGACCGCCGCGTAGGAGCCGGCCAGCACCCGTTCCGGGACCGGGTCCTGGGTCTGGAACATCTCCCGCAACCGGCGCAGTTCCGCCGGGATCGACTGCTTCATCCCGCCACCTCCTCGGGCAGATCGGTGCCCACGAGCCGCCTGCGCAGCTCGGCCAGGCACCGGCCCTTCTTCGGGCCGATCGTTCCTCTGGGTATTCCCAACGCCTCGCTGACCTGGGCGTAGCTCGCTTCCGGCGTGACCGCCAAGACCCGCAGGAGCTGCTGGCAGCGCTGCGGAAGAGCGCCGAAGGCCTTCGCCAGACGCGTGCCGGACACCATGCGCAGCGCCAGCTTCTCGGCGGCTTCGGAGTGCTCGGCCGCCCCCAGGTGGTCGGTGTCGAGCCCGACCGGTGCTTCTCGCGCGCGGGCGCGGCGCAGCCGGATCGCCTCGCGCCGCGCGGTGGTGACCAGCCACCCGGGCAGCGCCCCGGGGTGCCGGAGCCGCTCGATGTTCTCCGCCAGCGACAGCCAGGTCGCCTGGCAGACGTCTTCGGCGTCGGCGGTGGTGCCGGCGAACGCCCGCGAGACACCCCAGATCACCGGCGTGTACAGGTCCACCAGTTCCCGCCACGCCTGTTCGTCCCCTGACGCCGCCCGATTCAGCAGCGCCGCAGCCGGACCGGCTTCCCCGACCTCGTACACGTCCAGCACCTCCGGAGCTCGGTGATCTCTCTTCCTTCCCACCGAGTAAGAGGACGAAGGGGGCCGCAAAGATTCAATTGGCGCCGGATACCGCACGATCGGGTAAAGCTGATCACTCCGCGGCGACGGGCTCCGGCAACGCCGTCGCGTACGGGTAGAAGTGCTCGACGTGGTCGCGGGCCCGCGCGGGATCCCGGTCCGCCTGCAGGGCGGTGGCGATCACCGCGGCCACCCGGGGAGCGGCGAAGGACGTCCCGCTCCAGCGCGCGTAGCCGTAGCGGCGACCGCCGCCGGGGGTCAAGCGGACGAAGCTGCTGCGCACGTCGACGCCGGGTGCCGCGGCGTCGACCCAGTCGCCGGTGTTGGAGAAGGGCGCGATCTTGCCGTCGGCACCGGTGGCGGCCACCGCCAGGACGTCGGGCGCGGCGGCCGGCCAGAAGGGCCTGGTGCTGCCGTGGTTCCCGGCGGCCGCCACGACCACGGCCGGGGACATCGCTTCCAGCGCGGCGGTCAGCACGTCCGGGCAGCGGTCGTCGACCGTCCGGCACCCGGAGGTCAGCACCACCACGTCGACCGGTTCGCCGCGGCGCTGGGCCGCGCGGCGCAGGGCGCGCAGCCCGGAGGCGACGGTGTAGTCGTCGGTGAAGCCCAGCGAGGACAGCACCCGGCGCGGTCTGACGATCGCACCCGGGGCGTGCTGCAGGACGACGCCGCTGACGAACGTGCCGTGCCCCGCTTGCCGGTCCTGGCCGGAGTCGTCATCGGCGTCCAGCTCTTCCGGAACCGCCTCGAATCCGGACCGTCCGGCGAACCAGGGATGGGGATCGCAACCGGTGTCGAGCACGCCGACGAAAATCCGCGGTTCCCATTCAACCCAGGGCGGCTCAGCAACCGGACGGGTGAATTCCGCTTCCTTTCCGGTGCCGAACATCACCGGTGTTCCGAACATGACCGGACTGCCGACGTGAACGTTGTTCACCGACACTCCCGCGCCTTCCCTCGCCAGATCGACGCAGTGGTCGCGTTCCGCATCGCGGAGCCGAATTCGGGCGAGCAACAAGCCCTCGTCGTGGTGCACCCGATCAATCCACCTGCGATACCGGTCGAGAACGGGGTCCAACGAATTCGCCGGGGCGAGCAACTCACCTCGCCTGACCAGGCATTCACCATTCCCGCCTGGATCGTGCAACAACATCTCGTGGCCGTAGGAGGCCCAGATGCGATGAAGGTCTTCGAGACCCAGTCGTTCCTGAATGTGTTCCTGATCCACAGCGGACACTCTGCATCTTTCGGGCCAAGTCCACAGCGGACGAGACTCCTTCGAGGAAAGGGGACTACCCCTTCCGACAACATTTGGCCCCTTCCGGAGTCCCCCGAATGCATGGAGAATGCTGGCCCAACTGTCGTGATCGTCGCTCCAGGTGGTCCGAAATCGCCCCCTGGAGTGGTTGAATGTCAGCCGGAGGCGCCGTTCGCGGCGCAATCGTTGCCCCACCGCGCCGAGCAGCGCGGACTGGACCGAATTGGCGGTGGTGACCGTGAAGGGAATTCGCGCAATGCGCGGTCCCCGTTCGCGCACCGCCGCGTTCCTCGTCCGGACATCCGTCTTCAGCTTCCTGTGCCTGGGCATGATGGTCGGTGGCGCGACGGCGGCCTCCGCCGCCGAGCACGCGCACGCCGACAAGCCGAGCACCTCGCAGTCCGCTTCCGCGCACGCGTCGAGCAAGCCGGGCAACGGCCCGAAGGCGACGGGATCTGACTCCGCCGGATCGGCCGAGCCCGCGGCGAAGGCCTCCGAATCGAAGGCCACCAAGACCAGCGGCGATTCCACCGGGAGCAGCAAGTCCCGGAAACCGGTCCAGCCCGAGAAGCCCGAGAAGGCCAAGCCGACCGAGGTCGAGAAGACCGAACCGGCGACTCCCGTGGTGCCCGCTCCCGCCGAGCCCGCCGTTCAGGCTCCGGCGAAACCCGAGACCGGCGACAACGCGTCGGCCCAGGGGCAGTCGAGCTCCGCGTCGAATGCGAGCTCGGCCTCGAACGGCAACTCCTCGTCGAACGCGAACTCCGCTTCCGAGAACGATTCCTCATCGAACGGCAACGCGTCCGAAGGCAAGTCCGCGTCCCAGGGCAAGCCCGGTGCAGCTGCGAAGGCAGGCCAGCCGCGCTACCCCCATCCCCAGGCCATCGCCCAGGCCCAGCCGGACGACGCGGCCCCCGCCCTGTTCAGCGGGCCGACGACACGTCATTCGGCGAAGGCGACGGGCACCCGCACCGCCCAAGGCGACGCGCAGCCGCGAGCGCCCGACGACGGGCGAGCGCCGGACGCCGAACCGCCGGGCGGCACGAGTCCCGCTGCGCCGTCTCCCTGCTCACCGCCGGCGAGCTCGCTGACCGCGGCGAGCGTCGGCGGCATCGGAGGCCTGCGCAACGCGCACGCGATCCTGCCCAGCACACCTGATCTCTCGGACAGCGCGGCCATCTTCGTGGCTCAGCGCGACATCGGTCCGGACATCGACACCCGATCGACCGAAACCACCGCATCGCCTGACTAATCATGGCAGGCCGAGCTGCGTCGAACGGCTTCTGCGGCGACGCTTGTGCCAACACACCCGATGAACTCCGATCCGGACGTCTGCGCCCGACCGGATCGGACCGGGGCGCCACCAGCCCGACCGGCAGCGTCGCTGTGAACAATCGCTGATCAAGCGTTTCTGACCTGCTGGTTCTCGGGACTGGGCCCTGGCCCCGGTGCCGCAATTGCCCCTGCGGCACCGGGGTGGCGCCCTTTGAGTCGAACCGTCCGTCGGCACGTCGAGGGGCCGTGCCGACGGACGGCCGGCAACTTCTCCTGGGTGGACATCCGTGCGGCATCCGCACGGGATCTCGCACGGATCCCACCTGGCGCGGGCCTGAAGTTCTCTACGAGGGGTGTGAGCTTCAGGCGATCGGAATGGTGAGCGGGTTCGGTGCCGGCCCAGGCCGCACCGAACCCGCTGCCGCAGCCAGCCGCTGGATGGCGTCGACCAGCCGCTCTCCCGGCAGTGTGTAGGGGACCCGGATCCAGCGTTCGAGGGAGCCGTTGACCGAGAAGCGCGCGCCCGGCGCCAGCCGAACCGCGTGCGACTCGGCCGCGACGGCCAGCCTGCTGGCGATGGGGGCGCCGACGTCGCACCACAGCGACAGCCCGCCGTCGGGCATCCGGAAGCGCCACTCCGGCAGGTGCTCCCGCAACGCCGCGGCCAGGACGTTTAGCCGTTCCCGGGTTTCCGCCCGTCTCCGGGCGAGCAGCGGTTCGGCGTCGTCGAGCAGTTCGGCGAGCAGCAGCTGTTCGAGCACCGGTGTTCCCAGGTCCGTGGCCGCGCGCCCGAGGATCAGCCGCTGCACGAACTCCTCGCTCGCCCGGACCCAGCCGAGACGCAGTCCGCCCCAGAACGACTTGCCCGCCGAACCGATCGTGATGGCGCGTTCGGTGAAGCTCGCCATCGGCGGCGGTGGCTCCTGGCCGGTGAGGTCGATGTCGATCAGCGTCTCGTCGATGACCGCGTTGGTGCAGTTGCGGGCCAGCGCGGTCGCCAGCCGCGACCGGCCCTCGGCGTCGAGCCGCACGCCGGTGGGGTTGTGAAAGTCGGGGATCAGGTAGGCGAGCCGCGGTGAGGTCTGGCGCAGCGTCGCGGTGAGCAGCTCCAGGTCCCAGCCCTCGCCGGTCATCGGCACGGCGACCGGCATCACGCCGTGGCCGCGCAGCGCTTCGAGGGCGTTGGGGTAGGTGGGGTGCTCGACGAGCACCCGCTCGCCGGGAGCGACCAGAGTGCGCAGGACCAGGGCGAACGCGTGCTGCGCACCGTTGGTGACCAGGATCTGCTCGGGGTTGGTGGGCACGCCTCGCGCGGTGTAGCGCTCGGCGATGCGAGCGCGCAGCGAGGGGAGCCCGTGCGGCTGGTAGCCGTGATCGCCGAGCTGCTCGACGAGCCGCACCTGCGCGCGCTCGACGGCCGCGCGCAGCTCGGGCGGGGCCGCGGGCGTGGCCTGGGCGAGGTTGATCACCGCCGGGTCGCCGGACGGGAACCACCCGCCGTGCATCTCGTTGTCCCGCCGCGAGTCCGGCAGCGTCACCCACGACCCGGCTCCTCGACGGCTGGCCGCGAAGTCGTCCTCGCGCAACCTCTCCAGAGCCCGCGCGACCAGGGTCCGGCTCACGTCGAGTGCGGCGGCGAGCTCTCGCTCCGCGGGCAGCCTGGTTCCGGGTGGGAGTCGTCCGTCGAGCACCAGCTGACGCACGCTCTCGGCCAGCAGCTGCGAAGAGGGCCGAGACCCGCCGCGCCACGCTCCGAGCAGGTCGACGAGCTTGTGCGCGTGGATGTGGGCGCCGGGCGTCGGCAACATGGGAGTCCACATTAGCGTAATTGGATATCGAGATGAAGTCCAATATGACGGTAGGAAGGTGTCATGGCCTCAGCACCGGTCCACGTGGATCTCTCACCGCTGTCGATGCGCGTCCGCCCGCTGGCTCGTTTCCCGCAGCTCGTCGGCGGTCTCCTGCTCTACGGCGCGAGCCTGGCGCTGATGGTGCGCGCCGATCTCGGCCTGTCGCCGTGGAGCGTGCTCGACCAGGGCATCTCCGAGCGGTTCGGGGTGAGCATGGGGGTGGCGAACGCGCTGGTCGGCGTCGCGCTGCTGCTCGCCTGGCTGCCGCTGCGCCAGCCTCCGGGCGTGGGCACCGTCGCCAACGTGGCGCTCATCGGGATCGCCGTCGACGCGACCCTCGCCCTGCTGTCCCCGGTGGAGGGTCTGGCTCTGCGGGTTCCGCTGCTGGTCGCCGGGGTCGTGCTCAACGCGCTGGCGACCGCGATCTACGTCGGCGCCCGCCTCGGCCCGGGACCGCGCGACGGGTTGATGACCGGACTGCACGCGCGCACCGGCGGCTCGGTGCGTCTGGTGCGGACGTCCATCGAGGTCTGCGTCCTGGCGGTGGGCTGGTCGCTCGGCGGCACCGCGGGCCTGGGGACCGTCCTCTACGCCGTGGCGATCGGCCCACTCACACAAGGAGGCCTGCGGTTCACCGCCGTGCGAGTGAAAAAAGATCTCTGCCCCTAGAGACATCTCGGATACCACGCAGTAGCATTGACGCCGTCCACCTGACCCCCAGGGGTGGACCTTGACACCCCCGCACTCCCGGTAACCCCCAGGCCGGTTGAGCGCGGGGGTGTCTTACGTCCGGGTCCGGTTGATCGTGGACGGTTGCCCTGAAGCTATCCCGGAACACCGACAACAACCGCGATGAGTTCCCGGGGCGCTGCCGGTCTACCTCTCCAGCCGTCCTGGGAGGAGCGGAGATGAGCGCGCGAGAACCGTTGATGGGGCCCGAGTTGATCGGGTTGCTGGAGCGCGGCTTCGACGCCACGGCCTCGGTGCTGGAAGCGGTGCCGGAGCACCAGTGGGGTGCTCCGAGCCCGTGCGAGGCGTGGAGCACGGGTCAGATCGCCGGGCATCTCGTCGGCGGACTGGTCTACTTCGGTCAGGCCGCCGACGGGCAGGCCCCGGAGCTGCCGACCGACGAACCTCGTCCGACCGGAGCCGGGGTGGCGGGAGAGTTCGACGATGCCGCGCGGTTCGACCTCGCGGTCTTCAGCCGCACCGGCGTGCTCGACCAGCAGCACGACTTCGCGTTCGGCCCGACGCCGGGCTGGGTCATCGCGAACATCGCGTTGTCCGAATCCCTGCTCCACGGCTGGGACCTGGCTCGCGCCGTCGGTGCGCCCTACGCGCCCGGCGACGACCTGGCCGACGCCGTGATGCGATTCCAGGCCCAGGCCGGCGAGGAGCAGCTGCGTTCCGAGGGCATGTTCGGCCCGGCCGAGCCGGAACCGCCGAACGCGACCCCCTTCGAAGCGCTGCTGGCCTTCACCGGGCGCCAGCCGTGATCACAACCGGCGATCAGGGCTGAACCGGGCGCGACCGTCGGGGTGGCGTGGCAGGATTTCGCAGGTGAGCAGGTCATCGGGCGGTGCGGCGCGGTTGCGGGACCTGGCGTTGCTGCGGCGGGTCCGGGACCGGATCGACCGCGAGCACGCGCAGCCGCTGGACGTCGAGGCGCTGGCCCGCGGGGTGAACATGTCCGCAGGTCACCTCAGCAGGCGGTTCCGGGCCGCCTACGGCGAGTCCGTCTACGCCTACCTGATGACGCGTCGGATCGAGCGCGCGATGGCGCTGCTCCGGCGCGGCGACCTGAGCGTCACCGAGGTCTGCTTCGAGGTGGGCTGCTCGTCGCTGGGCACGTTCAGCACCCGGTTCACCGAACTCGTCGGCGTGTCGCCGAGCGCGTACCGCCGGGAAGCCGCCGGGACGGTGGCGCTCGCTCCGTGCCTGGCCAAGCAGGTCACCAGACCGGTCAGGAATCGAGAAGCACCCGGCGCGAGCAGCTCCTAGCGTGATGGCCATGGACATCAGCATCAACGCGAGCTTCCTCCCGCAGGACGACCCGGAGGCCGCCCTCGCCTTCTACCGCGACCTGCTCGGCTTCGAACTCCGCAAGGACGTCGGCTACAACGGGCTGCGCTGGCTGACCGTCGGCCCGCCCGGGCAGCCCGGCACCTCGATCGTGCTGCACCCGCCGGCGATCGACCCGGGCATCACCGAGGACGAGAGGCAGATGATCGGCGAGATGATGGCCAAGGGGACCTACGCTGGGATCCTGCTGGCCACGCCCGATCTCACGGCCACGTTCGACGTGCTGCAGGCCGGCGACGTCGAGATCGTCCAGGAACCGACCGACCAGCCCTACGGGATCCGCGACTGCGCCGTCCGCGATCCCGCCGGGAACATGATCAGAATCCAGGAAGCGCAGTGAACGGAGCCCCGATGCACGTCGCCGACAGCCACGACCTGATCCGGATCCACGGTGCGCGGGTCAACAACCTCCAGGACGTGAGCGTCGAGATCCCCAAGCGCCGGTTGACCGTGTTCACCGGCGTCTCGGGATCGGGCAAGAGCTCGCTGGTCTTCGGCACGATCGCGTCCGAATCGCAGCGGATGATCAACGAGACCTACAGCGCCTTCCTGCAGGGATTCATGCCGACGCTGGCCCGGCCCGACGTCGACGTCCTCGACGGGCTGACCACCGCGATCATCGTCGACCAGGAGCGGATGGGCGCGGACCCGCGCTCCACGGTCGGCACCGCGACCGACGCCAACGCGATGCTGCGGATCCTGTTCAGCAGGCTCGGTCAACCGCACATCGGCTCGCAGCAGGCCTTCTCCTTCAACGTCGCCTCGATCAGCGGCGCGGGTGCGATCACGACCGAGCGCGGCGGGACGAAGGTGAAGGAGCGCCGCGAGTTCAGCGTCACCGGCGGCATGTGCCCGAGGTGCGACGGTCGCGGCGCCGTGTCCGACTTCGACCTGACGCAGCTCTACGACGACTCGAAGTCGCTGCGCGAAGGCGCGCTGACGATCCCCGGCTACACCATGGACGGCTGGTACGGCCGCATCTACATGGGCTCGGGTTTCCTCGACCCGGACAAGCCGATCCGCTCCTACACCAAGAAGGAGCTGCACGACCTGCTCCACAAGGAGGCCACGCGGATCAAGGTCGAGGGCGTCAACGTCACCTACGAGGGCCTGATCCCGAGGATCCAGAAGTCGATGCTGTCCAAGGACCGCGAGGGGATGCAGCCGCACATCCGCGCGTTCGTGGACCGCGCGATCACCTTCGCCACCTGCCCGGAGTGCGACGGCACGCGGCTCAACGAGGGCGCCCGGTCCTCGAAGATCGCGGGCATCAACATCGCCGACGCCTGCAGCATGCAGATCAGCGATCTGGCCGAGTGGGTCAGCGGGCTGGACGAGCCGTCGGCGAAGCCGCTGCTCGCCAAGCTCCGGCACACCTTGGACTCGTTCGTCGAGATCGGGCTCGGCTACCTCTCGCTGGACCGTCCTGCGGGAACGCTCTCGGGCGGTGAGGCCCAGCGCACGAAGATGATCCGGCACCTCGGGTCGTCGCTGACCGACGTCACCTACGTCTTCGACGAGCCGACCATCGGGCTGCACCCGCACGACATCCAGCGGATGAACGACCTGCTGCTGCGGCTGCGCGACAAGGGCAACACGGTGCTGGTCGTCGAGCACAAGCCGGAGACCATCGCGATCGCCGATCACGTCGTGGACCTGGGGCCGGGAGCCGGAACCGACGGCGGCGCGGTGTGCTTCGAGGGCGACGTGGCGGCCCTGCGCACCAGCGACACCGTGACCGGCAAGCACTTCGACGACCGGGCTTCGCTGAAGCCGGAGGTCCGCGCGGCCACCGGCGCGCTGGAGATCCGCGGTGCGACCGAGAACAACCTGCGCGACGTGGACGTCGACGTCCCGCTCGGCGTGCTGTGCGTGATCACCGGTGTCGCGGGGTCCGGCAAGAGCTCGCTGATCCACGGGTCGCTCCCGCCCGGCGAGGAGGTGGTGTCGATCGACCAGACCGGCATCCGCGGCTCGCGGCGCAGCAACCCCGCGACCTACACCGGTCTGCTCGACCCGATCCGCAAGGCGTTCGCCAAGGCCAACGCCGTGAAACCTGCCCTGTTCAGCGCGAATTCGGAGGGTGCCTGCCCCACCTGCAACGGCGCCGGGGTCGTCTACACCGACCTGGGGATCATGGACACCGTCGCCACCACCTGCGAGGAGTGCGAGGGCAAGCGGTTCAGCGCCTCGGTGCTGGAGTACCGCTTCGGCGGGCGCGACATCAGCGAGGTGCTGGACATGTCCGTGGCCCAGGCCGAGGAGTTCTTCGGCTCAGGTGACGCCCGCACGCCCGCCGCGCACAAGATCCTGGAGCGCATGGACCAGGTCGGGCTCGGCTACCTGCGTCTCGGCCAGCCGCTGACCACGCTGTCCGGCGGTGAGCGGCAACGGCTGAAGCTCGCCACGCACATGGGCGACAAGGGCGGCGTCTACGTGCTCGACGAGCCGACCACCGGTCTGCACCTGGCGGACGTGGAGCAGCTCCTGGGCCTGCTGGACCGGCTGGTGGACTCCGGCAAGTCCGTGATCGTCATCGAGCACCACCAAGCGGTCATGGCCCACGCGGACTGGATCATCGACCTCGGTCCCGGCGCCGGCCACGACGGCGGCGCGGTCGTCTTCGAAGGAACACCGGCCGAACTGGTCGAGTCCGGAAAGACGCTCACAGCACGGCACCTCGCGGACTACGTCCGAGGCTGACCGGTGTGTGGGTGGGTGGGGAAGTTTTCATGAAAACTTCCCCACCCACCCAACATGCATCAACAACCCCTAGTCGGTCGGGCACTGGTCCTGGCCCGGGTTGCCGCACGGCTTGCTCCCGGAGTCGGTCAGGATCCCGCCGGCCTGGCCGCTGGTGATGTACTCCCGGAACTTGGTCAGCAGCGAGTTCCCCTGCTCCGACTTCCTGGTTTAGAGGTACTCGACCGCCCAGAACGGGTAGCCGTCTTCCCCGGGGTCCTTGCCGTCGATGGGGATGACGTCGAGCCCGTGGGCTCCGGCGGTGACCCGGGCCGCGTGCGCGTCGGCGAACCCGATCGCACCGGGCGTGGTCTCGACCCTGTTGAGGACAGCCGCGGTGTTGGACGACCAGCAGTGCACGGCCGGGGAGTCCGGTGCGAGGTTCCGGCTGTCGCACGGCTGATCCGGTGGCGCGATCGTGCCCTTGACGATCTCCTTCTCGAAGACCTTCCGGGTGCCGGACAGCTCGTTCCGGTCGACGATCTTGATCGGGCCCGGTCGTCCGCCGACCTCGCCCCAATCGGTCACCGCTCCCGTGTAGATGTCGCGGAGCTGGTCCGAGGTCAACCCCGGGACGTCGGTCTGCCGGTTGACCACGGTGGCGAAGGTGACGACCGCGATCGGGGTCTGGTTGAAGTCCTCGTTCTCGGCGGGGGCGTCCGAGAAGACCCCGACCACGGGTGACCCGGCTTCCCGTCCGAGCAGTTCCAGGCCGTCGATGCTGCCCGCGTCCGAGGTGCTGATCCCCGCGCTCCGGCAGCCCCTCTCGTACTGCTGGGCGACGCGGTCGACCACCGGCATGAAGGCGCTGGACCCGGCGATCTGGATCGAGCCCGGCGCGCAGTGGTCCGGTTCCGCGGAGACGACGGAGGAGATCGACGTGGCGACCAGCGCACCCGAGAGCAGGACGCTCACGCCCACCGCCAGCCCGGACAGGGTCAGGCGTGGCTTCTTCTTCTCGTCCCGGATCCAACCGTTCTCGATCTGGCCGTCGACGTCGACGGTCTTGGTGATCTCGTGATCGGTGTTGTCGTCCGGTTCTTGGAGCACCACGACGAGCTTGAACTTCTCGTTGCGCTTCAGCGCCAAGCGTCCCAGCCGCACACCGTGCCACTGCGGGCCGAGCTCGGTCCGACCGGCTTCGATCGTGGTGAACATGCGGCTCCAGAGCCACTTGCGCACGACGCCCAGGTCGCCGGCTTCCCCGTTCGGGGTGCGGTGCCGCGGAGCGGATTCCTCGGTGAAGAACGCCATGTTCTCGCGGCACGCCGCGCGCAGTTCCGGCGTGCTGGCCTCGGAGATTCGCGCGTCCCACACGACGCGCTTGCCGAAGGTGAACGAGATCGGGGTGTCGAAGTCCTTCTTCTCGATGTCGTAGCTGCCCACGTTGCGGATGCGGACGATGACCACGCTCATCCGGCCCGCCATGGTCGTGAGGTGCCGGAGCCTGGGATCGGCGCCCGTGGAGGGCCCGTCGTCCTCGTCGTGCTGGGGCAGCGGGTCGAGTCCGATCTTCGAGTTGTACAGAACCCGGTAGTCGATGCGCTTGCGCCTGATCACCAGGCGGTCGGCCAGCGGTGCGGCGAGCATGAGCAGCGCGGCGAACGCGATCCACCCCGGAGTGCCGAGTTCGGCGAAGATACCGATCAGACCGGTCCACACGTTCGCCATGCCTTCTCCCATGCGGCTCTCGTTCGCCCCAGCGTATGAGCGCCCCTCGTGCCACAAGCCGCCCGAAGTCCGCTGTTCACGGCCAGTTCACGCCCGCGCCACCGATCCGGTGGCGGTCCTTCCTCATCTGCATCTCCCGGAACGCCCGACCTGCACATCAAGCAGGAGCGCGACTCCCATCCTCCTGACCAGCGCTGATGTCGTTGCTCGCAAGCGGATCCACGTCACGCGCCTGGCGGCCATTGGGGTGAAGGGCGCCGTGCACGCGCACCTCCGCGCTGGGCCGACCGTTGGTACTTCCGCTGGCAAAGTTGCCTTCTGACGAAAGGGCGCCCATGCGTGGAAAACGTCTGTTCGTGACCGCCGCCTTGGCGGCAGCAACCGCTCTGCCCCTCACCGCAGCACCCGCAACAGCAGCCGCCCACGACCCGGTGATCTTCGTCCACGGGTGGAGCGGCAGCGCGTCGAACTGGAACGATCTGGTCGGCGACTTCAAGGCCGACGGCTACACCGACAGCGAGCTCACCGCCTGGAACTACAACTCCGCTCAGTCGAACAAGACCACAGCAGAAGAGCTTTCGGCGGTGGTCGACGACGTGCTCGCCAAGACGGGCGCGTCCAAGGTCGACATCGTCACGCACTCGATGGGCGGGCTCAACAGCCGCTGGTACCTCAAGTTCCTGGGCGGAACCGACAAGGTCGACGACTGGGTTTCGCTCGCCGGCCCGAACCACGGGACCACGAGCGCGGATTCCTGCTTCGACGCGTCGTGCGCCGACATGCGCGCGGGCTCGGAATTCCTCACCACGCTCAACGACGGGGACGAATCGCCGGGCACCACCAACTACGGAACCTGGTGGTCGACCTGCGACGGGATCATCAACCCCGCTGACAGCACCGTCGTCTCGGGTGCGCGCAACACCCAGACCGGGTGCATCACGCACCTCGGTTTCCTCACCGATGACGGCGTGTCCCAGGACGTGCGCGCCTTCGTCGCATGACGATCGCCTGAGAACCGGTGCGGGACGGGAGTTCTCGTCCCGCACCGGGGTCAGACGAGGTTCTGCCGGACCAGGGCCACCCGCTCGTCGAGCCGCGCCGCGGGCACCTCGACGAGCCGGAAACCGAGTTCGCGGTAGGTCTTCTCGTGCAGCTGCTCGAAGGCGAGCGAGTCCTCGTGGCTGATCTGCCGGGCGGCCGTGGGTTCGACGAAACCCTGGCTGCGCACGAAGAATACCGTCGCGGAGTAGGTTTTCGCGGCCACGACGCGCTCGATCGCGTCGGTGAGCAGCGGGGTGGGCGAGAACCCCAGGTAGCGGCTCAGCGCGAGGGTGCACACCGGGGAGCGGTCGAAGAAGGCCGTCGCCGCGCGGACGGCGCTTTCCCTCCGCCGCTGCAACGTGATCACCTCGTCGATGAACCTACTGTCTTCCCAGGGCTTTTCAACACCCCTGGCCTGCGCGAGCGCGATGACATCGGTCGCGGCCTCTTCGACGACGACGTGACCTTCGATCTCCAGCTGCCGCAGGATCGCGGTCTTCCCGGCACCGGGTGCGCCGGTGAGGACGTAGCGGGGCACACGTGTCTCCTTCCACGAAAGGCATGATTCCGGGGGCGCCGCTCGGGGGACCGGGGGGAGGTCAGGTCTCGGGGAGTGCGTGCCGGGGTTGCACCACCAGCGGGATCGACACGACGATCAGAATCCCGAGCACGATCACGTTGAGCACCTGGTCCAGCGGCTCGTACATGTGCAGCATCGTCACGTGGTAGCTGAAGTGCAACACGTTGAACACCAACCACACGACCCCGGCGACCTGGGCCGACCGGCCGTCGCGCACGTGCCGGAGGGTCAGCGCGCTGAGCGCGGCCAACGCCAGGAACATCGCACCGACGTCCTTCACGAAGTGCTCGTTGAAGGGGCCCAGCTGCGGTAACCAGGTCAGGCCGAACCCGGGGAAGGCGTCGTAGAAGAACGTGGGCGCGAAGTACGCCCATGCACCGGTGAACACGGCCGCGAGGGTCAGGAACGCCAGGCACGCGCGGTCGAGCGCGACCTTCCGCGATCGGGGATTCTTCCGGGATTCACGTGAGGTGACCACGAGCTCCTCCTGTCGTCGGCGCGGGCGAACCGCCCGCCGCGCACCTAGGACGAGACGGGGACGAAGTCCGTGACACCCCCGGCGCCAGCGCGACGTGGGTCACTTCTCGTCACACCGAGGGCGGGCTGTGTCGTCTTCACCGCGAGGCCGGACAGCACCGGCCGGGGAGGAGCGGACAACACCATGAAGATCGCGATCGCCGGGGGCACCGGCCTCGTGGGAACCAAGACCGAAGCGTTGGTGCGCGCCGCCGGACACGAACCGGTCATCATCGCTCGATCTCGCGGGACGAACCTCATCACCGGAGAAGGCCTGGGCGGAGCGCTGCGCGGCTGCCAGGCCGTGATCGACGCCACCAACGTGGTCACCACCAGGAAGAAGGTGTCGATCGACTTCTTCTCCCGCGCAACGGAGAACCTGGTGGCAGCGGCACGACGAGCAGGCGTGGAACATCTCGTGACGCTGTCGATCGTCGGCTGCGACGAGGTCGACTTCGGCTACTACTTCGGCAAGCGCGCCCAGGAAGGACTCGTCTCGACCGGCGGCGTGCCGTGGACGATCCTCCGCGCCACCCAGTTCTTCGAGTTCCCCGAACCGCTGCTCGCGACGAAGTCACCGGTAGCCGTCATCCCGCGGATGCTCTCGCAACCGATCGCCGCCGACGAGGTCGCCGAAGCCCTGACCCGCTGCGCCACCGCAGAACCCGCCGGCCTCGCCCCCGACCTCGCCGGCCCCGAACAACTCCAGATGACCGACATGGCCCGCCGCATCGCCAAGACCAGAGGCCCACGCCGACTCGTCCTCCCAATCACCATCCCGGGCGAGGTCGGCAAGCAGCTGACCGCAGGCTGCCTCCTCCCCCGAGGCAACTACGCCCAAGGCCACCGCACCTTCACCCAACACCTCACCGGCCCCTAGCAGCCGACGGGCGCGGATGACCCCGACTCCGCACTCACACTCCGAGGTCCGTCCGAGATGCCTGGGCCAGCCGTCGGACGAGATCGTCGGGGATGGGCTTGCGCGCCGAGAAGGTGACGCCGGTCTTGCTCGCCTTGAGCCCGGCGGCAGCGATGTCGTCGGCGAGCCCCGTGATCGCACCGGGCGACAGGTAGAGGCCGCACTGTCGGCTGAACGCCCCGTACCCGGCGACGATCGAGCTGCCCACCTGAAACCCGGGCATGTTGTACTTCACCACTTCATCCGCATCCGGAAGGGAAGCGGAAAGCTGCGTCCGCACCTGCTCCAGAAGTGGCCTGAGCCCCTCGGCAGCCCCGGCGATGTACGCGTCATGGTCAGACATCGTGCACGTTCCTCTCGCACGGCAGGTTGGTGCTCAAATATGCCTCTAGCTGCTGCTCAGCCCAAGCAGGTAGCACCGCGTCCGGCCAGGATCGCGGGAAGACGCAAGACCAGTCGCCGGATGTGGCCGTGCAGCGGACGCATCCACGCAGAGAACTGAGACCACAACTGAGACCAAAAAAGCCCCTCCGGGATCCGGAGGGGCTTTTTCGCAGCTATGAGCGGTGGCCAGGGGCGGGGTCGAACCGCCGACCTTCCGCTTTTCAGGCGGACGCTCGTACCAACTGAGCTACCTGGCCGATAGCGTCCGGCTTGATGCCGTTCGCCTTGGCGACCCAGACGGGACTCGAACCCGCGACCTCCGCCGTGACAGGGCGGCGCGCTAACCAACTGCGCCACTGGGCCATGCTTCAATCTTCAGTTGTTCGTACCCCCAACGGGATTCGAACCCGCGCTACCGCCTTGAAAGGGCGGCGTCCTAGGCCGCTAGACGATGGGGGCTTGACCGATCCGAAACCGGTCCGGCCTTCGCCTCCAACCGGCTTTCCCTTTCGGGGCGCCCCGTTGGCAGTGATGAAAGCTTACGACACACGTTCCGGGCCTCCCAAACGGGGGGTCCCTTTAGCCGCGCAGCGCCATCGCGGACCGCCCCAGCGTCCCGCGCCCGAGGTTGATACTAGTGGCCTGACCTGGTTGTTCGCCATGCCCGACGGGAACTCTCCTGGGCGCTGTCCGGCCCGGCGATCGGGCTCCGCCGGGCACGGATGCGGCCGGAACGGACCTTCGCGGGATTGTGTGATCCACAACTCATGATCATCCGGCCGCGGCGGCTTCCCGCGCTCCGCCGACCATGAGGCCCGGCAGCAGGACCTGCCACGCCTCCTCCAAGCGGGCGACCAGCCGCTGAAGATCGCCGCCCACCAGCAGGTTCGTCCCGACGACCATCGCGTAGCAGACGCGGGCCACCGCGCCCGGATCCAAGCCCGGGCGCAGCAGGCCCCGGTCCGCTGCGCGGCGGACCAGGTCGTCGAACAGGAACTCCCAGCCGTCGGTGTCGGTGCCGACGTGGTTGCAGGCGAGGAACAAGCCGGCGCGCAGCAGCACGTCGTCCTCCAGCCGACGAGCCGCATCGCAGGTGAGTCCGACCATCGTCGCCATCGGGTTGTGCGCGCGCTGGTACCAGCGGCTGCTCAGCTCGTCGAGATTCTCGCGATAGCGCTCGACGAGAGCGTGCGCGACCTCCTGCTTGCCGCTGAAGTGGAAGTAGAACGCACCCTTGGTGATTCCACAGCGACGCAAGATCGCGCTCAACCTGGCGGCCTCGTACCCGACCTCGTCGATCTCCGCTGCCGCGGCGACCATGATCGAGTGACGCGTGAGCTGCGCCCGGTGTTGCTGTGCCATTGCTCGACTCCGGCCCCCGATGGCAATGCGTGATCCGCACGTGCGGGCGACGCCCCGCCCGAACGGATGATCAAATATGCCACCGGAAGTTACCCCGGAACCAAGCCTTTCGCCCAGTGGAACACCTGGTTGTCACACGTTCGGAGAACGCATGCCGACGGTGAGTTCGGCTGCGAACCCCACGCACCTCGCGACCGGGCCACGCCCGGCCCGACCAGCGGTGCGGACCAGGTCAGCGAGCCACCGGCGGTTGCCCGTCCTCGTCGGGAACCAGGCCCAGCATGTCCAGCAGCAGTCTGCAGTCCTCCGCGCTCTCCGCACTGCGAGCGACGGCGATCCTGGCTCGGTGGACCTGCTCCTCCGAGATGCGCGAGGGCTCGCCGACGCGCTGCCCGGGCACCGCGCCCGTCTGGCGCGACTGCCCGTCGTCCTGCTGCCACAAGAACTTTCGTACGTCCAGCGACCCGTACATGACGCCTCCCAGGCCTCGGGTTCCGGCCGCAGGTTATCCACAGGTTGTCAACAGCCGCAGCCCCCCAGAGAGTGATTCGGAGCGCACTGAGAGTAACCACGTGCGTGCGTCGATCCACTTCGGATATTGCCTGCGTCACACCCTGCGTCCACCCCGGACAACGAAACGGACAGCGCGCGCATTCCGGATCTTGAGGAGCTCACGGCTCGTAGCGGCGGCCGACGCCCCCGACCGGACGTCACGAGGGCTGCCGGATGCACGAATCGTGGCCGCAAAGCTCCCCACGAGAGGGAGGCGCATGCCACAATCAGCCGCGCTGACACACCCCCTGTCAGCACGTGTGGAGATCCCCTTCGGCCCCCGTGCTCCTCCCCCTGGCGCGGGGGCCTTCCACGTCAGGGCGGGTTTTCGCCATTCGCCCGCCCTGCCCGGACGCCCGCTGGTGGGCGCCCCGCGCGCCCGCGCGCGAAGCGAGCCGCTCGGTCGCCGCGATAGGCATGCCGCAACACAACCGTTATCGTGTCCGCGTGGCTCTAGGACGAACCAAGGCGAATCGGCAGCGCAAGACTGCCGAGGAAGCCGAACCGGACCCCGAATTCGAGTCGTACCTGGCTGCGCTGGACCCGGAGGAAAACCTCGAATCCACCGGATCAGGGCGTCGCTTCGGTGCCGCTCAGGTGTACCAGCTGCGCCTGCCGCTGCTGGCCAACGAGCGTCTCCGCGAGCTCGCCTTCAAGCAGGGCACGTCCCCGGCCGCGCTCGCGCGCGACTGGGTGATGCAGCACCTCGAGATCGCCGAACAGGAACACGCGGCCCAGCCGCAGGCGCAGCAGCCGATGGCTCAGGCGCCCGCCTGGCCCGGTCAGGACGGCTCATACCCCGACAACGCCCCCGACCCGATGCCCGAACGACTCGCCGGCGGGATCCCCGACGTCGAGCAGACCGAAGAGATGACCGTCCCGGTCGATCGCTATCGACCCATGTGACGTCGAAGAGAACGAGGTCGTGGCCGCGAACCCGATTCGCGACCACGACCTCTTGCTTTCCGCGGGGCTGAACGCCCCACCTCTCAGGCCGGGAGGCCGAGCTCCCTGGCGATGAGCATGAGCTGGACCTCGCTGGTCCCCTCGCCGATCTCGAGGATCTTCGAATCCCGGTAGAAGCGGCCCACGAGCGTCTCGTTCATGAAGCCGTAGCCGCCGAAGATCTGCGTGGCGTCGCGGGAGTTGTCCATCGCCGCGTTCGAGGACGCCAGCTTGGCGATCGCGGCCTGCTTCTTGTACGGCTCGCCGCGCAGCATCCGCGCGGCCGCGTCGTAGTAGGCCAGCCGGGCCGTGTGCGCCCGCAGCTCCATCTGGGCGACCTTGAACTGCATCGCCTGGTACTCGCCGATCTTGTGCCCGAACGCCTCGCGCTCACCGAGGTAGCGCAGGCACTCGTCGACGCAGCCCTGAGCCGTGCCGACGCCGAGAGCGGCGATGGCCACCCGGCCCTCGGTGAGCGTGGCCAGGAACTGCGCGTACCCGCGGCCCCGTTCGCCGACGAGGTTGGACGCCGGGACCCGGCAGTCGTCGAAGGACAGGGCGTGCGTGTCGGAGGCGTTCCAGCCGACCTTCGAGTACTTCTTGGCCACGCTGAACCCGGGCGTGCCGGAGGGCACCTGGATCGCCGAGATCTCCTTGCGCCCGTCCGGGCGCTCGCCGGTGACCGCGGTGACGGTGACGAACCCGGTCATGTCGGTGCCGGAGTTGGTGATGAAGGCCTTCGAGCCGTTGATCACCCACTCGTCGCCGTCGAGGACGGCCGTGGTGCGCGTGGCGCCCGCGTCGGAACCTCCGTCCGGCTCGGTGAGGCCGAACGCGCCCAGCACCTCACCGGAGGCGAGCTTGGGCAGCCAGGTCCGCTTCTGCTCGTCCGAGCCGAAGCGCAGCAGCGGCATGATGCCCAGCGACACCCCGGCTTCGAGGGTGATCGCCACCGACTGGTCGACGCGGCCCAGCTCCTCCAGAGCCAGGCACAACGCGAAGTAGTCGCCGCCCATGCCGCCGTGCTCCTCGGGGACGGGCAGGCCGAACAGCCCCATCTCGCCCATCTTGCGGACCAGCGGGTACGGGAACTCCTCCCGCTCGTAGTAGTCCGCGATCACGGGAGCCACTTCCTTGCGCGCGAACTCCTGCACGCTCTCCCGCAGCGCTTCGTGCTCCTCGCTGAGACGGTGATCCACCATCGCGTCATGCCTCCCCTTCTGCGGTGAGGACGGCGAGCGGCTGGTCCAGCCCGACCGACTGCCCTCTCCTCGCGTGAACTTCGGTGACGGTTCCGTCGATCTGGGCGGTCACGGTGTGCTCCATCTTCATCGCCTCGACGACGAAGAGGCGTTGCCCGCTGCGCACCTGCTGGCCTTGGGTGACGTCGGCGACCAGCACCGTCCCGGGCATCGGGGCGGTGACGACGCCGTCGGAGCGGCCGGCCGCGTCGCCGCGCTCGGCCAGCAAGCGGTGCTCGGTGAGCGCCCACGCCTGCCCGTCGGCGGCCAGCCAGGTGGTGCCGTCGACGTGCGCGCACCGGTAGCGGCGGGTCCGCCCCCGGTAGGTGACGGTGAGCTGGTCGCCGTCCGCGCGGGCCGCGGCCTCGGCCGACTCGGTCGTCGTCCCGGTCTCGACCACCACCTCGGCGCGGTCCGGCGCACCCCGGAGGTGGACCTTGAGGTCGCCGGTGAAGCGCCAGGTGCTCCAGGCCGGGCGTCCGAGCCGCCAGCCGCTGGGGACTCCCCAGAGGTCGGAACCGCTGCGCGGCTGAGCGGCGATGAGCCGTTCCAGCGCCGCGGCGACGTAGGCGTGCTCGGGCACCTCGGCTTCGACCAGGACGTCGAGGTCGCGTTCGACCAGACCCGTGTCGAGCTTGCCGGCGAGGACGTCCGGGTGCTGCAGCAAGCCGCGCAGGAAGGCGACGTTGGTGTTGAGGCCGAGGACGGTGGTGTCGGCGAGGGCCTTGTCCAGGCGGCGCAGCGCGTCCTCGCGACCGGGCGCCCAGGCGATCACCTTGGCGAGCATCGGGTCGTAGTCGGAACCGACGCTGCCGCCCTGCCGGACCCCGGAGTCGACCCGGATCCCCGGGCCGGTCGGTTCGTGGACCGCGAGGAGCTTCCCGCCGGTGGGCAGGAAACCGCGGGCCGGGTCCTCGGCGTAGACACGGGCCTCGGCGGCGTGGCCCTCGATGGTCAGGTCCTGCTGGGCCCAGTCCAGGTGCTCACCGGAGGCGACGCGGACCTGCTGCTCGACCAGGTCGACCCCGCGCTCGCCGCGCACCGCCGTGACCAGCTCGGTCACCGGGTGCTCGACCTGCAGCCGGGTGTTCATCTCCATGAAGAAGAACTCGTCCGGCCGGTCGGAGGAGACGATGAACTCCACCGTCCCGGCACCCGCGTAGCCGACCGCGCGGGCTGCGTCGGCGGCCGAAGCGCCGATCCGTGCGCGGGTTCCGGCGTCGAGCAGCGGGGACGGCGCCTCTTCGATGATCTTCTGGTGCCGCCGCTGCAGGCTGCACTCGCGCTCCCCGAGGTGCACGACGTTGCCGTGCGAGTCGGCGAGGACCTGGACCTCGATGTGCCGGGGGCGCGAGACGAACCGCTCCACGAACAGCGTGTCGTCACCGAAGGCCGCACCGGCCTCGCGGCGCGCGGAGGCGATCTGGTCGTCGAGCTCGGACTCGACGTGCACCAACCGCATTCCCTTGCCACCGCCGCCCGCCGAGGGCTTGAGCAGGACGGGGAATCCGACGTCCACCGCGGCCCGGTGCAGGTCGGCGTCGGTCATGCCGGGCTCGCTGCGCCCCGGGACCACGGGAACTCCCGCGCCCGAGACCGTCCGCTTGGCGCGGATCTTGTCGCCCATCGACTCGATCGCGCCGGCGGGCGGGCCGATGAACACCACGCCGGCCTGCTCGCAGGCCCGCGCGAAGTCCGCGTTCTCGGCGAGGAACCCGTACCCGGGGTGGATCGCCTGCGCCCCGGTCTCCCGGGCCGCGTCGAGGATCCGCTTGCCGTTGAGGTAGCTCTCGGAGGCCAGCGCAGGTCCGATGTGGACGGACGTGTCGGCCTCGGCGACGTGCGGGGCCTCGCGGTCGGCGTCGCTGAACACCGCGACCGAGCGGATGCCCAGCTCACGCAGGGTGCGGATGACACGTACCGCGATCTCCCCGCGGTTGGCTACCAGCACTGTGTCGAACATGCTCACTGTCACATCCGGAAAACGCCGTAGGAGATGGGTTCCAGCGGCGCGTTGCCCGCCGCGGAGATGGCCAGACCCAGCACGTCCCGGGTCTGCGCGGGGTCGATCACGCCGTCGTCCCAGAGCCGCGCCGTCGCGTAGTACGGGTGGCCTTGGTGCTCGTACTGGTCGCGGATCGGCTGCTTGAAGGCGTCCTCGTCCTCGACCGGCCACTCCTCGCCGCGCGCGTCCTTCTGGTCGCGCCGGACGGTGGCCAGCACCGATGCCGCCTGCTCGCCGCCCATCACCGAGATGCGGGCGTTGGGCCACATCCACATGAACCGGGGCGAGTACGCGCGGCCGCACATCGAGTAGTTGCCCGCGCCGAACGATCCGCCGATGACCACGGTGAACTTGGGGACCCGGGCGCAGGCGACGGCGGTGACCATCTTCGCGCCGTGCTTGGCGATGCCGCCGGCCTCGTACTCCTTGCCGACCATGAACCCCGAGATGTTCTGCAGGAACACCAGCGGGATGGAGCGCTTGTCGCACAGCTCGATGAAGTGCGCGCCCTTCTGCGCCGACTCGCTGAACAGGATCCCGTTGTTGGCGACGATCCCGACCGGCTGACCGTGGATGCGGGCGAACCCGGTGACCAGCGTCTGGCCGTAGTCGTGCTTGAACTCCTGGAACCGGCTGCCGTCGACGATCCGCGCGATCACCTCGCGCACGTCGTAGGGGGTGCGCGAGTCGGTGGGGACGGCGCCGTAGAGCTCGCCCGGGTCGACCGCGGGCTCCTCGCTGGGCGCGGCCTCCCACGGCAACGGCTCGCGCGGGCCCAGCGTGCTCACGATGTTGCGGACGATGCGCAGCGCGTCGGCGTCGTCGGCCGCCAGGTGGTCGGTGACGCCCGAGGTGCGCGAGTGCAGCTCGCCGCCGCCCAGCTCCTCGGCCGTCACCTCGGCGCCCGTGGCCGCCTTCACCAGCGGAGGACCGCCGAGGAAGATCGTGCCCTGCTCGCGCACGATGACCGCCTCGTCGCTCATCGCGGGCACGTACGCCCCGCCCGCCGTGCAGGACCCGAGGACGGCCGCGATCTGCGGGATGCCGCGCGCGGACATGGTGGCCTGGTTGTAGAAGATCCGGCCGAAGTGCTCGCGGTCCGGGAAGACCTCGTCCTGCCTGGGCAGGAAAGCACCACCCGAGTCGACCAGGTACAGGCACGGCAGGTTGTTGTGCAGCGCGACTTCCTGCGCGCGCAGGTGCTTCTTGACCGTGACCGGGTAGTAGGTGCCGCCCTTGACGGTCGCGTCGTTGGCCACCACCACGCACTCGCGGCCGGACACGCGCCCGACCCCGGTGATGATGCCCGCCGACGGGGCCTCGTCGTCGTAGAGGCCGTGGCCGGCCATCGGCGAGAGCTCCAGGAACGGCGACCCCCTGTCCAGCAGCGCGTCGACCCTGTCGCGGGGAAGCAGCTTGCCGCGCTCGACGTGCCGGGCGCGCGCCTTCTCGGGCCCGCCGAGACGGGCCCTGTCGAGCTGCGCGTTGAGGTCGTCGACGAGCTTGGCGTGCTGCTCGGCGTTGTGCGCGAACTCCGGCGAGTCCGGGTCCACCGAAGTGCGCAGAACGGGCGCATCCATGGGGCACACCTTCCGCAGTGGCTCGTGTTAGTCATCGTTAACTCGACGCCATGTTAACGATGGCTAACTTCTTCGTCTAGCATTCGGGGGCATGTCCACCGATGCGGCGAAGCCGAGCCGGCGCGAGCAGATCCTGACCGCGGCCGCGGAGAAGTTCGCGCGGGCGGGCTTCCACGGCGTCGGCATCGACGACATCGGCGCCGCCGTGGGCATCTCCGGCCCCGCGCTCTACCGGCACTTCCGCAGCAAGGACGCGATGCTGGCGGAGCTGCTGACCGGCATCAGCGACCGGCTGCTGTTCGGCGGCAAGCACCGCGTCGACGCCGCGACCGACCCGCAGGACGCCCTCGACAAGCTGGTGCGCTGGCACGTCGAGTTCGCGCTGCACAACCCGGCCCTGATCACCGTGCACATGCGCGACCTCGACAGCCTCTCCGACCGCGATCGCCGCAGGGTCAGGGAGTCCCAGCGCCACTACGTCGAAGTGTGGGTCGAGGTGCTGCGCCGCGCCCGCCCGGAGCTCGACCGGCCTCGCGCCCGCGCGGCGGTCCACGCGGTGTTCGGCCTGATCAACTCGACGCCGTTCAGCGCCCACCTGGACACCTCGGCGATGTCCCGCCTCCTGCGCACCATGGCCCACGGAGCGGTCGCCGGCATCTGAGCCTCACCACCTCCCAGTTTTAGTCCGAACTGAGCCGACATTTCGGACATGATCATGGCTCGGTTTGGACTAAAACCGGGACCTGCCGGTGGGGGCGGGCGCGGCGATTGCGGGGTTGTGGTGCCGGGTCAAGACTGGGACCAGGCCGGACAGGCCGCCCGCCCAGCCGGAGGGGAAATGGCCACCACCGACATCCCACCGAGCGCCGTACCCGACCAGAGGTCGACCGGACGCCGCCCCCGCAAGGGCGCGCGACTCGTCCCGTGGCTGCGCACCACGGATCCCAAGGACATCGGGATCCTCTACCTGATCACCTCGTTCGCCTTCTTCATCACCGGCGGCGCGATGGCCTTGCTGATCAGGGGCGAGCTGGCCGTGCCCGGGATGCAATTCCTGTCCCAGGAGCAGTACAACCAGCTGTTCACCATGCACGGCACGATCATGCTGCTGCTGTTCGCGACACCGATCGTGTTCGGCTTCGCCAACGTGATCCTGCCGCTGCAGATCGGCGCGCCGGACGTGGCGTTCCCCCGCCTCAACGCCTTCTCCTACTGGCTGTTCCTGTTCGGCGGGCTGATCGTGATCAGCGGACTCCTGATGCCGGGGGGCGCGGCGGACTTCGGCTGGACCGCCTACGCGCCGCTGTCGCGCAGCGTGTTCACCGTCGGGCCGGGCGGCGACCTGTGGGCGGCCGGGCTGATCGTCAGCGGGCTGGGCACCATCCTGGGCGCGGTCAACATGATCACCACGGTCGTCTGCCTGCGCTGCCCGGGGATGACGATGTGGCGGATGCCGATCTTCACCTGGAACATCCTGGCGACCAGCATCCTGGTGCTGATGGCGTTCCCGATCCTGACGGCGGCGCTGTTCGGACTGCTGGTCGACCGGCACCTCGGCGGCCACGTGTTCGACCCCGCCAACGGCGGAGCGATCCTCTACCAGCACCTCTTCTGGTTCTTCGGCCATCCCGAGGTCTACATCGTGGCGCTGCCGTTCTTCGGGATCGTCACCGAGATCCTGCCGGTGTTCAGCCGCAAACCGCTGTTCGGCTACACCGGGCTCGTGCTGGCGACGATGGTGATCATGGGCCTGTCGGCGGTGGTGTGGGCGCACCACATGTTCGCGACCGGTGCCGTGCTGCTGCCGTTCTTCTCCTTCGCGACCTTCCTGATCGCGATACCGACCGGCATCAAGTTCTTCAACTGGGTCGGCACGATGTGGCACGGGCACCTGACGTTCGAGTCCCCCATGCTGTTCTCCATCGGGTTCCTGGCGACCTTCCTGCTCGGCGGGCTGACCGGGGTCCTGCTGGCCTCACCGCCGCTGAACTTCCACGTCACCGACACCTACTTCGTGGTGGCGCACTTCCACTACGTCCTGTTCGGGACGATCGTGTTCGCGGTGTTCGCCGGCGTCTACTACTGGTTCCCGAAGATGACCGGCCGGATGATGGACGATCGGCTGGGCAAGGTGCACTTCTGGCTCACCTTCATCGGGTTCCACCTGACATTCCTGGTGCAGCACTGGCTCGGCGACGAGGGCATGCCGCGCCGCTACGCCGACTACCTGGTCACCGACGGCTTCACGACGCTGAACCTCGCCTCCACCGCCGGGGCGATCGTGCTCGGCGGCTCGATGCTGCCGTTCCTCTACAACGTGCTCATCAGCTACCGGTTCGGCACGCCGGTCGACGTGGACGACCCCTGGGGCCACGGCAACTCCCTGGAGTGGGCGACGTCCTGCCCGCCTCCGCGCCACAACTTCACCGAGCTGCCCCGCATCCGCTCCACCCGCCCGGCGTTCGAACTCCACTACCCGCACATGTCCGACCGGCTGGAGTCCGAGGCCCACGTGCTGAAGCGACGACCGCGCTGAGCGAGCGTGCGCTGGGCCGAACGGGCGGCGGAGCAGTGGCGCGGTTCATAGTCGAACAAGGAAGAGCGCGCGCCCGACTACTGTTGAACGTGTGCGGAGCGCCATCGTCGGCGCCTTCCTGAATCGTTTCCGCAGACCGCGCATCAGCAAGGCGATGATCGCCTGGAGAACGCCGTGCAGTGCAGCGCGCGGAAGAGAAGAGACCACCACCTTCACCTCACGGGAGACTTCCTTGCCCATTGCCCTGTTGGCTCTGGCCATCGCCGCATTCGGGATCGGAACGACCGAGTTCGTGATGATGGGGCTGCTGCCTGAAGTGGCCACCGACCTGCAGGTGTCGATCCCCGATGCGGGTGGCTACATCTCGCTGTACGCGCTGGGCGTCGTGATCGGCGCGCCCGTGCTGACCATGATCGGGCTGCGCTCCCGCCGCAAGACGATGCTGCTGAACATGCTGGTGCTGTTCACGGCGGGCAACCTGTTCTCCGCGTTCGCGGTGAACCACGAGACGCTGCTGGTCGCGCGGTTCATCTCCGGTCTGCCGCACGGCGCCTTCTTCGGCATCGGCGCGGTCGTCGCCGCCGGTCTGGTGGCCGCCGACCGGCGCGGGCAGGCCATCTCGATGATGTTCATCGGTCTGACCGTCGCCAACATCGTCGGTGTGCCGATCGGCACGCAGCTCGGCAACACGCTCGGCTGGCGGTGGGCCTTCGGCCTGGTCGCCGTGATCGGCCTGATCGCGCTGGCGGCCGTGGCGCTGCTGGTGCCCAGGCAGCCCAAGCCCACCGAGGTCAGCCTGCGCGGCGAGCTGCGGGCGTTCCGCCGCCCGCAGGTGTGGATCGCGTTCGCCGTCGTCGTGTTCGGCTTCGCCGCCACCTTCTCCTTCTACAGCTACATCAAGCCGGTGCTGACCGACGTGACCGGCTTCAGCGCCACGACCGTCACACCGCTGCTGGCCGTGTTCGGCGTCGGCATGACCGTCGGCACCGCGCTCGGCGGCCGGCTGGCCGACCGCGCTCCGCTGAAGACGCTGTGCGCGGGGCTCACCTCGCTGGCCGTGTCGCTGGCGGCGTTCGCGCTCACCGCGCAGAGCCCCATCATGGCTCCGATCATGGTCTTCCTGATCGGCGCGACCGGTTTCACCGCGATCCCGAGCATCCAGGCACGCATCCTGGACCACGCCAAGGAAGCACCCGCGCTGGGTTCGGCCAGCATCCAGTCGACCTTCAACATCGCCAACTCGCTGGGCGCCTACCTGGGCGGTGTGGTGATCGCGGCCGGGTTCGGACTGGTGTCGCCGAGCTGGGTCGGGGCGCTGCTGGCGCTGGTCGGCCTGGGCTTCGCGGTCCTGTCGGGCGTGCTGGACCGCCGCCCGCAGCGCAACGGCCTCGTCGCCTCGCACCAGGCGTCGCAGGCGACCGAATCCGAGTTGACCGCCTGATCTGCGGTTGCTCAGGCCACACGAGTGCTCTGGAATGCAAGGGGCCCTGAATCGGTTCCAGCCGGACGGGGGCCGTTGGGCCAGACCAATCCCGAAATCGGTGGAGGAAACACCCACATGACTCAGGTTCCGAACGTCACGCTGAACACCGGTGCTTCGATGCCGCAGCTGGGCTACGGCGTCTTCCTGGTTCCGGCCGACGAGGTCATCGCTCCGGTCCGGGCAGCGCTCGACGCCGGGTACCGCAGCATCGACACCGCGAAGGTGTACGGCAACGAAGAAGGCGTGGGCAAGGCCATCGCCGACTCGGGCGTCAAGCGCGAGGACCTGTTCGTCACCACCAAGCTGTGGAACGACGACCAGGGTTACGACAGCACGATGAAGGCCTTCGACGACAGCCTGTCCCGGCTGGGCCTGGACTACGTGGACCTCTACCTGATCCACTGGCCGGTCCCGAGCCAGGACGCCTACGTCGACACCTGGAAGGCGTTCGAGAAGATCTACAACAGCGGTCGCGCCAAGGCGATCGGCGTGTCGAACTTCCAGATCCCGCACCTGCGTCGCCTCTTCGAGGAGACCGACATCGTGCCGGCGCTCAACCAGATCGAGCTGCACCCGAACCTGCCGCAGGCCGACCTTCGCGCCTTCCACGCCGAGCACGGCATCGCCACCGAGGCGTGGAGCCCGCTGGGCCGCAACAACGGCCTGCTGGACAGCGCCACCGTCGCCAACCTGGCGGAGAAGTACGGCAAGACCCCGGCGCAGATCGTGCTGCGCTGGCACATCGAGCTGGGCAACGTGACCATCCCGAAGTCGGTCACGCCCTCGCGCATCAAGGAGAACATCGAGGTCTTCGACTTCGAGCTCGCCCAGGACGACATCAAGTCCATCACCGCCCTCGAAACGGGCGTGCGGGTCGGCCCCGACCCGGACGAGATGTGAGCCGTTCTCGCCGAGAATCCCCCCGAGCCATCCGGCCGGGGGGATTCTCCGCTCCTGGAGCTCAGGCGACGCGGAGGTGGGGCTTGGGCGACAGGGAGCGCAGGACGTTGCTGCCGGAGCGCAGCGAGGCGACCTGGCTGCGGGTGGCCAGCCATCCCGGGAAGCGGGCGATGCGCTGGATCGGGGTCCTGCGCTGGGCGGAGGTCAGCGCCGCCGTTCGGGAGACCTTCAGGACCCTGGGACGGCGTTCGTACTCGTAGGCGCGCAGCCGTTCGGCGGGCGAACCCTCGGCGTCGGCCAAGCACTGGGTGAGCAGCCAGGCGTCTTCCAGCGTCTGGTTGGCGGCCTGGGCGACCGCGGGCGGCATGGCGTGCACGGCGTCGCCGAGCAGGGTGCTGCGCGGCCCGCCCCAGATGTGCGGGACCTTGTGCCGGATGTGCGGGAAGAAGCCGAGGTCCTCGTCGGTGACCGACGCGAGCAGCGCCTCGACCGGCCCCGGCCAGCCGCGGAACAGCTCGCGGAGGTCCGCGACGGTGTGGACCTGGTCGCCTTCTTTCCACGGCATGTCGAACCACCAGTGCAGCAGCCCGTCACCAGTCGGGATGAGTCCGCAGTGGGCGTTGCGGCCCGCGATGTTGAGCGTCTGCCTGCCCCCGGCGACCGCCAGGTCGCTGCTGGTCAGGCCCTGCCAGCTGGCCCAGCCGGTGGGCTTGGCCGGATCGCCGCCCAGGACCTGCTGGCGCACCACCGAGCGCTGCCCGTCGGCACCGATGAGCACGTCGCCGACCGCGCTGGACCCGTCGGAGAACTCGACGCGGACGTGATCGGGGTGCTCGGTGACGGAGACGCAGCGACGGCCGAACTGCAGCGCGCCCGGAGGCAGCGCGGCGGCCATCTCGGCGATCAGCTCGCGGCGCGCGATCTGGACCGTCGGCGAACCGAGCCGCTCGGTGACCTCGTCCAGATCGGCTTCCCAGAGCAACCGACCGGATTCGGCGAGTGACCGGAGGCTGTGCAGCTGGTGCCCGCGGTCGGTGATGTCCACCCCCAGCTCGCGCAGCGCCGCGGTGCCGTTGCTCCACACCGTGATACCGGCACCAGACGTCCTCAAGGCGTCGTGGTGCTCGTAAACTTGCACGTCATGGCCTTTGCCGAGCAATCCGTTGGCGATTGCGAGTCCCCCGACTCCGGCTCCGATCACGAGAACTCGCATCGTCTCCATCCGTCTTCCCCGACGTAGCTGCCGCCACAATTTTATCCACCCGACCGTATGTACCGAATTGTCCTTGGTCACACGGCGTGCACGAGCGTGCCGCGCTTGATCGGGACGGGTTCCCGGAAAATGGAAATTCACCTAGGCACACGGGTACCCGAGAACTATGTTGCGTGCCATGAGCCCACGTGTTGCACCTCCGTTCCGGGCCGACCACGTCGGCAGCCTGCTCCGCCCCGAGCGCCTGTTGGAAGCCCGAGGCTCGCACGCGGTCGGCCGGATCGACGACGCCGAGCTGCGCGGGATCGAGGACGAGGCGATCACCCAGGTCGTCAAGATGCAGGAGGACGTCGGCCTGCAGAGCGCCACCGACGGGGAGTTCCGCCGCAGCTCATGGCACATGGACTTCCTCTACCAGCTGGAGGGCGTCGAGCGCGTCGACGACAACAGCCTCAAGGTCCAGTTCCACAACGCCCAGGGCGACATCGAGTTCATCACCCCCGATCTGAAGGTCACCGGCAAGATCGACCTCTCGGGCACGATCTTCGCCGACGCCTTCCGCTTCCTGGCTTCGAAGACGACCAAGAACACGCCGAAGCTGACCATCCCCTCCCCGGGAATGCTCACCTACCGCGGCGGTCCCGCGGCCGTCGACTCGAACGTCTACCCCGACATGGCGGAGCTCCGGTCCGACCTGGCCGCCGCGTACCGGGCCGAGGTGCGCGCGCTGGCCGACATGGGCTGCCACTACCTGCAGCTCGACGACACCAGTCTCGCCTACCTCAACGACCCGAAGCAGCGGGAGATGCTCAACGCCCGCGGCGAGGACGGCGAGAACGCGCACATCAAGGACATCGAGCTGATCAACGAGTCGCTGCGCGGCCGTCCGGACACGCTGACGGTGACCACGCACATGTGCCGGGGCAACTTCCGGTCGTCGTGGGTGGCCGAGGGCGGCTACGACTTCGTCGCCGAAGCGCTGTTCGGCCAGCTCGAGGTCGACGGCTTCTTCATGGAGTTCGACGACGAGCGCTCGGGCACCTTCGCCCCGCTGCGCTACGTCCCGAAGGGCAAGCACGTGGTGCTGGGCCTGGTGACGACGAAGCGCGGCGAACTGGAGTCCAAGGACGAGCTCAAGCGCCGCATCGACGAGGCCAGCAAGTACGTCGACCTCGACCAGCTGTGCCTGTCCCCGCAGTGCGGTTTCGCCTCGACCAAGGACGGCAACGCGCTGACCTACGAGGAAGAGGTCGCCAAGCTCCGCCTGGTCGTGGAAACGGCGCAGGAGGTGTGGGGCTGATCGTTCGCGGGCGGTTGCGCTGGGCAGCCGCCCGCGGCTCAGGCCGCTTCTTCCAGGAAGCGGCCCGCCACCAAGCCCGGCTCTTCGGCACCGTCGAATCTCACCCAGAGAACGGGACCTTCGAAGACCTGCGGGAGACCGGTGGCCGCCTCCACCACCGTGCCCTCCTGATCACGGAACCGGCCGAACGTGGCACGCACCCGCACGCCTGGTTCAAACGGGCTCGATGATTGCTCCATGAGGGTGGACGGTACGTGGCCGCACCGACAACGCGGAAATCGCCCGTCCCTTCTATGGAAATCACCACACGCCCGCGAGTGAACCCCGGGTGGGAGGATGGCCGCGGGGAGGGTCGATGCGGACGATCAAGCGGTCGGGCGAGCACGAGATCGAGGTGCGGAAATCCCGGTTCATCTGCTCGCTGGCGCGGGTGACCGAGGAGTCCGAGGCGCGGGAGTTCATCCAGCTCCAGCGCAAGACGCACCACGACGCCCGGCACCACTGCTCGGCGTTCGTGCTCGGCGACTCCGGCGAGGTCCAGAAGTCCAGCGATGACGGCGAACCCGCGGGCACCGCCGGTGTGCCGATGCTGGAAGTGCTGCGCCGCAACGAGATCACCAACACCGTCGCCGTGGTGACCCGTTACTTCGGCGGGGTGCTGCTGGGCGCGGGCGGGCTGGTCCGCGCCTACGGCGGCGCGGTGTCGGCGGCGATCGAGCACGTCGAGCTGCTGTGGCGGCGGCCGGTCCGGGTCGTGTCGGTCGAGACGGACTACCTGGTGGCCGGAAGGCTGGACAACGACCTGCGTTCGGCCGGGTACCAGGTCGCCGACACCTCCTACGACGCGACGGTGCGCTTCCAGGTCAACGTGCCCGTCGAGGACGTCGAGGAGTTCCGCGCCTGGCTGGCGGCCACCACCGCGGGCGCGGCCGAACCCGCCGAGGGCCCGCTGATCCACGCGGAGCTGAGCCTCTAGTTCTGCCGCTCGCACCAACGCATCTCGGCTCCTCGTGTGGGTGGGGGGAAGTTTTCATGAAAACTTCCCCCCACCCACACGACAGCCCTCAGGTTCCGCCACGCAAAACCATTCGCAAACCGCTTCTCAGGAGAACAGCCGGTCCAGGTAGTGGTCGACGGCCGCGACCGCCTCCTCCGGGGTGCGGTGTCCGAGCAGGAGCCCGAAGGACAGGCCGTCGGGGACCACCACCAGCAGTTCCGCTTCGCGCTCCGGGTCGCGGTCGGCGGGCAGGTCGCCCTCGTCCTGGGCTCGCCGCAGCTCCCAGGCCACCCAGTCCTCAAGCTGCGGCCAGGACTGCCGGTAGAGCTCGGCCAGCCGGGGTGAGCCCAGCGCGCGCACGAAGAACGAGACCGCGGTGAGGAATTCGGTGCGGCTCTCCTCGGACAGCGCCAGCATCTCGATCATCAGCACCCGCAGGACCTCGCGCGGGCGCGGGATCGTCACCGCGAGGTCGAACTGCGCCTTGATCCGCTGCTCGGCGCGGGTGTTCACGTGCTCCATCGCGTGGACGAGCATGTCGTCCTTGGAGCGGAAGTAGTGCTGCACCGCGCCCATCGACACGCCCGCTTCGGCGGCGACGTCGCGCAGGCTCACCGCCTCCAGCCCGCCCTTGCTGGCCAGGCGCATCAGCGCTTCGGCGATCTCGCTGCGCCGGGACTCGTGGTCCACCCGTTTCGGCACGCTCCACACCCTTTCCAATGCGAGTGCATTGCAAACAGCTCCCGGAGCTGTTTACCATGCACTCGCATCGTAACCTTCCGTGTTCAACGAAGGATCCGACCTGGGGGACGACATGACTCAGCTGCTCGCACCGCCATCGCGGTTGACCGCGATAGACCTGGTGAGAGGCGTGGCCATCCTAGGCACGCTCGGCACCAACATCTGGATCTTCACCACCCCGAACGGACCGGCCGACCTGCTCAGCGCCGCGAACCCCGACACGTTCTCCGGCGCCGTCGAGACGACGCTGCGCACGCTGGCCAACGGCAAGTTCCTGGCGCTGCTCACCCTGCTGTTCGGCGTCGGCCTCGAACTCCAGTACCGCTCGGCGCTGCGGCGCGGCGGGCGCTGGCCCGGCTGGTACCTGTGGCGCGCCGCACTGCTGTTCACCGAAGGACTCCTGCACTACCTGCTGATCTTCGAGTTCGACGTGCTGATGAGCTACGCGGTGACCTCGATGCTGGTGGCCTACCTGATCGGCCGCAGCGACCGGGCCACCGGATGGTGGATCGGCGTGATGGGCGCGCTGCACGTGGCGTTCATCGGCCTGGTCACGGCGGCGCTGCTCAGCGGCACGGCGTCCCTGGGCGGGCAGCCCACCGACCTCTACACCCACGGCAGCTGGCCCCAGCAGGTCGCGGCGCGACTGGCGGACTGGCCGACCTACCGGCTGGAGGCGATCTTCATCATCCCGATGTCGGTCGCGCTGTTCCTCATCGGCGCCCGGCTGCAGCGGGCGGGCGTGTTCGCCGCCGACGGCCAGCAACTCCGGAACCGGTTGATGATCGCCGGTTTCGGCCTCGGCGTGCCGCTGAACCTGCTCACGGCGTTCGCCGGACCGGGGTGGTACATGGTCGACCGGTACGTGCTGCCGCCGCTGGTCGCGCTCGGGCTGCTCGGGCTGATCCCGTCGGTCCTGCGCGGTGGCTCCGGGCTGCTCGGGCACGGCCTGACCTCGGTGGGGCGGACCGCGTTGTCCTGCTACGTCTTCCAGAACCTGCTGGCGTGCGCGCTCTGCTACGGCTGGGGGCTGGGCTTGGCCGCAGAGCTGGACTGGGCGCGGCCGTGGTGGACGATCGCGGCCTGGGCGGGGATCTGCGCGACGTTCATGACGCTGTCGACGTGGTGGCTGCGGCAACACCAGCGGGGTCCGCTGGAGGCCGTCTGGCACTGGGCCTACCAGCTGCCCCAGCGCTGACGGCCGTGTCAGGACGTCGCCGCGGCGGCGGTCTCGTCGGACTTCGCAGGCGTGTCCGGGGGTCGTCGAGCACCGGGTTTCGCGGCAACGGCGGCGATCAGGCCGATGAGCGAACCGAAGAGCAGGCCGAAGAGCACGTCGTGCGGGTAGTGCACGCCGATGAACACCCGCAGGAACGCCTCCAGCAGCGCCGCGACCGCGACCACCGCGATGCTCTTGCGCCACAGCACGGCCACGGTCACCGCGAACGCCGCCGCCGTGGCCGCGTGCCCGCTGGGCAGCGACCAGATGCCGACCTCGCTGCAGTGCTCGACCGTGCGCACCGGCAGCACGTTGCACGGGCGGGGCTGCTCGAAGATCCGCTTGACCAGACCGTTGAGCACCCAGGTCGACCCGCCCGAGAGCAGGATCGCCAGCATCGCGCGCCATCTCCGGTCGACCCGCCACCAGACGAACGCGGCGACCGGGATGAACGCGAGCAGCAGCAGGTCGGTGACGACCAGCGCACCGGCCTTCACCCAGGCCGGCGAGAGGTCGCCCCATCCGGCGATGATCCGGTAGAGATCGGCGCTGTAATCCACCACACCCACACTAACCGGACATCCGGAACCGGCCACCCACCCGCACGACGTCCCGGCCCCGCTGCCGGAGGAGTCGGTTGCCGCGCGGGGAATTCGGGTGTTGAGTGGGAGCGAATGATCTTCCAGGAGGGGTCTGCGATGCGTCCGATGATCGTCGGTGGTGCTGTGCTGGCAGCCGTTCTGGGGCTCGGCGCTCCGGCGCATGCCGGAGGCGCGCTGGACCCGCTGGTCGGATCGGCCGCGGACCGCGTCGTGCTGTCCGATCAGGTGGCGGCCGCCAAGTGGGAAGCGGACTCGCCGATCGAGGACCCGGAGCGCGAGCAGCAGGTGCTCGACGGGGTCGCCGCCGACGCGGCGGAGCTCGGGCTCGATCCCGAGGAGGCGAAGCGGGTCTTCCGCGACCAGATCGAGGCGAGCAAGCTCGTGCAGCGCGGACTGCACGCCCACTGGACCGCGCACCCCGACCAGCAGCCGACCGAACGCCCGGACCTCGGCGAGATCCGCCCAGAGCTGGACCGACTCGGCGACGAGATCCTCCTGGCGCTGCGCGACACCGATGAGCTGCGCGACGGGCCGTCCTGCCCCGGCGACCTGCTCGGCGCCTACGCGCACACCGCGTCCGGGCTCGACGTCCTGCACCAAGCCGGGCTCGGTCGCGCGATCCCGTCTATCTGCTCCTGACCCCGGCTCAGCCCAGCGCCTGGTAGGTCGTGGTCTCGAAGTCCTGGAAGTGCGGTGCGCCGCCGGTCAGCGCGCGCTGGGTGAGCAGGATCCCGATCAGGTCCTCGGCCGGTTCGGCGAACGCCGTGGTCCCGAACCCGCCTGCCCAGCTGAACTGCCCGACTCCGGGCATCCCGGTCCGCCGGATCACCACGCCCTGACCGAACGCCCATCCCATGTTGCCGGGCAGAGTTCCTGCGGCGGAAGGCTTCTGCGTCTCGACGAGGCGGTCGGTGGTGAGCAGCTCGACCGAGGCGCGGGACAAGATCCGGCTGCCCTCGTGCGTCCCGCCGGCCAGCAGCATCCGGTAGAAGGTCAGGAAATCGTCCGCTGTGGACAGCAATCCGCCGGCGCCCGAGCCGAAAGCCGGTCGTTCGGAGGGCGATACGGGGAACGGGAGGAGCACGCCGTCGTCGGGCATGTAGACGGAGGCGACGCGGTCCTCGGCGGAGGTGCAGAAGCCGGTCTCGCGCATCCCGAGCGGCTCGAAGATCCGCTCGCGCAGGAGGTCTCCGAGTTCGCGACCGGTCGCGCGGGCCATCAGCACCCCGAGCACGTCCGATCCGGTGTGGTAGAGCCACTGCTCGCCGGGCTGGTGCGCGAGCGGCAGCTCACCGAGCCGCCGCATCCACTCGTCGGGTGCGACGCCCGGGTCGACCGGTGACGGCGACAGGCCGGCTTCGTGCATCGCCTTCGCGATCGGCACGTCGTCGGGCACGGCACCGAGCCCGAAGGTGAAGGTCAGCAGGTCCCGCGCGGTGATCGGCCGCTCAGCGGGAACGGTGTCCGACAGCGGGGCGTCCGGGCTGATCAACACGCGGCGGTCGGCGAGTTCGGGCAGCAGCGGATCGACCGGGTCGTCCAGCCGCAGCACGCATTCCTCCACCAGCGTCATCACCGCGGCGGCGGTGATGGGCTTGGTCATCGAGGCGATCCGGAAGATCGTGTCGCGACGCATCGGCTCCCCGCCGATCGACAACGACCCGAACACGTCGATGTGCGTCTCACCGCCGCGGCTGACCGCGGTCACCGCCCCCGGCAGGGTGCCGTCGGCCACGTGGCCGCTCATCACCTCGCGCATCCGCGCGAGCCTGGCCTGATCGAATCCCACGTGGGTCACCTCCTCGTCCCGACTGTTCTGACTCCACGGCGCTCCGGAACTCATCGCCGCCGGAACGGACCGCCTGGAGGTGGTCCCAGAACGACTCAGGGGAGGGGAGACCGCCCACGTCGCGCACCGATCTCGTCATCCTATTCGAAACCCGAAGCGGCGCACCGGGATCTAGCCCCGGCGCGCCCGCCTCTCACCGGCTCCAGAGGTGCTGCGAGGCCAGCCGCGCGCCTTCGGCGAGAGCCGAGAGCTTCGCCCACTGGATCTCCTCGTGCACCCGCTTGATGAACGCGCCCTGCGCGAACCCGCAGTCGGTCCCGGCGAGCACGTTGTCGCGGCCGACGACGCCCGCCAGCCGCACCAGCCGCTGCGCGACCAGCTGCGGGTGCTCGACGACGTTGGTGTGGTGGGTGACTACGCCGGGGATGAGCTTCTTGCCGTCCGGCAGCTTCACGTCCTCCCACACCCGCCACTCGTGCTCGTGCCGCGGATTCGCCTGCTCCGTCGCATAGGAACCGGCGTTGACCTGCAGGATCAGGTCGATGACCTCGCGAAGCGGCGGGTCGAACGCGTGCGGACCGTGCCAGCTGCCGAAGCACACGTGGTACCGGACGCGCTCCTCCGGCAGCCCTTCCAGCGCGTGGTTGAGCGCCCGCACGCGCAGCTCCGCCCACCGCCGGTAGTCGTCGACGGAGCCGCCGCCGGCCAGGATCGTGTCGCACTCGTGCATCAGCACGGCGTCGTCGACCTGCAGCAGCAGTCCGCTGTCGACGATCGCCCGGTACTCCTGCTTGAGCACGTCGGCCAACGCGAACACGAACTCCTCTTCGGAGTCGTAGTGCTCGTTGGTCAGCCAGTAGGCGCTCGCCGGCGCGACCACCGGCAGGAACCCTTCGACGCCTTCGTGCTGCGCCACAGCGGTTTTCACGTTCGCGATGTCGCGGTCGATCGCCGTGCGGTCGTAGCGCAGCGGACCCGTGCAGTACCAGGCCGACGGCCGCTGGTCGGCGGCCTGGGCGTTGCTCCTGCGCGTGGCGGCCTCGTCCAGCGCGTCGAGCTCGGCGTAGGCGCCGGGGAACGACTGCCGGTCGCGGCTCGGCGGCAGCATGCTCGACCCGTCGAGCTCGATCGGCCGCGACTCCAGTCCGCTGACCCGTTCGTAGAGGTAGGTGATCCAGCTGGCCTTGCCCATCTCCCCGTCGTCGACCACGTCGACGCCGGCCTCGACCTGCTGCCGGACGACGTCGTCGACGGACCGGGCCAAGCAGGTCTGGTAGGCGTCTTCGTCCACGGCGGCACCACCGGCCTTCGCGGACAGGAACGACAGGAGCTCGGTAGGACGGATCAGGCTTCCGGTGTGCGTCGCAAGGATCCTGCTCACGGCTCTCCTCATGCCGACGACCTGAAGAACGCGGCCCACCGGCCGCACCCCGAACCCTTCTCCGCCCGGCACCCGCGGTCAACACCCGCACGCCCCGAACCCCCTGCCCCAACCGGGCCAGCACCTCAGAGCGGAAGCCCCACGAGCACCAGATCGCAGGTGGCCGACCGTTCCGGCATCACCGAGTTGTAGATGTCCACGGTCGCGGGAAGATCCGCGCGCGTGGCGAGCCTGTGCTGGTAGGTCATGACGACGTCCGCCCTTCGAGTCCGACCGGAAGCCCGCGCTGCCGCGCCGCACGGCGGAGCTAGCCAGGACGTGATCCCGGCGGTAGATGCCGCCACCACGAGCCACGAAGATCATCCGGACCTTGTAACCTGGGGCTCGCGGGGCGTTAGCTCAACTGGCAGAGCAGCGGACTTTTAATCCGCGGGTTCAGGGTTCGATCCCCTGGCGCCCCACCACAACCCCAGGTCACAGGCCTGGGGTTCTTCGTTTTCAAGGTCGGGACGTGGTTTCCCGGATGCGCGAACTCGCGGAGCAGCGCCGCGGGCCGACCTACCGCGTTCGTCCTGAACCGCACCACGCGTCGCCGCGGTTCTGCTCATCCCCGAAGCGGCGACGCCCTGGTAGGCCGGTTGGACTCGGACTGCAGTTCGTCGAGCCGTCCGTCCTTCCCTCATTGCGCAGTAGGGCTCTGGTCGTGTGCGTGGTGGGGGAAGTTTTCATGAAAACTTCCCCCACCACGCACACGACGTCACCACCACCCGCATGTCGCGAAAACCAGCTGGACGAAACGGTTGTCACCACTTCTGGTGTCGAGGACGCCCAGCGCGCATCTGCGCAACTTCGCACGTGGTTTCGGCGTGCTGTGCTTGAATCGTGGGACGAGTTCTCGCGAAGGAGGAGCATGAAGGACCAGCGTTGGTGGCGTTCTCCGATCGCGCGCCGGGTTTCCCTGGCCGGAGCGTTCGTGTTGTTGCTCCTCGCCACGTTGACCGCCCGCGCATCGGTCGTCGACAGCGTCACCGGGCAATTCCCGTTCGCCGGGCACTGGATCACCGCTGTCGTGCTCGGCGTGGTCGCGTTCGGGCTCGGGGCCTTCTACTTCGGCACCCGCGAGGACGACACCACCGAGTAGTCCGGCAGACCTCGCGAGCACCGATGCTCGGCGTTCCCTCGGGAATAGTGATCGGTGGCTGCCGGTTGGGTGCCGTGTGAGTTCTGCGTTGAAGTTCGGGCCGTATCGCGTGCGGCGTGTCGTCGAATGGGTCGGGCCGCTCGCGCCGGTGAGCCAGGTGCTGCCGGAGACGCCCGAGTCGTACTGGTCGGAGAACCGGGACTGGCTCGTCCCGTCCCACCTCGAAGGGGAGAGCTACCGGGCGGCGATCCAGACCTGGGTGATCGAGGGCGCCGGCGAGACGATCCTCGTGGACACGGGTGTGGGCAACGATCGCGATCGCCCGCAGATCCCGGTCTTCTCCCACCTGCAGACCGACTTCCTCAGCCGCCTCGACAGCGCGGGCATCGACCGCAACGCCGTCACCTGCGTCGTGAACACCCACATCCACTACGACCACGTCGGGTGGAACACCGCGCTGGTCGACGGCGAGTGGGTGCCGACCTTCCCGAACGCCCGGTACCTCGTACCCGCGCGCGACCGGGAGCACTTCCGCCCCGAGAACGCCGACCGGATGCGGGCGCCGACGACCGAGGACGAGCGGCGCCGGTTCGAAGGCAGCCGACTCGTGTACGCCGACAGCGTGATCCCCGTCGAGCAGGCCGGTCAGCTGGAGACCTGGGACGGCGAGCTGCGACTCACCCCCGAGCTCCGGCTCGAACTCGCGCCGGGGCACACACCCGGATCGTCCGTCCTCTGGCTCGAAGCAGGCGACGGTGCGGTCTTCGTCGGCGACCTGACGCACAGCCCCGTGCAGGTCCCGCGCACGGATGACGCCTGCGCCTTCGACCTCGACCGGGCCGAGGCGCGCCGGGCTCGTCACGACGTCCTCGGTCGAGCCGCTCGATCCGGGGCCACCGTCTTCCCCGCCCACTACGCGGGCCACGGCGCGATGACGATCAGCGGGCAGGACGACCGCGGACTGTCCATCGACGCCTGGGCACCGCTGCCCCGGATCTAACCGGCGGGACCCGCTGCCGGGTCGAGGACGCCCGTGAAGACCAGGACCAGGATCACCAGGCCGAGGATCACGCGGTAGATCACGAACGGCACGAAGGTGCCGCGCTTGATGTAGGCCATGAGCCAGGCGACGACCGCGTAGCCGACCACGAAGGACACCAGCGTCGCCACGAGCGTGGGTCCCCAGGCCGGGGCGTCGCCCGCGCCGATGTCGGTCAGCTTGTACAGCCCGGACCCGAACACGGCAGGTGCTGCCAGCAGGAACGAGTACTCGGCTGCGTCCGCGCGCCGGTAGCCCATGAGCAGGCCCGCCGTCGTCGTGCCGCCCGAGCGCGACACACCGGGGATCAGCGCGAGCGCCTGCGCGAGGCCGTAGGCGAGACCGTGCGGAACGTTCAGGTCGTCGAGGCCGCGTTCCTTCCTGCCGTACCGGTCGGCCCACCCGAGCAGCAGCCCGAAGCCGATCAGCACCAGGGCGGTGAGCCGGAGGTCGCGGAACGCGGAGTCGATCGCGTCCTCGAACAGGACGCCGAGCACGACCACGGGGATGGTCCCGACGATGATCAGCCAGCCCATCCTGGCGTCGGGATCGCGGCGGAGCTCGGGGCTGTAGAACGACCGGAACCAGTTCCGCAGGATCGAGCCGATCTTCTTCGCGAAGTACGCGAGGATCGCCAGCTCCGTCCCGATCTGGATCACCGCGGTGAACGCCGCGCCCGGGTCGTCCCACCCGGCGAACGCGGCCACGACGCGCACGTGCGCGCTGGAGGACACCGGCAGGAACTCCGTCAGCCCCTGCACCAACCCCAGCACGACCGCCTCGAACCAACCCACGGCAGACCCTTCCGTCAGGCGAAGCACCGTCCCCGCGATCAGGATGCCCACCCCGGCCTCGCACCCCCGCAGCGGGTGCGCCCACGAAGAACCCCAGGCCTCGGGAAGACCTGGGGTTCTACGTCTTGGCGGGTGTCGGTGCTACTCGGCGAGCTTGGTGATCGACTGCGCCCAGAGGAAGTACTTGTTCGTGCCGAGGTCGCGGACGGTCTTGATGCCGAAGGCGGACTTGAGCTGCTCCGCGTCGGATTCGCTGACGCCCTGCAGCGCTCCCACCGGTGCGTCTGCCAGTTCCGCCAAGCTCTTGCCCTCGTAGGCCTTGACCACCTTGCTAGCGAGGTCTCCCATGCGAGTCGCCCTCCAAAGTCTCGGTCCAGCGGACTGATTGCTAGGAGCGGCACGGACATCAGCAACCTGAAGGAGACCCTGCAGGCCGATCGAGTGTCACCCGGTTCGATGACGAACACCCCGGGCGACCACTCGATGTCGATCTAGACCCACGATCGGAGTCGGTTGGCCGGGGAGCGGCTTCCGGTCACTTCAGCGGGTTCCCCGCCCCGCACCGCCATGCGACTCCTCAGCAGCAGTGCTCGCCGCGCCACGCCTCGCGGCCCTCCTTGACCGCCAGCGCCGCGATCACCAGGGCAACGGCCGGATCCGCCCAGGACCAGCCGAAGAAGCTGTTGAGCAGCAGGCCCACCAGCAGCACGCCGGAGAGGTAGGTGCACAGCAAGGTCTGCTGGGAATCCGCCACAGCACTGGCCGACCCGAGTTCGCGCCCGGCGCGGCGCTGCGCGTAGGAGAGGCCGGGCATGATCGCGAGGGACAGCGCCGCGAGCACGATGCCGACGGAGGAGTGCTCGGCGGATTCAGCGCCGGTGAGCGAACGGATCGAGTCGAACGTGACGTAAGCGGCCAGCGCGAAGAACGAGACCGCGATCACCTTCAGCGCAACGCGCTCGCGCGACTCCGGATCCCTGCCGGAGAACTGCCACGCCACTGCCGCAGCGGAGGCCACCTCGATCGCCGAATCCAGGCCGAAGCCGATCAACGCGGCCGAAGAGGCGTGCGTTCCCGCGCTGATCGCCACGATCGCTTCGATCACGTTGTAGGTGATCGTGGCGGCCACCAGCAGCCGAACCCGACGGGCCAGCACGGCACGTCGCTCCGCGCTGAGAGACGCGGCCGAGCCCGCGCAGCCGCACGAGTCGCCGCAACCGAGGTCCGGAGGCGTGACGCCCCGGTCCTGCGGTCCCGCGCTCACGAGGCACCCGCCTCGCCGACCGGGCTCCCGGCACGCGCACCCCGCCCGTCGGCGCACTCCGGCCCGGGATCAACCGCGAGCACGACCTTGAGCAGTTCGTCGAGAGCGTGCGCCAGGTGCGGGTCGGCCAGCTCGTAGCGGACCTGCCTGCCCGCGTAGGTGGCCACGACCAGCCCGCACCCGCGCAGGCAGGACAGGTGGTTCGACGCGTTCGACCGCGTCAAGCCCAGGTCCTCGGCGATCCGGGCCGGGAATCCGGGACCGTCCAGCAGCGAGATCAGGATGCGGCGGCGCGTCGGATCGGCCAGCGCCCGCCCCAGCCGGGCCAGCGCCGACTCCCGCGTCTCACACGACAGCATGCGCGGAACTGTACAGCGCCGACTGAACAGTTGGCGAGACGTCGCCCCGGAACGAGCGCGACGGGAGCGGTCAGCGCTTGATCAGGTAGCGGAGGAGGAGCGTGTCGTCCTGGAGCAGCACCGAGTCGAGGGCCAGCGCTGCCGGGTCGATGCCCGTGCCCGTGGCGATCCGCCCCGCCGCTCCGGAGACCAGCAGCGGCGAGAGCGTCAGGCGGAGTTCGTCGACCGCGCCCGCCTCGATCAGAGCGCCGAACAGGTGCGGCCCACCGTCGCAGTGGATCCGGCGGAGACCCCGATCGGCCAGGGCCGCCGTCGCCGCCGCGAGGTCCACTTCGGACTCCCCGGCGACCAGCACCTCGGCGCCGGCCGCTCGCCACTGCTCCTGCAGGTCGAGAGGCGCTGCGCCGCTGGTGATCACGATCGTCGGGACCTTGGTGTCGGTGATGACCGGCGCGTCCGGCGACAGCGTCCGGCCGGAGGTCACGACCGCGATGCGAGTGATCGGGTCGAGCCCGTGGCGCTCGCGGAACGCGATCTCGTCCTCGTCGGGGTCGAAACCTCGGAACTCCTCGACGATGGCGGTGTTCGCGCCGACGAGGATGACGTCCGACAACCGGCTGCCCAGCGGGTACACCTCGCGGTCGGCCGCGTTCGTCAAACCGCTGGAGCGGCCGGCGATCTCGACCGCGCCGTCGGCGCTCGACACGAAGTTCACGGCGAGCCAAGGGGACTCGCCGTCCGGGTAGCCGTAGAGGCGTTCGAGCTCCGGGCGGTCGACGATCCCCGCTTCGTCCGCGGGCCACAAGCGGTGCATCAGTCCAGGTACCTCTCCACGCGCGCGGGCGCTCGTCGGCCCTCGATGGTCGCGACCATCTCCAGGGTGTGGCGGGTTTCGCGGACCTGGTGGGCCCGGAACATGACCGCGCCCTGCTGGGCTGCCAGCGCGGTCGCGGCGAGCGTGCCGGTCACGCGGTCGTCCAGCTCCACGGCCAGCGACTCGCCCACCACGTTCTTGTTGCTCATCGCCATGAGCACCGGCCAGCCGGTGCCCACCAGCTCCGGCAGCCTGCGGAGGATCTCCAGGGACTGGTAGGTGTTCTTGCCGAAGTCGATCGCCGGGTCGATCAGCACGCCCTCGCGCGGAACACCGAGCGACACCGCCCGCTCGGCGAGCTTCGTGGTCTGGTCGATGACGTCGGCGACTACGTCCTCGTAGTGCGGGCGCGACGGGTCCGTTCGCGGTTCCAGCCCACCGGTGTGCGAGCAGACGTAGCCGGCGCCGTACTGCGCGGCCACGTCGAGCATCTCCGGGTCGGCGCCCTGCCAGGTGTCGTTGAGCAGATCCGCCCCGGCCTGGCACACCCGGTCGGCGACCTCGTGCCGGTAGGTGTCGATGCTGATGATCAGGTCGGGGAACTCCGCGCGCGCCCACTCCAGGGTCGGCAGCACCCGGCGGATCTCCTCCTCGACCGTCACCTCAGGGCCCGGGCTCGCCGGGATTCCGCCGATGTCCAGAACATCAGCGCCCTCGGCGACCGCGTTCGAGATCGCCGTGCGCGCCCGGCCTTCCTCGAAGGTCGCGCCGTGGTCGTAGAACGAATCCGGCGTGCGGTTGACGATCGCCATGATCAGCGCCCGGTCGCTGACCACCGCACGACCTCGAAAGGCCAACTCAGGCATCCGGCCCCCTAACTGGGAAAACTCCGCGAGGTTGCCGAGCCTACCGAACCGAATCGGCCCGATCTGAGCCGATGACGGTGCGCGCACGGCGTCGGTTCTGCTTCGATCAGGTGCATGACCGAGGTGAAGGTGACGGTCCTCGCCGAGCCCGGCGCCGCCGAGCCGCCCGCGGTGTTCGTCCACGGGGTGCTCGCCTGGGGCGACGACGACCTCTACGGCTTCGGCCACCAGCGGGCGCTCGCCGCGCACCGCCGGATCCTGCTGCTGGACCGGCGCGGCCACGGCGGCAGCCCGGACCTCGACGGCCCGCACCGGACCGACTACGAGGTCGACGCCGCCGATGTCGTCTCCCTGCTGGGCGACGGCGCGCACCTGGTCGGGCACTCCTACGGCGGTGTGGCCGCGCTGCTGGCCGCTGCCCAGCGCCCCGACCTCGTCCGGTCGCTGTGCCTCATCCAGCCGGGATCGCTGCGGGTCGCCGAGGAGCACCCGGTGATCGCGGAATGCCTCGCCCGCAGCCGCGCCGCCACCGGAACGCTGCCCGCGGAGATGAGCGCGGAGGAGTACCTGACGCTCGCCACCGGCAGCGTCGGCATGCCGGCGCCGACCGCGACGCCCGAGCGCCTTCGCGTCGCCCGCACGAGCATGGGCGAACGACCCTGCTGGGACGCCGCCGTCGAGCTCGGCCCGATCGCCGAGGCCGACTGGCCCTCGCTCGTGGTCGTCGGCGACTGGGCGAACGCACCGGAGGCCTACCGGCGACTCGCGGGCGAACCGCTCACCATCGCCGCCCAGGTCCTCGCCGAGCGCATCGGCGCGGATCTGCTGACGGTCCCCGGCTTCTACCCGCACGTCCAGGAACCGGACGAGGTCAACCGCGCGCTGCTGGACCTCTGGTCCCGCACCGCTCGATGAGCCCTCAATCGCGAGAAGTCAAGTGCGCCAAGACCATCCCCGCGCTTCCGGACGCCCAGTCGGTCCAGGTCAGGCCGTCCGGCCAGGCGTCGCAGCTGGCCGCCCGGTGCACGCAGGAGCCGATGATGGTGCGGGCGGCGAAGCGCACGGCCGCGCGCGGTTCCGGCCGGGCGACCTCTCCCAGGTGCGGTTCGACCGCGTCGAGCAGGGCGCGCTGAACGGCGTCGAGCGCCTGCAACCCGCGCTCGGCCCCTCCCGCCGACTGGACGCTGAGCAGGTCGGGGAAGGTCCGGGTATGACCGGAGAAGGCCCCTGCCATCGCGGTGGTGAAGGCGCCGATCGCGCCCCGGAGTCCCGGATCCGCTGACCGGAGCGCCTGCGCCACACCGGTTTCCAGCTGTTCGAGGAGCTGGTCCTTCACGGCTTCCAGGAGCTGCTCCTTGCCGCTGAAGCGGCGGTAGATGGCTCCCACCGACATCCCCGACCGCTCGGCGACGGCCGCGACCGTGAAGTCCTCGATGCCGCCGACGCTCAGCACCTGCTCGGCCGAGGTCAGCACCTTCTGCAAGGTCTCTCGGCTGCGGGCCTGCTGCGGCGGCCGGAAGTGCGGGGCGCTCATCGCCATGACGCTACCGCCCGCCTTCCCGTCGACAATATGAGAATGATAATTTCCATTCTCATCTGGGAGAGCGAGGCCATGTCGTGGTGAACATCGAGGTGCGCGACGCCTACGTCGATTTCCCGATCTTCGACGCGAAGACGCGCTCGCTGAAGAAGAAGGTCTTCGGGAAGGTCGGCGGCAAGATCGGAACCGGCGCGAAGGTGCCCGTCATCGAGGCGCTGCGCGGCGTCACGCTCTCGCTGCACGACGGCGATCGCGTCGCGCTCGTCGGGCACAACGGGGCCGGCAAATCGACGCTGCTGCGACTGCTGTCCGGCATCTACGAACCCACCCGCGGAACCGCGCGGGTCCAGGGCAAGGTCGCGCCGGTCTTCGACCTCGGCGTCGGGATGGACCCCGAGGTCTCGGGCCACGAGAACATCGTCATCCGAGGCCTGTTCCTGGGGATGACCCGCAAGCAGATGCAGGCGCGCGCCGACGACATCGCCGACTTCACCGAGCTGGGCGACTACCTGCACATGCCGCTGCGGACCTACTCCGCGGGCATGCGCGTGCGGCTGGCCCTCGGGGTGGTCACCACGATCGACCCGGAGATCCTGATCCTCGACGAGGGGCTGGGCGCCGTCGACGCGGCCTTCATCGCGAAAGCCCGGCAGCGCGTGGTGGACCTGGTCGAGCGCTCCGGGATGCTGGTGTTCGCCTCGCACTCCGACGAACTCCTCCTCGAGCTGTGCACGACGGCGATCTGGATGGACGAAGGTGCGATCCGGATGACCGGCGACGTGCGCGACGTCCTCGCCGCCTACAAGGGACACCCGATCACCCGGCCCGCGCCTGGGAACGCGACGCATCCCCAGATGCCTCTCAGGCACCGCGGCGCCGTCCCCCGAGGGGATTTCTGAAATCCGCACCGCGTCGACCACGGGAAGACCCCGTCTAGGCTGGGGACGTGATGGAGATCTGGGTCAATCCGCAGTGCTCGAAGTGCCGTTCCGCCGTCGGCGAGCTCGACGCCGTCGGGGCCGGGTACACCGTGCGGCGCTACCTGGAGGACCCTCCGTCCGTCGCCGAGCTCGAAGCCGTGCTGGAGCGGCTGGGACTGGAGCCCTGGGACATCGCGCGCACCGGTGAGGCCGTCGCCAACGAGCTCGGACTCCCCGATCTGCCGAAGGATTCCGAGCACCGGGCCGACTGGCTGCGGTTGATGAGCGAGAACCCGAAGCTGATCCAGCGGCCGATCATCACCGCGTCCGAGGGCACGACCGTCGTCGGCCGGGACGCGGAATCGGTGAGCCGCGTGATCGACGCCGAGCAGAACGCCTGACCGGACAGGTCAGTCGCGGCGGCTCAGGCGTTCGCCGACGCGGATGATGCGCTCGCCGACGTTCTCGGCGAGGCCGCTGGTGGCGCCGGCGACCTTCTCCGCCGCCGACCGGCTCGCGGCGGCGGCCTTGATCGCGGCGTCCTCGGTGAACTCGACCGCCACCGCGCCCGCGTGATCCGTCCAGCCCGCGGCTCGCCCGGAGAAGCGCGCGACGTGCTCCGACGCGTCGTCGCGGACCTGCTCGTAGAACTTCGCCGTCTGCGCGACCGTGCTGTCGACCAGCTTCGAGAACGCCTCGGGGACCGGCATCGCGACCTCCTCCGGGGGCAACCTGTTACTTCGAGTAACAGGTTAGGGGAGGTCGCGGCTCATCCGCAACGCTCCGGTGGACCGATGGGCCATTCGGATGAGCGAGATGACCCGCCCGGGCGATCTCCGAGCGCAGCCGATCCACTGTGGACGAGAGGCTCCCGGGGGTGACGAAAACCTCCCTGCGGCCTGCTTGATCGTGTCGAGCTGCGACCCGCTTCCGCCTCGAGCGGAAGGGGAACTTCCGCGTGGCCCCTGCGATGCTGGACCGCAACCTCGGGCACATAGGATCAAATTCCCAGGGAAGGGATTGCCCGCGCAGCCGGTGAACAGGCACGGCCCTGAACCGTTCGCGCGGGCAGAAACGGCGCCGATCCGTCGGCAACCACTAAGGACGGATACTCATGCTTCAGCAGCGGACGCGACTGCTCGGTTCGATCCTGAGCCTGTGCACCGCCGGCGCCTTGGTCGCCGGTTGCGGCGGGGGCGACTCGGCCGAGCACGCGCAGCACGAGAACGCCCCGCAGGCGCCCGCCCAGGGTCAGTCCGCTGCGGGCAAGCAGACCTCCGGTTCGTTCGAGAACTTCTCGCCGACCGCCAAGGCCATCACCTACAAGCCGGACCAGGTGCCGGTCGGTGGGCAGATCAACGTGGCCTCCTCCAGCGCGGACGGCAAGAACAAGGTGACCGTCGAGGTCAAGGGCCTGCAGCCGAACCGCGCCTACGGCGGTCACGTGCACGTCAAGCCCTGCGGCCCGACCGGCGAGGACGCCGGGTCGCACTACCAGGAGAAGGCCGACCCGGTGAAGCCGTCGGTCGACCCGGCCTTCGCCAACCCGCAGAACGAGGTCTGGCTGGACTTCCACACCGACGCCCAGGGCAACGCCGCCACCACCGCCGAGGGCACCTGGGCCCTGGCCACGCGCGAGGACGCCCAGTCCGTGGTCATCCACGAGACCCACACCCACACCGAGGCGGGCAAGGCGGGCACCGCCGGCGGACGCCTGGCCTGCATCACCGCGGACTTCTGAGTCGCACGGGTGGGGGTGGGGAGGTTTTCATGAAAACTTCCCCACCCCCACGTACGTCCCTCCTCGTCTCCGTCACACCACGCACGTCGCGCAGGTCACCGGTGATCGAGGTCGGGCGTCAGGGACAATGGGCACGATGACCGCTCTGGACCTGCCCGCCGCGACGGGCGCCAAGACGCTGCGGATCGGGCCCCACGAGGTCGATCCGCCGGTGGTGCTCGCGCCCATGGCCGGCATCACCAACGTCGCGTTCCGGCGGCTGTGCCGGGAGTACGGCGCCGGGCTCTACGTGTGCGAGATGATCACCAGCCGGGCGCTGGTCGAGCGGCACCCGAAGACGCTGGAGATGATCACCTTCGACGCGGACGAGCACCCGCGCTCGATGCAGCTCTACGGCGTCGATCCGGTGACCATGGGCCAGGCCGTGCGCATGATCGTCGACGAGGACCTCGCCGACCACGTCGACATGAACTTCGGCTGCCCGGTGCCCAAGGTGACGCGCAAGGGCGGCGGATCGGCGCTGCCCTACAAGCGGCGGCTGTTCGCCGACATCGTGCGCGCCGCCGTCGAGGCCGCCGAGCCGGCCGGCGTGCCGGTCACCGTGAAGTTCCGCATCGGCATCGACGACGAGCACATCACCTACCTCGACGCCGGACGCCTCGCCGAGGAGAACGGCGCCGCAGCGGTCGCGCTGCACGGCAGGACGGCCTCGCAGCGCTACTCCGGAACCGCCGACTGGTCGGCGATCCGGACGCTCAAGGAGCACGTCACCTCCATCCCGGTGCTCGGCAACGGCGACATCTTCAGCGCCGACGACGCGCTGCGGATGGTCGCCGAAACCGGTTGCGACGGAGTGGTCGTCGGTCGCGGCTGCCTCGGACGGCCCTGGCTCTTCCGCGACCTGCAGGCCGCGTTCACCGGGCAGCCCGTTCCGGAAGGCCCTGACCTGGGCGAGGTCTCGCGAGTCCTGCGGCGGCACGCCGAACTGCTCGCCGACCACATGGGTGAGGAGAAGGGCCTTCGGGACCTGCGCAAGCACATGTCGCAGTACCTGCGGGGATTCCCGGTCGGTTCCGACCTGCGGCAGGGCTTCGGACTCGTCTCCAGCCTCGCGCAGCTCGACGACCTGCTGGCCCAGCTCGACCCGGAGGTGCCGTTCCCGGTCGACGCCGAAGGCCCGCGCGGACGGCAGGGATCAGCGGGCAAGGTCGTGCTGCCGGAAGGCTGGCTCGACGACCCCGACGACGCCACCGTGCCCGCCGGTGCGGAGATCGACTCCAGCGGCGGCTGACCCGTGCGAGTGGTCTGGCCGCTGATCGCCGCACTCTGCGTGTCCGGCTGCACCGCGGCACCTCAACCGCCGGACTTCCGCGGCTACTTCGCGGACAACAACGCCGCCGCGGCCGCCGGTCCGCAGGCGCAGCAGGACTTCTTCCGCCGCACGCAGCACCCCGATTTCACCGACAGCACGTGCGAACTCGGCGATCTCACCGTCCGGCTGGACCCCGCCTGGAGCACGCTGCGGCCCGATCCCGGGTTCGCCACCGACGGCGTGGTCCCGCGCGGCGAGATCTGGGCGATCGGCGTCGAGGTCACCACCCGCGAGAACGGCAGCGCCACCGGTCATCAAATCGGGTCACAACACCTCGTGGTCCTCGACGGACGGACGTTCGCGTTCGCACCCTGTCCTCAATAATGGAAGAACTGCCCGGCACGTCCCGAAAGACGCGCCGTGCGGCCAAGATCACCTCGGTACGGTTGCAGGGTGGTGATGCGAACCCGACACTGGCCTGCTCGTCCGTGCGGGTGGGTCCGAACCGATTCGCTTCCACACCAGGGCCTCCGACCGGTACACACCTAGGAGCCGAGACTCGGTCTCCGCTCGCCGACAGCTTCACCCGATCGCGCGAATCGAGACGTGGGGCGAGTCCAACGGCATGATCGTTTGCGTCAAACCGATGACAGCGCGGACGGGAGGTGGTCGACGTGATCCGCAACGGGTTCGCCGGGCAAGACCCGCACTCCGGCAGCGGCGAGGTGCCGCAACCGCCCACGCCCCGCAGCCGTGAGGAAGTGGCCAGCGGCACGGGCATGGCGGAGCTGCACGAGTCCATCGCGCGGCTGCTGGCCTCCCGCGGCCAGTGGCGTCAGGCGTACCACCACCTGCGCTCAGCGCTGGACATGATGTCCTCGGACAAGCCGGCCGTGCCCGAGCAGCTGCGCAGCGAGGTCGAGGTGCTGCGCAGGGAGCACGCCAAGGCCCGCGAGGAGAGCCTCCGGGACAGCCTCACCGCCAGCTACAACCGCCGGTACCTCGACGAGCGGCTCGCGGACCTGGTCGCGGAGAACGCCATGACCGGTGAGGGCCTGGCCGTGGCCCTGATCGACCTGGACTGGTTCAAGCTCGTCAACGACACCTACGGCCACCTGTTCGGGGACCGGGTGCTGCAGCGCGTGGTCGACCTGCTGCAGGAAGCGCTGCCGGACGGGGCGTTCTGCGCCCGCTACGGCGGCGAGGAGTTCGTGCTCGTGCTCCCGCACATCCTGCCCAACTCCGCGGTGCAGGTGTGCGAAGCGGCCCGGCAGCGGGTCGAGCACTTCCGATGGGAGACCATGGCCCGAGGGCTCGGCGTGACGATCAGCATCGGCGTCGCGCACCTGCAGGGCGCAGGCGGACCCGTGTCGGGCGAGCAGCAGCTGATCTCGGCCGACGCGCTGCTGTACGCGGCCAAGCGGGCCGGCCGGAACGCCGTCGCGTACCGCAAGGGCGCGGAGGTCCGGTTGGCCGGGGCAGCGGCGGAGCGCGTCACCGAACCCGGAAGACGGGCCGCCGGCTACTGATCGCAACTGAACGAGAGCACAGGGTGTATTCAATTTCCGCGCGTACCGGTCATCTGGCTTAGCACGGCTAGTCGCAACAGACGAGCCGCGCGGTAGGATCGTGCACTGATTGTGAAGAAATTGTCGGCGCTATCGTCAGTTCGGGCGATCAGCCGTACTATCTTCGAGGCGCCACGCGATACATGTCGGGGAGTATCGAGCGCGTCAGACCGATTCGCAGAACGATGACTGAGGCAGGTTGGGAGGGAACACGCGTGCCGCAAGACCCCCGGCATGGCGACTTCGGGCACCGGCGTACCCGCCCCGACGAGGACGCCGATGCCAACGGTTCGGCAAGTGGTTCCGGACGTCGCCGACGAGCGCTGTCCGAGGACGGCACCGGTGGCACCCGAGTGATCGACCTGCTGTCCAAGCACGGCAAGGGCCCGAACACCTCAGGCCACCGCCGCGCCGCTGAGCCGCAGCAGCCCTCGGCACCGCAATCCCCGCAGAAACCTCCGCAGACCGGCCCGCGCAGGGCCGCTCCGCCGGCACCGCCGGAACCGCCGCAGGCCTGGACGTCCCCCGAACCGTCCGGCCGCCGCCCCCGGCAGGCACCGCCGAGCCGCCCGATGCCCACGCCACCGGCTCCGCCGAACAACCCGGCGCCCCCGGCGGGCTGGACCCCGCCCGGCACCGGCCCCCGCCCGACCCAGCAGCCCCCGGCCCGGCCCGTGTCACCGCCGTCCGGGCGCAACCAGCGCCCGACGCCGCCGCCCGCCGCTCCGGGCACCGCCGCCGCGTTCGCCGGTGGCGCCGCCGCCCGGCCCGCCCGGCGCAACCCCGAGCCGCCCGGCGAGGAGGCGACCCGGATCAGCCAGGCGCTGGGCGCCGACACCCCGCAGCGGGTCTCACCCCCGTCGGGCCGCAACCCGCGCCCGAACCCGTCCCGCCCGCCGGCGGACATGGACGCCACCACCCAGCACCCGCGCGTGCCCGCCGCCCCGCGGCCGGAGCAGCCCGCGCGACCGGCCAAGCCCGCGGCCGCCGCACCGCAGCAGCCCGCCAAGCCCACTCCTCCGCCCGTCCAGCGGGCCGAGGAGACGGCGATCGTGGCGCCCGCCGACGGCTACTCCGAGCTCGACGAGTTCGACGACGAAGTGGAGGTCGGCGGCGAGGCCGTCGACGACGGCGGCGAGCGCCAGAACGACATCGAGCAGATCGACCTCACGCTCGCCCGGTTCTCCGCGGTGCACGACGAGATCGCCGCCGAGGAGGCCAAGCGCCGCAAGCGCTACGCGTGGCTGCCCGGCAACAAGAAGGAACCCGAGCTCGGCAGCGACATGCCGTTCGACTTCCACGACGATCGCGGCGGGGCGTCGCGGATGGAGTGGAAGAAGAAGCAGCGCAAGCGCCGCACGCACCTGATCGTGATGGCCGTGGCGGTCGCGGCGTCGCTCACCGTGTTCCTGTCGCTGGGCTTCGCCTGGGGCGCGACCACGCTGTTCGGGCCTCCCGCTGTGCTCGCGCTGGATCCGAACTCCTCCGACATCAAGGACGTCGCCGGGCAGGCGGGCGACCAGAACTTCCTGATGATCGGCTCCGACACGCGCGCGGGTGCCAGCGCCGCCGACGGCGTCGGTTCCGAGGCCGACGAACCCGGTGCGCGCTCCGACACCACGATGATCGCCCACATCCCGGCCGACCGGAGCCGCGTGGTGATGGTGTCCTTCCCGCGCGACCTGCAGGTGGACATGCCCGCCTGCCAGCGCTGGGACTCCGCCACCGGCAAGTACAGCAACGAGGTCGTCCCCGCCAAGAAGGGCGCGCGGCTCAACGAGGCCTACGCGGTCGGCGGCCCGCTGTGCACCACCAAGGTCATCCAGCAGGTCTCCGGACTGCGGATGGACAGCTTCCTGGGCATCGACTTCAACGGCTTCAAGTCCATGGTCGACGCGGTGCACGGCGTCGAGATCAGCACCGAGAAGCCCATCGTCGACGAGACGCTCGGCACGGTCATCCCCGAGGCCGGGCAGCACAACCTGACCGGCGACCAGGCCCTCACCTACGTCCGCGCGCGCCACGTCAAGGGCGACCCGACCTCGGACTACGGCCGCATGGAGCGTCAGCAGACGTTCCTGTCGTCGCTGCTGCGCAAGACCATGTCCAGCCAGGTCCTGCTGGACCCGCGCAAGCTCAGCGACTTCGTCAAGGCGGTCAGCGCCAACACCTTCGGCGACAACGTGGGCGCCGACCGGTTGATGGACCTCGGCCAGCAGCTGCAGGGCCTGGACCCGAACAAGGTCTCCTTCACGACGGTCCCGACCACCGGCTACGCCAACGACGAGGGCATGGAGGTCCTGCGGGAGGACGCGGCGAAGTCGCTGTTCCAGTCGATGATCGACGGTGCACCGATGACCACCGACGCCACGCCGCAGAAGGCCGCGCAGTCCACGCCGACCGGCGGCGAAGGCGGTAACTGAGAGAGGTCCGCCCGGCGCTGCACCGGCAGCCCGTCGACCTGCCACTCCCGGGCGGTCTCTCAACCGTTAACGCAAGACCCGGACACAGCCTCTGACCTGCGGTGATCGGCCAAGATCCGCTCGTCGATCACGACGATTTCACCTCCGGTTCACCACAGGTCATTCTGTCCGATTCCGCGGAGCAGTACGCTGGGTGACATGCGCGAGGTCTACCAGGAACAACTAGGCATGCTCACCGACGTTCTCGCCTCGATGTCGGCGATGGTCGGCACGGCGATGGAGCGCGCCACGAAGTCGCTTCTGGAGACCGATCTGAGCCTGGCCGAGCAGGTCATCGACGAGGACTCGCTGATCGACGAGTCGCGGTCCCGGGCCGAGGAGTACGCCTTCGGCCTGCTGGCGCTGCAGGCGCCGGTGGCGGGCGACCTGCGCAGCGTCATCGCCACCATCCACGCCGCCGAGGACATGGAGCGGATGGGCGACCTCGCCCTGCACGTCGCCAAGGCCGCCCGCCGCCGCCACCCGAACGCGGTGCTCCCGGCCGACGTGGCCGCCTACTTCGCCGAGATGGGCCGCATCGCCGTGAAGCTGGCGCACCAGGTCAGCACGGTGATCCGCACCCAGGACGTCGAGGCCGCGCGGCTGCTGGACGAGGTCGACGACGAGATGGACGACCTGCACCGGCACCTGTTCACGGTGCTGATGAGCCCCGACTGGGAGCACGGGGTCGCCACGGCCGTCGATGTCACGCTGCTGGGCCGCTTCTACGAGCGCTTCGCCGACCACGCGGTCGCGGTGGCACGCCGGGTCGAGTTCATCGTGACCGGAAAGATGCCTTCCCGTTGATCCGTTCCCGCTGGTCATCGGCGATCTCGTTCCGGAAGTATTAATAGTCGGTCTCAGCACTCGATGTTTGCGATCATCGTGTGCCATCCTCTTTCGAGTGAGATGCGACCGAACTCGTACCGATGAGGTGCTCGGTGGGTAAGAGTCCGACCGTGCACCGACGTCGCCTGGGAAGTGAACTGCGCCGGCTCCGCGAGATCGCCGGTCGCACGCACCGCGAGGTCGCCGCCCACCTGGACTGCTCGCAGGGCAAGATCAGCCAGATCGAGCTGGGCAGGGTGCCGGTGCGCACCTCCGACGTGCGGCTGATGGCCGAGTTCTACGGCGCAGGCGATCAGCTCGACTCGCTCATCGACCTGGCCCAGGACTCCAAGCAGCGCGGCTGGTGGCAGCAGTACCCGAGCACCGCGCAACGCCCCGGCCTGCAGACCTACCTGGGGCTGGAGACCTCGGCGAAGGCGGTCAGCTGCTTCGGCAGCGACCCGCTGCCCGAGCTCCTGCAGACCACCGACTACACGCGGGCCCTGCTGACCTCGGATTCGCAGGTGTTCACCGACGACGAGATCACCGAGCGCCTGAAGGTCGTGACCACCCGCCAGCAGCGCCTGCTCGGCGACCAGCCCCTGGAGCTGTGGGCGGTTCTCGACGAGTCGGCGCTGCGGCGCTGCGTGGGCGGCCCGGGCGTGATGCGGCAGCAGCTGGAGCACCTGGTGCTGCTGGGCTACCGCCGCAACGTCACCATCCAGGTCCTGCCGTTCAGCGTGGGCGGTCACCCGCTGATGGGCGACCGGGCAGCGGTGTTCTCCTTCACCGACGAAGCCGACCCCCAGGTCGTGCACCTCGGCGACTCTGCCAACTCGCGCTTCCTCGACAAGGCGGCGGACACGTCCGACTACCTCAAGGCCTTCGAGCAGGTCTGCACGAACGCCCTGAGCCCCAAGGACTCCAGCGCCTTCGTCTCCTCGGTAGCCGACGAACTCCCCACCTGACGGGGTCACGAAAAGCGGGGCCTCCCAAGGGAAGCCCCGCTCTTGTTGACTCAAACACCGTCAGGCAAGCGCCGAAGGCGTTTTCTCAGTACCCCACCTGAGCAACCCGCACCGCCGCGGGTTCTGACACGTCTTCTGGGGAGGACAGCCGTAGCGCCGCGTATCCGTTCATACTCAAGTCTCGGATCCCGGAGCCAGAAGGCGTGTCAGGTTCCGCTTCTGGCACCGCTGAGCAGGGATACCACTGAGTAGTTTTCAGTTGGACAGGAGCAAGATCAGCCGAAGCGGCCGGAGATGTAGTCCTCGGTGGCCTTCTGAGTCGGGTTGGAGAAGATCTTGCCCGTCTCGTCGATCTCCACCAGCTGGCCGGGCTCACCGACCGCGCGCAGGTTGAAGAACGCGGTCTGGTCGCTGACGCGCGCGGCCTGCTGCATGTTGTGGGTGACGATGACGATCGTGTAGTCCTGCTTGAGGTGCGAGATCAGGTCTTCGATCGCCAGGGTCGAGATCGGGTCGAGCGCGGAGCAGGGCTCGTCCATCAGCAGCACGTCGGGCCGCACCGCGATGGCGCGGGCGATGCACAGGCGCTGCTGCTGACCACCGGAGAGACCGCCGCCGGGCTTGTTGAGCCGGTCCTTGACCTCTTCCCACAGGTTCGCGCCGCGCAGCGCCTGCTCGGCGACCTCGTCGAGGTGCGACTTGTTCTTGTCGCCGGCGAGCTTGAGCCCGGCCACCACGTTGTCCCGGATGGACATGGTGGGGAACGGGTTGGCGCGCTGGAAGACCATGCCGATGGTCTTGCGGACCTGCACCGGGTCGACGTCGTTGGCGTAGACGTCCTCGCCGTCGAGCATCACCTTGCCCTCGACGCGGGCGCCCGGGATGACCTCGTGCATGCGGTTCAGCGACCGGAGCACGGTGGACTTCCCGCAACCGGAGGGACCGATGAACGCGGTGACGCTCCGGGCCGGGACCTGCAGGGTCACGTCCTGCACGGCGTGGAACTTGCCGTAGTGCAGGTTCAGGTCTTTGATGTCGAGACGCTTGGCCATATCGAATGTCCCTACTTGGTCTTGATCGCGAAGATCTTGGACAGACCCGTCGCGGCAAGGTTGATCAGCATGATGACGATCACGAGGGTCAGCGCCGCTCCCCACATCCGGTCCAGGCCGGCATCGGTTCCGGTGCTGCGCTCCATGAAGATGGTCAGCGGCAGCGACGCCATCTCCCCGTTGAAGAGATCGAAGTTGATCGCCGAGGAGTACCCGACCAGGATCAGCAGCGGTGCGGTCTCACCGAGCACGCGCGCCAGACCGAGCATGACGCCGGTGACGATGCCCGACAGGGCCGTGGGCAGCACGATCCGCACGATGGTCTTCCACTTGGGCAGGCCCAGCGCGTAGGCCGCCTCGCGCAGCTCGTTCGGCACGATCAGCAGCATCGTCTCGGTGACCCGGACGACGACCGGCAGCATCAGCAGCAGCAGGGCCAGCGCGACCGCGAAGCCGCTGCGGGTGAGGCCGAAGGTGGTGATCCACAGCGCGTAGATGAACAGCCCGGCCACGATCGAGGGCAGGCCGCTGAGGATGTCGACCATGAAGGTCGCGGTCTTGGCCAGCTTGGAGTTCTGCCCGTACTCGACCAGGTAGACGGCGACCATCACGCCCAGCGGGACCGCGATGACCAGGCATACCAGGCCTTCGAAGACCGTGCCGACCAGGGCGTGGTAGACACCGCCGCCGAAGTCGGTGGGCAGCAGGCCTTTGAAGGAGTGCGACCACCAGTCGGCGCTGAGGACGGGCCGGAGGCCGCGTTCCAGCAGCGTCCACAGGACCCACAGCAGCGGGATGACGGCGAGCGCGAACGACGCCACGAACAGGACGGTCGCCAGGTTGTCCTTGAACTTCCGGCCGAAGCCGATGCTCTGGAAGGCCGGCGCGGTTGCGAGCTGCTCCACGTCGGCAGCGTCGGTCCTCATGACTTCCCCTTAGCGCCGGCCGCACTCTCGATCCAGCGCGCGATCGCGTTGACTGCGAAGGTGATGATGAACAGCACCAGACCGGCCGAGATGTAGGCCCCGACCTGCAGGTTGTTGTTGAACTCCGCGGAGCCCAGGGCGATCTTGGAGGCGAAGGTCGCTCCGCTGTCGAAGATGCTGTACCCGGGCGGTGCGGCGGTCCAGCTCAGGATGATGGTCAGCGCCATCGTCTCGCCGAGCGCGCGGCCGAGGCCGAGCATCGAGCCGCCCACGAAGCCGTTGCGGCCGAAGGGCCACACGGTGGTCTTGATGACTTCCCAGCGGGTGGCGCCGAGCGCCAGCGCGCCCTCGATCTGGGAGTCCGGGGTGCGGGCGAAGACCTCGCGGGTCACGCCGGTGATCGTCGGGATGATCATCACGGCGAGCACGATCCCGGCGGTGAACACGTTCGCGCCGGAGTCGACCTGGGAGATGTTGCCCTGGCCGAAGATCGGGATCCAGCCGAGCGTTCCGTTCAGCCAGTTCGACACGGGCTTGAGGAACGGTCCGAGGACCAGGAAGCCCCACAGGCCGTACACGACCGAGGGCACGGCGGCCAGCAGGTCGACGATGTAGGCGAAGGGGCGTGCGAGCGTCTTCGGCGCGTAGCGCGTGAGGAACAGGGCGATCCCGCCGGACAGCGGCATCGCGATCACCAGCGCGACCACGGAGCTGGCCACGGTGATCCACGCGAGGTCGAAGATCCCGAAACTCATGTTGTTCGGGTCCTTGGTGTCCCATTCCCGGCTGAACAGGAAGTTCACCTGGTTCACCTGGAGGGCGGGGACGGCCCGGATGAGCAGGAAGATCGCGATCGCCGCGATCACCGCCACCACGAAGGCCCCGGACGCGGTGGCGAGCGAGGAGAACACCTTGTCGCCGACGCGGGATCGCTTGCCCGCTGTCGTCTGTGGAGCGGAAATGGGAGCCTCCGGTCCGGAACTGGGCGCCGAAGAGCCCCGCCGGTCACCGGTGGTGTCCGCGGGGCGCGTAACGGCTCTCGTTGAGTCGGTCACTGCTGTTTGCAGCCTCTCATCTTTGTCCGTTGGACCAGGGGCCCGCCCGAGGTGAGGGCGGGCCCGGTCACTCTCACGAGATGGCGTTGACGGCGTCCAAGACCTTGGTCTTGAAGCCTTCGGGGAGCTGGACGTAGCCGGACTTCTCCAGCTGCTCCGGGTTGGCGTTGGCGGCGACGGTCAGGAACGCCTTGACGGCCTTGGCGGTCTCCGGGTCGTAGCCCTTCGAGCAGACGATCTCGTAGGTGTTCAGCACGATCGGGTAGACGCCCGCGGACTTGTTGCCGTAGATCGAGTCGAGGTCGACGCGCAGGTCGTGGCCCTGACCCTCGATCTTGGCGCCCTCGATGGCCTTGCCGACGTTGGCGGTGTTGAGCTCCACCGGGCCCGCGCCGCTGTCGATCTTGGCGATGCCGAGGCCGAGGTTCTTCGGGAAGGACCACTCGACGTAGGTGAAGCCGCCCTCGGTGGCCTTGACCGACTGCGCGACCTGGTCGGAGCCGTCGCGGCCCTGGCCGACGCCGGGCCCGCCCTGGAAGGTCTTGCCCTCACCGGCGAACGCGCCGCCGGTGGCGGTCTTGAGGTACTTCTGGAAGTTCTCGGTGGTGCCGGACTCGTCCGAGCGGAAGAACGGCACGATGTCGATCGACGGCAGCTGAGCGTTGGGGTTCAGCGCCTTGACCGCCGGGTCGTCCCACTTCTTGATCTCACCCTTGAAGATCTTGCTGATCACGTCGGGGTTGAGGGTCAGGTCGGAGACGCCGGGGATGTTGTAGGACATCGCGACCGGGCCGAAGACCATCGGCAGGTTCCAGGCCGGGTTGCCCTGGCAGCGCTCGGCGGCCTTGGCCACCTCGCCCTTCTCCTCCTTGAGCGGGGAGTCGGAGCCACCGAAGTCGATCTGGCCGGCGGTGAAGGCCGCCACGCCCTTGCCGGAACCGGACTTGGTGTAGTTCACCGTCTGGTTCGGGCACTTGAGGCCGTAGTCCCGCGCGAACACGTCGACCGCGTTCTTCTGCGCCGAGGAGCCCTCTCCGGAGATGGGCTTCGTGCCGCACTCGACCTGCAGGCCGTCGAGCGCCGGGTTTCCGCCGCCTTGCGGGACGTTCTGGTCCGAGCCGCAGCCGGCGAGCACGAGCGCACCCGCGGCGAAGACGGCCAACGCAGCACTGTGCCGCTTGATTCTCACTTCGTTCCTCCACCCAAGGGGACACTTGCGGGGCGCGGCTGAGCCGCGCAGGCCCGTGCTTCTTGCCGCTGGGACTGACGCTAAGCAGCGTGGGTGGACGCCCCTCGCCATCCAAATGAACGCGAAGTGAACAAGGCACGCTAAGTAAGCAGGGCCACACACCAATGGCTGAGAGGGAGGTGGATCTTCCGGTCCTGGCGTGACTCAGAGCATTCTCGGGTCAGCGCCCGAATTGAACGTCGCTGTCCAGCTTCGCGAAGCCCAACCGCTGGTAGACCTTCACGGCCGGGACGTTGTCGGCCTCGACGTAGAGGATCACGCGGCTACGCCCGGTGTCTCGAAGGTGACGCAAACCGACCACGGTCAGTGACTTCCCCAGGCCACCGCCCTGCGCGTGCGGATCGACGCCGACGACGTAGACCTCGCCGGTGCCGTCGGGGTGCACCTTCGTCCAGTGGAAGCCGAGCAGCGCGCCCGAGTCGTCTTCCGCCAGGAAGAAGCCCTCCGGGTCGAACCAGTCCTCCTGCTCCTTGGCCCGCACGTCCTGCTCGGTCATGTCGCCCTGCTCGGGGTGCCAGGCGAACGCGCGGTGGTTGACCCGCACGACCTCGGCCTCGTCCTCGCCCGGCCGGAAGGTGCGGAGCGCGACGCCCTCGGGCGGCTGCGCCTCCGGCAGCTCGGCCCCGGCCAGGTCACGACCCATCCGCCACAGCTCGCGGGGGCGGTGGAAGCCGTAGCGCTCGGACATCCGCAGCGCGCCCGGGTGCTCGCCGTGCGACCAGATCCGCAGCCTGCCGGTGTCCGAGCTCGGGTCGGTGCCCAGCTCGGCGCGCTCCAGCAGCGCTTCGACGAGCCGGGTGCCCGCGCCCAGGCGGCGGCGCTCCGGGTGAACGGCGAGCTCGGCGACCAGCTGGCCGGCGCCGGACTCGTGCTCGGTGTCCAGGTGCGCGTACCCGGCGAGCGCCCCGCCGGAATCGCGGACGATGAAGTGCTCGGAGCGGACGTCGGCCTGCACCGGTTCGATCTGGTGGACGACGTCGCGGTGGGCCTTGAGCCGCAAGATCACGTGCTCACCGACCGGGGCGACACCGTCGGCCTTCTCCGTCTCGTCGAGCAGGGCCATCACTTCGGCCGTCTCGCTGTCGTTCAGTCCGTTGCGCCAAGTCAGCTGCACGCCCACGACCCTACCCACGCGCACGCGCCGAAGCTCCCGGCCCAGAACGCTCGGGACTCCGCCGGAGACATCTCCGCAACAAGGGCTCCCGCCGCACCACTTCCCAGTTTTAAAACCGGGCTGCTCCCGCAACCGCTCCGCCGGACCCGCGGTGATGCCGAGTCGCGGTCAGGTGGTGATGTCGTGTCGCGGTCAGGCGTTGATGCGGAAGTCGGCCGGGGTCTCGCGGGACTCCGTCGCCGCGGCGTCGGCGGCGACCTCGGCCGCGAGCGGGGAGGGCGTCGAGGCGCCACCGCGGTTCGGGCGGACGAACTTGTAGCCCACGTTGCGCACGGTGCCGATCATCGAGTCGTGCTCGGGGCCGAGCTTGGCGCGCAGCCGCCGGACGTGCACGTCCACGGTCCGGGTGCCGCCGAAGAAGTCGTAGCCCCAGACCTCCTGCAGCAGCTGAGCCCGCGTGAACACCCGGCCCTCGTGCCCGGCCAGGTACTTCAGCAGCTCGAACTCCTTGTAGGTCAGTTCGAGGGCGCGGCCGCGGAGCCGCGCGGTGTAGGTCGCTTCCTCGATGACCAGGTCACCGACGCTCAGCAAGCCCTCGCCACCGGCGGAGGCGTTGTTGTGGCGGGCGACGAGCAAGCGCAACCGGGCGTCGACCTCGGCCGGGCCGGTAGTCGGGAGCAGGATGTCGTCGACACCCCACTCGGAGTTGACGGTCACCAGACCGCCCTCGTTGACCAGGGCGATCAGCGGGGCGTCACCGGCGGCCAGCAGGCGGCACAGGTCTCGCGCACCGGCGAGGTCGGAGCGGGCGTCGACGATCACGACGTCGTGGGCACCGCCGGACAGTATGGCACCGGGATCGGCGGGCAGGACCCGGACGCGGTGCGGCAGCAGGGCCAGCGAGGGCAGGACCGCATCGCAATCCGATTCGCTGGTCAGCAGGAGCAATTCGGAGCTCATGGGGGGCCTCCATCTCCAGGCGAGAACGACCGGCGGTCATGGACGTGGTGGTCCGATGACTCGGCGTCGTTGCCTGTGGATGCCTAGGAGAATAACCGACATGCGGTGGAAAAACCCAGGTCCAACCGAGGGCGTCACATTTGTGAACGGAGCGGGACGCCGTGTTTCCGGAGTGTTTCGGGACCGTTCCGTCACGTTGCGCGCAGAAGACGGGACGCGGCTGCGCGGCGTGCTGCACCCCGGCCCGGGACTGCCCGCGCCCATGGGATTCGTGGTGGGGCACGGCTTCACCAACCACGTCCGCAAACCCGCCGTCCGCGAGGTCCTGGCGCGGCTGTCCGCGCACGGGCCGGTGCTGGCGACGGACTTCCGCGGCCACGGCCGCTCCGGCGGCCGGACCACCGTCGGGCCGAACGAGGCGATGGACATCGACGTCGCCGTCGCGCACCTGCGCGCGATCGGGTGCGCGCGCGTGGTCACCGTCGGGTTCTCGCTGGGCGGCTCGGTCGTGCTGCGGCAGGCCGCGCTGGGGACGCCGCCGGACGCCGTGATCTCGGTGAGCAGCCCGGCCCGCTGGTTCGTGCGCGACACACCCGCGATGCGCAGGGTGCACTGGCTGCTCGAACAACCCCACGGCCGGCTGAGCGCGCGCCTGCTGGGCGTGCGGCTGGCCGGCCCGTGGCCCCGCGTCCCGATCTCCCCGATCGAGCTCGCCACCCGCATCGACGTGCCGCAGCTGATCGTCCACGGTGCCGAGGATCACTACTTCCCACCGGGCGACGCGCTCGCCCTCAGCGAGGCGGGAGGCGGTGAGTTCTGGCTGGTCGAAGGGATGCGGCACGCGGAGAGCTCCACCACTCCGGAGCTGGTGGATCAGATCGCGGCCTGGGCTCTCGATACAGTGGGGCCACCCGATCGCGCCCGGTCGGGCCCCCGGCGCCCCGACAGAACGGACCGCTCGGAGTGAAGAAGCTCGCGATCACCCTCGTCATCCTCATCGGCCTCCTGGTCGCCGCCGACTTCGGCACGGCCGCGATCGCCGAGTACCAGGTGTCGAAGAAGGTGGCCCAGCAGCTCAAGCTGCAGGAGCAGCCCGAAGTCTCGATCAACGGGTTCCCGTTCCTGACCCAGGTCGCGGCGGGCAACTACCGCGACGTGCAGCTGGTGGCGAACTCGGTGCCGGTCGAGCCCTTCAACGAGGTCGACATCGAAGCCGACCTGCACGGCGCCAAGGTCTCGACCTCGCAGGTCATCGCGGGCACGGCCCAGGAGCTGACGGTCGATCAGCTGGTCGGCCGGGTGAAGCTGAAGGCCTCCGACGTCGCGCGGCTGATCGGGATTCAGGACCTCACGATCGAGCCGGCCGCCCCGAACGCCCTCGCCGACGACGACGGCAACATCAGCGAGTCCGACAAGCGGCTGGCCGAGGGCGGCGACGACCAGCGCGCGCCGGTGCAGCTCGACGGCACGGTCAACATCGCGGGCTCGGAGAACAAGGTCCGCGTGATCGCGGTGCTGTCGCTGGTCAACGGCAAGATGGAGATCGAGCCGCGCAAGCTGGAGCTGAACAACAGCGCGCTGGGCCCGATCGACCTGCCGCCCATCTTCGAGCAGTCGGTGCTCAAGCAGTTCAACACCACCCTCGACCCCGGGATGCTGCCCTTCGAGGTGCAGCCCACGGCGGTGCGCGCCGAGCGCGGCGCGCTGGTCGTCGAGGGCACCGCCGAGAACGTGACGATCAGCGGCAACGGGGTGACCACGGGATGAGCCCGGGTGTGATCGCGCTGCTCATCGCGGTGCCGGTGGCGCTGGTGTTCGGGCTGGTGTGGCAGTCGAGGCAGGGCAAGGTGCGCCGAGGAGGAGGTGAGGAGATCGTGACCGACCACTTCCCCGACGGGCTCAGGCAGCGGCTCGCCGACGCCCCGGACCCGGAGGCGAAGGTGACGTTGCTGCAGCTGTCGACCACGTTCTGCCAGCCGTGCAGGCACGCCCGGATCCTGCTCGCCGACTTCGCGGGCAAGACCGACGACGTCCGCCACGTGGAGGTCGACCTCACCGACCACCCCGAGTGGTCGACGCCGCTGCGGGTCCACAGCACCCCGACGACGCTGGTCCTGGACAGCGCGGGCCGCGAGCTCTTCCGCGTCGGCGGCGTCCCGCGCCCGCAGGCGCTGTCCGAGGCGATCCAGCCGCACCTGTGACGCATCAGGTCGTCGGCCGGTCCGGTGGTGGGGGAAGTTTTCATGAGAACTTCCCCACCCCCACATCCGTCCCACTGTATGAACATTCTTCCCGGCGATCGGTCGGTCCGGGTAACCTCCCAGGCGTGCATGTACTGCTGACCCGAAGGCGCGCGGTTGATCTCTGCCGCGTGGGTAGCAGCCTGTGTTGAAGGCACTGACCGGGCGGTAGTACGCGCTCACAGCACGGCCTCGTCATGCCCTCATGACTCTCGCCGGCGCGCGCTCCACCGCCTGACGGACTCGGCAGACCCAGTCCACATCGTCAGGAGGCCTTCCAAGATGTCAGTCACGACGCTCGATCCACGTGGGGTCAGGTTCACAGCGGCGATCACCAGCGTGATCCTCGCGCTCGGCCTGGTCACCACGAGCTGGCGTGTCATGGCGGCCCAGATGGTTCTGTTCGGTCTGTGCGCGTTCATCGGAATGCAGCTCAACCCGTGGGGCGCGCTGTACCGGAGCACCGTGCAGCCCAAGCTGGCGCCGGTCGCACCGGAAGAGCGCGAAGACCCCGCACCCGTTCGCTTCTCGCAGGGAGTCGGCTTCGTCTTCACCCTCGTGGCCATGATCGGCTACGCGGCGGACCTGACCGCTCTCGGCGTCGTGGCGAACGCGTTAGCCCTGGTGGCGGCACTGCTCAACGCGGTGTTCGGCTACTGCCTCGGCTGCCAGATGTACCTGGTGCTCCGCCGGTTCGCACCGGCCGGGGCGTCCACGACAGACTGACCCGTTTCGAAGATCAACGAAGGAGTCGCTCGATGAGCCGCGCAGAGGTCCTGGTCTCCACCGAGTGGGCCGAAGAGAACCTGAACACCGCCGGAGTGGTGTTCGCCGAGGTGGACGAGGACACCACCGCTTACGACGGCGGCCACATCCCTGGCGCCATCAAGCTGGACTGGAAGCACGACCTGCAGGACCAGGTCCGCCGTGACTTCGTCGACCGCGAGGGCTTCGAGAAGCTGCTGTCGGCCAAGGGCATCAGCAACGACGACACCGTGGTGCTCTACGGCGGCAACAACAACTGGTTCGCCGCCTACGCCTACTGGTACTTCAAGCTCTACGGGCACGGCGACGTCAAGCTGGTCGACGGTGGCCGCAAGAAGTGGGAGCTCGACGGTCGCGAGCTGACCAAGGACGAGCCGAACAAGGCCGCCACCACCTACAAGGCCCAGGAGCCGGACACCTCGATCCGCGCCTTCCGGGACGAGGTCGTGGACGCCATCGGCACGAAGAACCTGGTCGACGTGCGGTCCCCCGACGAGTTCTCCGGCAAGCTGCTGGCCCCGGCGCACCTGCCGCAGGAAGCCGCGCAGCGCGGCGGCCACATCCCCAGCGCGATCAACGTGCCGTGGAGCAAGGCCGCGAACGAGGACGGCACCTTCCGCTCCGACGAGGAGCTCAAGGAGATCTACGGCGAGGCCGGGCTGGACACCAGCAAGGACACCATCGCCTACTGCCGCATCGGCGAGCGTTCCTCGCACACCTGGTTCGTGCTGCGCGAACTGCTGGGCAACAAGAACGTCAAGAACTACGACGGCTCCTGGACGGAGTACGGCTCGCTGATCGGCGTGCCGATCGAGAACCCGTCCGAGGCCTGACAGCCGGAAACACCGAGCAAGGAGTTTGTGACATGAGTGGATGCGGAGCGCCGCAGCAGTCGGCAACCGCGGTCGACGAGGCCACCGACCAGGTCGTGGTGTCCGGCAAGGTCCGGTCCGGGGACTCGCCCGTCGGCGGGGCTTTCGTCCGCCTGCTGGACTCCTCCGGTGAGTTCACCGCCGAGGTCGTCACCTCCGACGAGGGCGACTTCCGGTTCTACGCCGCTCCGGGTGACTGGACCGTCCGCGCGCTGCACCGCAGCGGCAAGGGCGAGTCCCAGGTCTCCCCGGCGGGCACCGGCGTTCACCCGGTGGACATCGCCGTCGCCTGATCAGCGCGTTTCGAAGGGCCGGCACCTCTCGGGGTGCCGGCCCTTCGCCGTCCCGACGAACCGTCAGCACGACCCCGACCGCTCCCACCCGCACCCGGCCGAGTGGCGATCCCAATTTCGCGCGAAATTGAAGTCCCGCACAGAGCGTCCCAATTTCGCGCGAAATTGGGATTCCCGACGCGCGGGCAGGTGGTCTCGCCCGGGGTCAGACCTTGCGGGAGCGGAGCAGGGCGAAGGCCCGCTCGTCGCGATCCGGGGTCCGGGGGTCCGAATCCTCCTGGCAACCGACCGTGGTGAAGTCGACGACCTCCCAGCCGGTGCGGTCGAAGATGCGACGGAGCCCGGTCTCGCTGAAGATCCAGAAGTTCGTCGCGTCGTTGTTCGCCTCGGCCGGGTCCAGCAGGTACGCGACGGGCTGGTCGGCGATGCGGGTGCCGTCCGGCGCGACCTGCGCGATGCGCGTCGAGACGAAGCACAGCTCAGCGCGCTCGGCCAGCCTCTCCAGCACCAGGAACGGGTTCTTCAGGTGGTAGAGCAACCCGAGGAAGAACACCGCGCCGTAGCGCTCGGCCGGCATCCGGAACTGCGCGTCGAGGTCAATCTCGTGCACCTGCGCGCGTGAGGGCAGCTCTTCGACGAGGCGCCGGGCGCCGCGCAGGCCGTTGAAGTTGGTGGGCGGGTTGTCGATCAGGTCGACCTCGCAGCCCAGCTCGTCCTCCAGGAAGAACCCGAAGTCGCCGTCCGCGGCGCCGATGTCGGCGATGCGGGTGCCCGCGATGCCGTCGAACACCTGCCGCTGCGGGCCGCTGAGCAGGGCGTCCAGGTGGAAGATGTTGGCCATCGTGTCGTACGGGTACCAACCGAAGTCGGCCGGCGCGATCTTGTCCTTGCGAGCCAGCAGCTGCTCGCGGTAGGCCAGCGCGCGCTCGCGCAGCGTCTCGAAGTCCATTGTGATCCTCGTCCCGGCTCTGACGTTCGTGGTGTTCAGCGGCCTGTCCGCGCCGCTCACCACGCAGATCATGCCGCACGCCACAGTCCACCGGGGCGTTGCGGTGGTTATCCTTGCCCGCGTGGAACTCCTCGACTTTCTGCACTACGGCCTCGTCACCCTCGTCGGACTCGCTGCGGTCGCGACCGTCTGGTTCGCCTTCTACGTGGTGTACCGCCTGTACAACGACTGATCACGGCCTCGTTGTAGCCTCGAAGCGATGACTGCAACGCCGAACGACCCGCAGCCCGGCAGCGGCGACGCCGCAGTAGCCGCGGCGGCGGAACGCGCCAAGACCACCCGGGACATCAACGTCCCGGATTTCGACGATCTCCCCGGCGAGGGCGACACCGCGAACCTGCGGGAAGGCCCCTCGCTGGATGACGCCTGCCTGTCGCTGCTGCCGCTGGTCGGCGTGTGGCGCGGCGAGGGCGAGGCCTCGCACCCGTCGATGGAGGAGACCTACCGGTTCTTCCAGCAGGTGACGATCTCCCACGACGGCCGCCCGTTCCTGATCTACTCCAGCCGCGCGTGGCGGCTGGACGGCGAGGGCGGCAACGTCGTCGGTCCCGAGTTCCGCGAGCAGGGCTTCCTGCGCCCGCAGCCGGACGACACGATCGAGCTGATGCTGATGCACTCGACCGGCGTCACCGAGCTGTTCATCGGGCAGCCGCGCAACACCACGACCTGGGAGTTCGGCACCGACGCCGTGCTGCGCACCCCGACCGGCGAGGACGTCACCGCCGCCAGCCGCCTCTACGGCGTGGTCGACGGAGCCCTCGCCTACGTCGAGGAGCGCGCGACCTCGGAACACGAACTCCAACCCCGCCTCTCGGCCAAGCTCGACCGAGTCGCGGGCTGAGCCCCCAGCAACCGGCACCCAAGTGCGCGGGGACTCAATTTCTTAAGTATTTGACCTTCACCCGGGTGACGTTCAAATACTTAAGAAATTGAGTCCCCGCTGGCATTGGTGCGGGTCTTGGGCTCAGGGGTGGTAGTTCGACTCGTAGAGGTCGACGATCTCGGTGTGCAGGGAGTCGTCCGCCTTGACCGGTGTCCCGTCGATCGCCCGCACCTGGGTGATCCGGCGGATGCTGGAGGCCAGCCAGACCCCGTCGGACTCGAACAGCGCCGAGGTCGGGAAGTCGACGACCTCGGTCTCCCAGCCGGCCCGCTCGGCAGCGCGGAACAGCGCGCCCTGGGTGGTGCCGGGCAGGACTCCGGACGCGGGCGGCGTGGTCAGCAGCTTCCGGCCCTGCGCGAGCACGACCGTCGAGGTCGGGCCTTCGAGCACCGTGCCGTCCTCGGCGGTGAAGACGACCTCGTCGGCACCGCGCGATTCGGCCTCGCGGAGCGCCGCCATGTTCACCGCGTACGACAGCGTCTTGGCCGACAGCAGCAGCCACGGGGCGCGCTCCATCAGGCCCGGCGAGTAGCCGCGGTCGAGGGTGACGACGTCGACCCCGCTGTCGCGCTTGCGCTTGGTCTCCGGACCGACGTCCATGCCCATCGCGAAGCCGTGCGGTGTGCCGTCGCCGCCGTCGATGCCCCTGGTGCAGACGAACTTGAGCCCCATCTCCGGCTCGGACTCCCACGGCCACGCGTCGATGACGGCCTGACCCGCGCGCTCCCACGCCTCGCGGTCCGGCAGCTCCATCTGCATCAGCCGCGCCGACCGCTCCATCCGGTCGAGGTGCGGGCCGAGCTCGCGCGGCTTCCGGTCGACCACCAGGATCGTCTCGAAGCAGCCGTCGCCACGCATCACGCCGAGGTCGTCGGCGCGGAACAGCGGGGCTTCGGGGTCGGCCAGGGTCCCGTCCAAAAGTGCCAGTACGCGCATGCCGGAAGGGTAGAGCTTCCAGTTCCGGGGGTGGGCCCGGAGGTTACGATCGAGGGTGGATTTCCATCCGAGCGCGCCGAGCACAGGAGCGGGCATTGAGCGACCAGGGATCGCTGCGCAGCACCTTGCACCAGCGTGGCATGCGCATGACGCTGCAGCGCCAGCTGGTGCTGGACACCGTGCGCGAACTGGGCCACGCCACGCCCGAGCAGGTCTGCAAGAAGGTGCAGGAAACCGCGCCCACGATCAACATCACCACCATCTACCGGGCGCTCGACCTGCTCGAAGAGCTCGATCTGGTGCGGCACACCCACCTCGGCCACGGAGCCCCCACCTACTCCGCCGAGGAGCACGGGCACGTACACCTCTCCTGCCACCGCTGCGGCCGGATCGACGAGGTGGCCATCGAGACGATGGACGAGCTGGCCGACAAGCTGCGGGGCGAGCGCGGCTTCGCCCTGGACGCCACGCACCTGGCGCTGTCCGGCACTTGCCGGGAATGCCAGGCCGCCAACATCGGCTGATACCGGTGAGGCACGAGCACGACCACCCTAGGAGCGCTTGAATGAGGTCACCCCTGCTGGATCTGCCGGGCGCGGTTCCCGCGCCTGACGAGTCGGTGGACAGCGGCGTTCCCTGGCACTTCGGCGACCCCTTCGCCGAGCAGCGCTCGGCTGCGCGCTCGGCGGTGCTGGTCGACCGCTCGCACCGCGAGGTCATCGCCGTTCCCGGCGAGGAGCGGCTGAGCTGGCTGCACCTGGTGCTCTCGCAGCACCTCACGGAGCTGCAGGACGGGCAGGGCACCGAGGCGCTGGTGCTCGACACCCACGGCCGGGTGGACAGCCACATGATGGTCGCTCACCACGAGGGCGTCGTGTACCTGGACACCGACGCGGGCGCGGAGGCCACCAGCGCGCTGCCGACGATCGGCGTGAACGGCAGGCAGACGCTGCTGCAGTACCTGGACGCGATGCGGTTCTGGTCGAAGGTGGAGCCGCGTGACGCCACCTCCGAGCTCGCGGTGCTGACCGCGATCGGTCCGGACGCCGGCGGTGTCCTCGCCGGGTTCACCGAGGTCCCCTCCGCTCCTTACGAGGTGCGCGGCCTGCCCGGCGGCGGTTTCGTGCGCAACGTGCCGTACCGGGCTCTGCAGACCTACGACCTGCTGGTCCCGCGCGAATCGCTGGTGGACTGGTGGCTCAAGCTCACCGACGCGGGCATCCGCCCGTCCGGGACCATGGCGTTCGAGTCGCTGCGCGTGGAAGCGCTGCGCCCGCGTCCCGGCCTGGACACCGACGAACGCGCGATCCCGCACGAGCTGGGCTGGATCCACCTCGCCGCGCACGTGGCCAAGGGCTGCTACCGGGGTCAGGAAACGGTCGCGAAGGTCCACAACGTCGGCAAGCCGCCGCGCCGGATGGTGCTGCTGCACCTGGACGGCTCGGTGGAGGTCTCGCCGGAGGTCGGCGACCCGGTGATGCACGGCGACCGCAAGGTCGGCCGGGTCGGCAGCGTGGTCCAGCACCACGAACTCGGGCCGGTGGCGTTGGCGCTGCTCAAGCGCTCGGCCCCGATCGACGCCGAGCTGATGGCCGGCGATCCGGCGGAGGAGCGCGCGGTGGCCGCGGCGGTTGATCCGGATTCGGTGGCACCGGATTCGGGCGAGCCGCCCGGTCGGGTCGCCGCGGATCGGCTTCGCGGCCGGTGACTCATTAGTTCGGTTAACGATCCTCAAGTTCTCCGCGTCGAGTGACGTCGGCATTTGACAGGGCCGGTATGCCTTAGGGCGTGCCGACCGCCCGATCAGGGTCATTTCGAACATGCAGGAACGCTGATCGAACGCTCGGCGTCACACTGTTGTCGTAACGACATCACCCGAAGTGTTGGCGAGCTCGACCGAATTGCCGGAGGATGGCCACGTGATCGAAGTCCGCCCGGGTGGACGGCGCCGCATCGACAGGGTCCTGTCCCCGGACTACACCAGTGGCATGGAGCAGCACGCGCTCGGTGATGTGCGCGCGCTGCGGGACGAGGCCGCCCAGGAGGAGACCGACCTGTCCTACCTGCGCAGGGTCCTGCACGCGCGCATCGACATCGTGCGCGCCGAGCAGCGCAGGCGCCGGGAGGACGGTTCGCGCTCGGTGGTCGAGCAGCTGGTCAACATCCTCGCCGACAATGCGGTCGGACCGGCCGCCGGTTCCGGCCGGTACCAGACCACGGAGCCCTCGCGCGCCGAGGCGCACCGCAGGCACGTCGAAGCCCTGGTGTCGGACGTGGACCTGTCCGACGTCATGTCGTTGTCCGACGAGCAGCTGGACCGGGCGCTGGAGGCCTACACCTCCGAGGAGGACTCGGTCTCGCAGCGCCGCCGCGAGGTGCAGCAGGTCGTGGACCGGCTCAACGCGGAGATCGCCCGCCGCTACCGGGAGGGCGCGGCTTCGGTGGACGAACTGCTCGCCGAAGAGCGAGACCGGCGTTGAACCAACCCGTTCCACTCGTCGAGATCGTCCGAAGTGGACTCAGGGAAGGACTGCACCACGGCTCCGCGGTGCTGATCGACCCGAACGGCACGACCCTCCTCCGCGCGGGCGAGGTGTCGGCACCGATGTACCCGCGCTCCTCGCTCAAACCCGCCCAGGCGGCCGGGATGCTGCGCTGCGGACTTGACCTGCCCGCCGCCGACCTCGCGCTGGCCGCGGCCTCGCACAGCGGCGAGCCGGAGCACGTCTCCCGCGTCGACGCGCTGCTGCGGCGGTACTCGCTGAGCGAGGACGACCTCCAGTGCCCACCGGAACTGCCGATGGGCGAGGCCGCTCGTCGTGGTGCGCCGGCCGAGCGCCGGATCACCATGAACTGCTCCGGCAAGCACGCGGCGATGCTGGCCACCTGCGCGATCAACGGCTGGCCGAGGGCCGACTACCTCGATCCGAAGCACCCGCTGCAGCTGGCGATCGCCGAGACCGTGGTCGATCTCGCGGACGAGCCGATCGCGCGCACGTCGATCGACGGCTGCGGCGCCCCGCTGTTCGCGCTCTCCCTGACGGCTCTGGCCCGGATCTTCCAGCGGCTGGTCACGACCCAGATCGGTGACGCGATGCGGGAGCATCCCTGGCTCGTCGCGGGCACCGACCGCGAGGACACCCGCCTGATGTCGGCGGTCCCGGGCCTGATCAGCAAGATCGGCGCCGAGGGCGTCTTCGCCTTCGCCCTGCCGGACGGCCACGCGGCCGCGATCAAGATCGCCGACGGCTCGGGACGCGCCCGCCTGCCCGTGGCGACCGACCTCCTCGCCGCCCTCGGCGTCGAAGGCCTCGACGACCTGGCCGAATCGCCCGTCCTCGGCGGCGGCGAGCCGGTGGGGACGATCCGCCTCATCCCGGACGCCCTGCGCTGATTCCGCTGGATCCGAGGGCTTCTCACCTGTCCCTCGTCTCGGATAGGCTCATATTCCGGAACGAGTTTCCCAGAAATTGGGAGGAACGTTGGGGTCCTCGGACGTCTACACCCACGGCCACCACGAGAGCGTGCTGCGGTCGCACCAGTGGCGAACCGCCGAGAACTCGGCCGGATACCTGCTCGCCGACCTCCAGCCCGGCACCGAAGTGCTCGACGTGGGATGCGGGCCGGGAACCATCACCCTCGACTTCGCCGAACGCGTCGCACCCGGCCGGGTGCTGGGCATCGACAACGCCGAGGACCCGCTGACGATCTCCCGCTCCGAAGCGGCGGCCCGGGGCCTCGGCAACGCCCGGTTCGAGACCGCAGACGTCTACCGGCTGCCCCACGCCGACGACACCTTCGACGTCGTGCACGCGCACCAGGTCCTGCAGCACCTCACCGACCCGGTCGCCGCGCTCCGCGAGATGCGCCGCGTCAGCCGGCCCGGCGGGATCGTCGCGGCCCGCGACGCCGACTACGGCGGCATGCGCTGGTCCCCCGACCACCCCGGCATGAACCGCTGGCTGGAGCTCTACCGCGCGGTCGCCCAACGCAACGACGCCCACCCCGACGGCGGCAAGCACCTCAAGGGCTGGGCCCTGCGCGCCGGGTTCTCCGAGGTCACCTGCACCGCCTCGGCCTGGTGCTTCGCCACTCCCGACGAACGCGCGTGGTGGGGCAATCTCTGGGCCGACCGCATCCGGCAGTCAGCCTTCGCCACCCAGGCCGTCTCCTACGGCCTGACCACCCCAGAGGAGCTCGAAGAGCTCGCCGAGGCCTGGCACACCTGGCGGGACTCCGACGACGGCTGGTTCGCGGTCCTCAACGGCGAGATCCGCTGCCGCCACTGAACCCCGCGTCAGTTGTGGTGCTCGCGGGCCGCGAACTCGGCCCAGAAGTCGCGCAGCTGCTCGTACCGCGTGGCCACCTCGTCCGCGTCGTCGCTCTCCATCGCGTCGACGATCGCGTGCACGTCCTCGGCCGAGGTGTCGGCGTCGAGATCCGACTCCGTCATCAGCTGGACCAGGCCGCCGTAGTCGAGCTCGACGGCGCTGTGCGGGTGGAAGCGCTCCAACCAGCGCCCCGTCTCCTTGAGGATGCGGGTCGGGCCGTCGTCACCGATCGACTGCTGGGAGACCGAGTGGGCGCGGGCCACCCGCCTGCGGGCATCGGCCATCGCCACCCGCCAGCACACGCGGCGGCGATCGGGCTCGGTGAGCACGCAGCGCTCGGTCGGGTCCACCACGACGAACCAGGGCAGCGGGACCGTCCACGTCGAGGACAGCACGTGCACCGCGCCACCGGAGAGCTCGCTGACCACGGCCCCCGCGCGCGTGCGCGCCTTGTCCACCGACTCCGGCAGAGCCGCCGTGCGCAGCGGGACCTCGGCATCGCCCAAGAACCCCACCAGCGCCGCCGCGGCCCGGCCTCGCACGTCCAGCGGGCACGCCAGCGGCCCCGGACCCACCGTCGCCGACGGAGCCGTCGGCACGTCCTCCGGATCCAGCACGAGAACACCGCCCACGCCCTGGACCTCACCGTCGGCGTTCTCACCGGGCAACAACCGGGGCGGCGCTGCCAGCTGGCTGCGCAGCCACTGGCGCTGCTCCCACAACCCCGCGTCGAACGGATCCACGGACCCGCGATCCACAGCTGCCTCGACTTCCTCGCGCAGCGGTGACTCGAACGACGACAGGGGCTCGTAAACCCTCAGGTAGGCGACGAACGGCTCTGGCACGACGAGCATCGTGTCATGCCCCCGACGAGCCGCTTCGCGCGACTGGCACCCCGGCGCGAGCAGCACCATCGGGCTGATCGAATCGGGCGAGGGCGACGTCACCCAAGACACGGCGGCCAACTCCTGGCACCACGTCGCGTTGAACCGCCTCGACACGGTACGGTAGTTACAGGAAAAGTTGTCGAGATCATGCGGGGCCGGCTTTCCCCTGTCCGCCCCGCACACCCTGTGCGAGGGGGTCGAGCCATGGGGCGCGGCCGGGCTAAGGCCAAGCAGACGAAGGTGGCCCGCGAGCTTAAGTACAGTTCCCCGTCCATGGACATAGAGGCGTTGCAGCGCGAGCTGTCGACCTCGGAGTCCGGCGAGTGGTCCAGCGAAGACCGCGATGACTCGCACGACGACGGGTACGACGACTACGACTACGGTCGACGTTGACGCATTCCTCCAGATAGGACAGCGGTTGAACGCTGTTCGCCCGATGGCGGAGCGCGTCGCTTAGCTCGCAGGACCAACAAGAGGATCAAGACGTGGATGGCGCCGCCGGTCGCGACCGGCGGCGCCACTCACGTCTGCGAGACGCCCGGTGACGGGGCTGAACACGCAGGACACGTGGGGCGGTGCGGGAGTTGATCCCGCACCGCCCCACGTGCTGCGCGCCCGCGGGCCCCTCCAACGGGTGATCGGCACCATGCCGGGAATCCTCAGCGGCCTTCGCTCGTTGTACGGGGTGCCGGCGTCGTGCGCGTGCCCCCGGGCTCCAACTATCGCCTGCTTGGAATACCGTTCGGCTGGAGCCTTGCAGTGCCATCCGCCGAGAGGCGGCCCGCACGCGCCGGCTCCTCTTTTTATGTGTTCTCCGTGGCTGGTTGGCGTAGCGGTGCGGGTAGGGGAACCTGAGCGACTCCGTGGACTCCGCGCGCCACTCCTTGAGTATCTGAATACGCGGCGTCGCGGCGTGCTCGCCACGAAGCCGCTCAGAACCCCCGGCGGTGCCGGTTGCTCAGGTGGGGCACTGAGAAAGCACCTTCGGTGCTTGCCTGACGTCCATGCGTTGCGAAGAAGGGCCGTGGCTCTCCTGGAGTCACGGCCCTTCTCGGTCTTGGTCAGAAGCGGGGGTGGTTTCCCCTGAGGATCACCCGGTCGTCTTCGGTGGTGCCTTCGACCGTGGGCTGCTTGGCGACCTCGCCGAGGACCCACGCGGGCACGTGGCGGGCGGTGAGGACGGCCAGGGCGCGGTCGACGTCCTCGGCCGTGACCACGGCGACCATGCCGATGCCCATGTTGAAGGTGCGCTCCATCTCCTCGGCCTCGACCCGGCCGCGCTGGGCGATCATCCGGAACACCGGCGCCGGCGTCCAGGTGCCGCGGTCCAGCGTCGCCGTCAGGCCCGACGGGATGACCCGCGCCAGGTTCTCCGCGAGCCCACCACCGGTGACGTGCGCGAACGTCCGCACCTCGGCTTCGGCGGCCAGCGCCAGGCAGTCCTTGGCGTAGATCCGGGTCGGCTCCAGCATCTCCTCGCCGAGGGTGCGGCCGAACTCCTCCACGTGACCTTCCAACGGCACCCGCGCAAGGTCCAGCAGCACGTGCCGGGCCAGCGAGTAGCCGTTGGAGTGCAGACCCGACGAGCCCATCGCGATGACCACGTCGCCCGGGCGGACCTTGTCCGGCCCCAGCATCCCGTCGGCCTCCACGACGCCCACGCCGGTGGCGGAGATGTCGTACTCACCGGGAGCCATCAGACCCGGGTGCTCGGCGGTCTCACCGCCCAGCAACGCGCAGCCGGCCTGCACGCAGCCTTCCGAGATGCCCTTGACCAAGTCCGCGATCCGGTCCGGGACGACCTGGCCGACGGCGATGTAGTCCTGCAGGAACAGCGGCTCGGCACCCGCGACCACCAGGTCGTCGACGACCATGGCCACCAGGTCGATGCCGACCGTGTCGTGCTTGTCCACGGCCTGCGCCACGGCCAGCTTGGTGCCCACGCCATCGGTGGAGGAGGCGAGCACCGGTTCCTTCCAGCGGTCGAGCTTCAGCTGGAACAGGCCCGCGAACCCACCGAGGGAACCGAGCACCTCCGGCCGGGTCGCGCGCTCCGCCCAGGGGCGGATCTTCTCCACCGCCTCATCTCCGGCCTCGATGCTCACTCCCGCCGCGGCGTAGGTGGCCTTCGGGGTTTCGGATTGGGCAGACCCTGCGATCAGGTCTTCGGACACGACTGGCTCCACATCTAGTGCGATTTGCGATTCGCCGGACGCGCAATCCTGGCACGGCCAACGCTACGCGGCGACGGTGAGGTCAAGGCCGTTGCAGCGCGTCTTCCGCCCCGTAACCGCTGGGCAACACGGGCGCGGCCGGACCAGCCACGCCGCGCTCGGCGCTGAGGCCCTCCAGGAGGTACTTGCCGATGCGCGCGTCGTCGGGCAGCGGGATCGGGTACTCGCCGTCGAAGCACGCCGCGCACAGCCGGTTTCGCGGCTGCTCCGTGGCACCGATCAGGTTGTCCAGGGAGACGTAGCCCAGGCTGTCGGCGCCGATCGAGCGCCGGACGCCGTCGTCGTCGACGCCGTTCGCCACCAGCTCGGCGCGGGAGGCGAAGTCGATGCCGTAGAAGCACGGCCACTTCACCGGCGGCGACGCGATCCGCACGTGCACCTCGACCGCCCCGGCCTCGCGCAGCATCCGCACCAGCGCGCGCTGGGTGTTGCCGCGCACGATGGAATCGTCGACCACCACCAGCCGCTTGCCCCGGATCACCTCGCGCAGCGGGTTGAGCTTCAGCCGGATGCCGAGCTGGCGGATCGTCTGCGACGGCTGGATGAACGTCCGGCCCACGTAGGAGTTCTTCACCAGGCCGTTGCCGTAGGGGATGCCGGAGGCCTGGGCGTAGCCGACTGCGGCCGGCGTGCCCGACTCCGGGACCGGGATGACCAGGTCGGCGTCCACCGGGTGTTCCTTGGCCAGCTTGCGGCCGATCTCCACGCGGGTGCCGTGCACCGTCCGGCCGGAGATCGTGGTGTCCGGGCGCGCCAGGTAGACGTACTCGAACACGCAGCCCTTGGGCTTGGGGCTGGCGAAGGACTGCGAGCGCAGCCCCTCCGCGTCGATGGCCAGCAGCTCGCCCGGCTCGACCTCGCGGACGAAGGACGCCCCCACGATGTCCAGCGCGGCCGTCTCGCTGGCCACCACCCAGCCGCGCTCCAGGCGACCGAGCACCAGCGGGCGCACGCCCTGCGGGTCGCGGACCGCGTACAGGGTGCCCTCGTCGCAGAAGACCATCGAGAACGCGCCGGAGACCGTCGGGAACAGCTCCATCGCGGCCTGCTCCAGGCCGATGTCCGTGGCCTTCGCGGCGAGCATGCCGGTGACCAGGTCGGAATCGCTGCTCGCGCGCTCGCAGCCGTTGGCGGGGGACGACAGGTTGCCGCCGTCGACCCGGCCGAAATCGCGTGCGCGGTCCAGCAGCTCGGCGGTGTTGACCAGGTTGCCGTTGTGGCCGAGCGCGAGACCGCTGCCCGCGCCGGTGGCGCGGAAGGTCGGCTGCGCGTTCTCCCAGGAGCCCCCTCCGGTGGTGGAGTACCGGCAGTGCCCGACCGCGACGTGCCCGTGCAGCGAGGCGAGGGTCTGCTCGGTGAACACCTGGCTGACCAGGCCCAGATCCTTGTAGACGACCACCTGGGAGCCGTCACCGACGGCGATGCCCGCGGCTTCCTGGCCCCGGTGCTGGAGGGCGTAGAGCCCGTAGAAGGAGAGCTTGGCGACTTCCTCGCCAGGGGCCCAGACGCCGAAGACGCCGCATTCCTCTCGCGGGATGTCCCGCTCCAACGCCTCGGGCGAGGTGTCGAAGGTGGGAAAGGGCAGGTCCGTTGTCGTGCTGGCGTTAGCCGGACGGTCGGTGACCACCGAAAACTCCCTGGATGACGGAGTCGGACTTACACCTCAGTGTAAGACCCTCGAAACCTGGCGGAACCCCACCCGAAGCGTGTCGGCCATCTCATCACAACACGTAGCAGCTCGGAGCCCTTCAGCTGCTCTCCACGCGGACGATCGGGAGCCACTGGGAGACGTCGGAACGGGAGCCGGAGGCCGTCAGCAGGCCGTCGCCGACGGCGTCCGACCAGGTCAGGCGGCCGGTCGCGAGCAGCAACCAGGTTCGCGCATCGGTCTCGACGACGTTCGGCGGGGTGCCCCGGGTGTGCCGGGGACCGTCGACGCACTGGACGGCCGCAAACGGCGGGACCCGCACCTCGACGCTGTTGCCCGGGGCGATCTGCTCCAGCGTGCGCAGGCTCAGCCGCACCGCCTTGGCCATCTCGGGCCTGGCCGGGCGACGCTGCGCGTCGTCGAGCCACTCGCGCACGGCGCTCACCGCCTCGCGCATCTCCCCGGGATCCACAGCACCGCGCTTCGGCATGCCCCGGAGTCTAGTGGGGGCAGTTTTGGTCCGAATTGACCCGGCAAAACGGACATCGATCATGGGCGGTTCGGACCAAAACTGCCCACTGCTCACCACCGACGCCCCACGGGACCGCGATCGTGCGCCTCGGTCCGGTGCTCAGATGTGCAGAACCGGTGCCGAGGCGCCTGATCGATTCACAGCCAGCCGAGCTTGACCGCCTGCATCCCCGCTTGGAACCGGGTCTCGACGCCCAGCCGCGAGATCAGCTCGCGCACCCGGCGGTGCGCCGTGCGAGCGCTGAAGCCCATCAACCGGCCGATGGTGTCATCGGTGGCGCCCGAGGCCAGCAGCGACAAGATCCACCGCTCCTCCTCGGTGGGCCGCAGCTCGTTGCCGTCGAGGTCCTGGTTGGCGGTGAACGGCGCCGCGTAGCGCCACAGGTCCTCGAAGATGCGGGCGACCGCCGCCAGCATCGCCGAGCTGCGCACCACGACCGCGCTCTCCACCGAGGTCTCGGTGACGGTCAGCGGCAGCAGCGCGATCTCGTTGTCCACCATGATCAGCTTGGTGGGCGCCACGTGGATCACCCGTGCCTGCTCGCCCAGCGCGACGAGCTTGGTGGTGATGTCCAGCTGCGGCGGGCGCGCGAGCGCCGATCGGTCGTAGAGGACCTGGTACCGGACGCCTTCAGCGAGCTTGCGCGACTCCAGCGAGTCCAGCGTTCCGGTCTGCGCGTACGGCGGCTTGGCGACGCCCTGGACCAGGTGCGTGGCGCTCGCCTGCAGCTCGTACGCGGCCCAGCCGACCCGCTTGGCCCCGTGCACGACCTGCAGCACTCCACCGCTGCCCGCCTGCGCCCGAGCCGCTCGGGTGACCGAAGCGACCTGCGCCTGCACGGTGCGCTGGCTGAGCTGTTCCGGCGCGACCGGCCCGCCCGGCTCGGCGACCTCGGTCGACGCCTTGGTCAGTTCCTCTGTGTATCCGGGTAACACGGCACATCCCTCCTCGATGTGCCCCGGCGAAATCCGCCCCGATCAGGCGCGGGAATCGCAATGGACACTGAGCTCCCCCTGTTATTGGGCAACGTATCCACCGGGAGCAACCGCCGGAACCGACTTTCGCCGGACAAGTTGGGCGACGAACGTGGTGACGCCCGATCAGCGGAGTCCCGATACCCCCGAAAGCACCTCTCACGCACCGCGGGCCCTCCCTGAAGCGCTCAGGAAGGGCCCGCGACGGCGCTCTATCGCGTCAGGCGATCACAGTTCGCCGATCTGCAGCAGGTCGGTGAGGGTGCCCTGCGGGGCGCCCTGGACGACACCCGCCGAGGCCTGGCCCTGCAGGCCCTTGATGACGTCGGCCGGAGCGGTGCCCGGGTTGGCGCCCAGGAACAGCGCGCCGACGCCGGCCACGTGCGGGCTGGCCATCGAGGTGCCGCTCATCGCCTCGGTGCCGCCACCGGGGACGGAGGAGACGATGTCCACGCCGGGGGCGTAGCCCTCGACCGTGGCGCCGAAGTTGGTGAACTCGGCGGAGGTGTCGGTGTTGTCCGACGCGGCAGTGGTGAACACGCCCTCGGCGCTGGCCGGGGACACCTGCTCGGCGTCCTGCGACTCGTTGCCCGCGGCGACGGCGAGGAACACGCCGCTGTTGACGAGGTTGGTGGCCGCCTCGTCGAGGGCCGGGTCCTTCGGACCGCCCAGCGACATGTTGGCGACGGAGTTCTCGTCGTGGTTCTGCGCGACCCAGTCGATGCCGCCGACGACGGACTCGGTGGTGCCCTGGCCCTGGTCGTCCAGGACGCGGACGCCGACGAGCTTGGCGGCCGGGGCGACACCGACGGTGTTGCCGCCGATGGTGCCTGCGACGTGCGTGCCGTGGCCCTGCTTGTCGAGGCCGTCGCCGCCGGTGGCGTCGAAGCCGACCGAGGCGCGACCGCCGAACTCGGGGTGGTCGGGCGCGATGCCGGTGTCGATGATGTAGGCGGTCACGCCCTCGCCCTTGCCGTTGGGCGTGTAGCTGTCGTCCAGCGGCAGCGCGGGCTGGTCGATGCGGTCCAGGCCCCACGACCCGGCCGCGGCCGGCTTGACGTCCGGCTCGACCGCCATGCGGTAGCTCTGCGAGATGTTCTGCACCTTGTCGTTGGCGCGAACGTTCTGCAGCTGCTCGGGCGTGAGCTTGGCGGAGAAGCCGTTGATCGAGGCGGTGTAGGTGTGCCGGGCCTGAACGCCCAGCTCCTCGGCGACGCCCTGCGGGGCGACGCCGTCCTTGAGGTTGACGATGTAGACGTCCGCGGTGTCCTTCGTCTGAGCCTGCGGGTGCAGGGTCAGCGGTGCCAGGTCGGCCTGCGGTTCCGCGCCGGCGGGAGCTCCGGCGAAGACGAGTGCCGCTGCGGCCACCCCTGCCCCGGTGCCGAAGAGCAGCTTCTTCATGCGTTCCCCTCCTTCAAACGGTTCCGCTCGGGTGGGGCCGAGCGGAGGTGTTTCAAGGCGGAACGTAACCAGCGAGCCCACTCGTATGGGCGACGTTGGCGAATTTGCGCCAAACAATCGGACGTTGGGGTTAACGCTTTCCCAATGCGCCGCTTCCTACCGGGAATGAGCAGCTGAAACCGTGGCTGGCACAAGGGGCCGAACGGCACGGCGATCGCCGGATTTCCCAGTTGTTACCCGCAAGTAGAGGTAACAGTCCGTACTCAATATAACTGAGGGGGTGGACGCCCTAACGAGTAGCGGCTACCCACCGCCGCAACCGCAGCCGGACCGACTCGACGTACTCGTCGGACTGCGCGGGCTCGCCGTCCTCGGGCTGGGGCTCCACGCCGTAGGTCATCCCGTAGTAGAGGAACAGCGCGCGCTCCGTCGCCAGCGGTAGGTCGCCCTTCTCCAGGTCGACCCGCGGCGCCTGGCGGACCGCGTCCTTGCCGACCGAGACCGTCAGCGTGTCGCCGTCGAAGGCGGCGCCGTCGAGCGGCACGAAGCTCTCGTTGGTGCCGAACAGACCGGTTTGGACCGTGATCCACGCGGGCTGCTCGGTGTCGTCGTCGATGAACAGCTGTCCCACGATGCCGATTCGCTGCCCCGCCGGGTCGAAGACCTCGCACCCGAACATGCGCAACGCTTCCCGCTGACCGATCATCGAACGCCCCTCCCCGAGAACCCCGGAGACCAAGTCTCCCCCGCCATCGCGCGAGACGGCACCTCAAAACGGCGGACTGCCCTCTTCGGACCACTCCGGGCGAAGAATGGGACCCTTCAACGCAGAACGCTCGCGCTCACGGGCGTTCTGCTGTCCAGCCGAGCTGATGGAGTCGCCAACCCCATGACCGAACCCACCCCGCCGATCACCGACGAGATGCGTGCGCACGCCCAGGAGAACCCCAACACCTGGCTGTACATCGCCGACCCCGGTTACGCGCAGGACGACGAAGGCGACATGCCGCCGGAGGGCGTCGTCGGCGCGTACCGCATCGACGAGAACGGCGTGATCGACGAGGAGTTCCAGTTCAACGAGCAGTACGTCCCCTCGGACCTGATGCTGCACCGGCCGGAACCGAGCAACGACCTGGAGCGCGTGCTCGACGAGATCGCCGATGGCGAACGCCCCGAGGACGACCTGCCCCAGGCGGTCCTGGACGGCGAGGTGATGCTCTACGCGCCCTCGGCCGAGGACCGCAACGTCTACACCGCTGAGATGTCCGACGGCACCACGCTGGTGCCCGCCTGCACGTCGGCCTCGCGGGTGCCCGAGGACTGGCCGGGCTTCCGCACGGTTCCCGGCTCCTGGCTCCCCGACGTCCTCGGCGGCTACGACCTCGGCCTCAACCTGCACGAAGCCGTGCAGGCCGTGATCCCCAACGGCGTCCTCGTCCAGTTCGCCGAAGATCAGGGCTGAGAACCCGGCGGAGACCGCTCGTCCCGTCCCGCGGGGCGAGCGGCGAGCGGAACGGCCCCGCCAGCTCCTAAGGTCGGCGAGATGACAGGACCGGGCCTCATCGAGGACTACGCGTTGCTCTCCGACATGCGCACGGCCGCGCTCGTCGGCAAGGACGGTTCGATCGACTGGTTGTGCCTGCCGCGGTTCGACGCCCCTTCCTGCTTCACCCGGCTGCTGGGCGGCGAGCGCGACGGGCACTGGTCGATCGCCCCGACCGGACCGGTGCGGGAGGTCAGGCGCCGGTACCGGGACAACTCCCTGGTGCTGGAGACGGAGTTCCACACCGGTTCCGGGGTGCTGCGGCTGATCGACTTCATGCCGCCGCACGAGGTGAACCAGCACGACGAGCCGTGCGTGGTGCGGATCGTCGAGGGCGTCTCCGGCGAGGTCGACTTCCAGCTCGACTGGGTGCTGCGGTTCGACTACGGCGACTCGGTGCCGTGGGTGCGGCGGGTCCGCGAGACCGATCCGGTGCTCGACGAGTACGTCCTGGGAATCGCGGGTCCGCACACCGTCGTGCTGCGCGGCGAGGAGCTGCCCACGCGCGTCGACGGCGTGCGCGCGCATCGCTACCGCGGCACGATCGCCGCTGGTCAGCGCATGGCCTGGGTGCTGCAGTGGGCAACGCATCCGGACGTGATGCCCGCGCCGATGAATCCCGAGCAGGAACTGCAGGAGTGCGAGGACTACTGGCGGCAGTGGTCGTCCAAGATCGTCTACGACGGTCCGCACGGAGCCGCGGTCCGCCGCTCGCTGGCCACGCTCAAGGCCCTCACGTACTCCCCGACGGGCGGCATCATCGCCGCCCCCACCACGTCGCTGCCGGAAGCCGTTCCCGGTGACCGCAACTGGGACTACCGCTACTGCTGGCTGCGCGACGCCACGCTGGTGCTGCTCGCGCTGGACGACCTGGGCTGCACCGCTGAAGCCGAGTCGTGGCGGCGCTGGCTGGTGCGTGCCGTCGCGGGCGACCCCGCCGACCTGCAGATCATGTACGGCGTCGGCGGCGAGCGGCACCTGATCGAGTGGGAGGCCGACTGGCTGCCGGGATACCGAGGTAACAGCCCGGTCCGGATCGGCAACGCCGCCTACCGGCAGACGCAGCTGGACGTCTACGGCGAGGTGATGGACGCCCTGCACCTCGCCCGCGAGCGAGGGCTGGTGGAGAGCGCGGAGTCGTGGGCGGTGCAGCGCGGCATGCTCCAGCACCTGGAGCGGATCTGGCAGGAACCCGACCGCGGTCTGTGGGAGGTGCGCGGACCGGACCGGCACTTCACGCACTCCCGGGTGATGGTGTGGGTCGCCTTCGACCGCGCGGTGCGCGCCGCCGAGGAGGACGGGCTTCCCGGCCCGGTCGAGCACTGGCGCGCGGTGCGCGACGAGGTCCGCGACGAGGTGCTGAACCGGGCGTGGAACCCGGATCTCGGCGCGTTCACCCAGTTCTACGGCGGGACCGAGCTCGACGCGTCGGTCCTGCTGCTGCCCTCGGTCGGTTTCCTCTCCGGCGAGGACGAGCGGATGCGCAGCACCGTGGAGGCGATCCAGCGCGAGCTGCAGCACGGGGTGCTGGTCGACCGCTACACCACCACCGACGAGCCGAACGAGGTCGACGGGCTCTCCGGGCGCGAGGGCTCGTTCCTGGCCTGCTCGTTCTGGATGGTCGACGCGCTGGCCTACTGCGGTCGCCGCGACGAGGCGGTGCGGATGTTCGACGAGCTCATCGGCATGGCCAACGACGTCGGCCTCTACTCCGAGGAGTTCGACGCCGAGAGCGGGTGCTTCACCGGCAACTTCCCGCAGGCGTTCAGCCACCTCGCCCTGGTCAACTCGGCCGCGGTCCTGCACGGCGGCCGGACCCGCGCGCAGAAGTCCCGCCGCAACGGCGTCGCCGCTCAGTCCAGGTGGGACGAGATGTAGTCGGTGACCGTGCGTGGATCGCCCGGTTTCGCGAAGAGGTAGCCCTGACCGGTCTCGCAGCCGATCTCGGCCATCCGGCGGGCCTGGGCCTGGGTCTCCACGCCTTCGGCGGTGACCGTCAGGCCCAGCGTGTGCGCCAGGTCGACGAGCGTGCCGACGATGCGCGCGTCGACCGGGTCGGCCCGTTCCGCGTCGCGCAGGCCCTCCATGAAGGACCCGGCGATCTTGAGCTCGTGCACCGGGAGGTGTCGCAGGTAGGCGAGGTTGGAGTAGCCCGTGCCGAAGTCGTCGATGGCGATCCGCACGCCCATCCGCGACAGCGCGCGCAGCTTGTCCAGCGGCTCGTCGGCGGTGGACATGATCGTGCTCTCGGTCAGCTCCAGCTGCAGCCGGCTCGGGGCGAGGCCCGTCTCCTCCAGAATCGCGGCGACGTCGTGGACCAGGTTCGGGTCGCGCGACTGCCGGACGGCGAGGTTCACGCTGACGAACGGCGCCCCGTCGCCGAAGCGGTCCTGCCACCGCTTGGCCTGCAGGCACGCCTCGCGCAGCACCCACCTCCCGAGCGGGACGATCAGCCCGGTCTCCTCCGCGAGCCCGATGAACTTGTCCGGGCCGAGCCTGCCCAGGTCCGGATGTCCCCAGCGCACCAGGGCTTCGACGCCCACGACCGAGCGGTCCCGCAACCCGATCAGCGGCTGGTAGTCGACGTAGAACTCCTCGCGCTCCAGGGCCGCGGGCATCGAGGCGGCCAGCCGGAGACGGGCGACCTCGGTGGCGTTGCGCTCCGGGTCGAACTGGGCCCAGCGGCCCTTGCCCTCGGACTTCGCCCAGTACAGCGTCACGTCGGCGTCGCGCATCAGCTCGGCAGCGGTCTGCTCGGCGACCTCGCGCTCGACGATCCCGACGCTGGCCGAGACGGTCAGCTCGTGGCCGTCGATGTGGATCGGCTCGTCGACGGCCGCCAGCACCCGCTCGGCGATCTCCAGGGCCTGCTCCGTCCCGTGCGAGTTCTGCAGCAGGATGACGAACTCGTCCCCGCCCATCCGCGCGACCAGCCGGTCGTCGCCCTGCACGGTGGCGGCGAGCCGTTCGGCGACGGTCACCAGCAGGTCGTCACCGACGTGGTGACCGAGGCTGTCGTTGATGACCTTGAAACCGTCGAGGTCCATGTAGCACAGCGCGATCCGGTCCTCCGGCTTGTTGCGCTTGAGCACCTCTTCGAGCCGGTCGAGGAACAGCGCCCGGTTCGGCAACGTCGTCAGCGGGTCGTGCATCGCCTGGTAGCGGAGCCGTTCCTGCAGCTCACGGCGATCGGTGACGTCTTCGAGCAGCGCGACCTGGTACAGCGGTTTGCCGTCGTCGTCGCGGATGAGGGACACGAACAGCTCGGTCCACACGGTCTTGCCGCTGGGCCGCGAGAACTGCTTCTCGACCCGGAACTCCTCGCGCTCACCGCGCATGAGCTCGTCGTAGAGCCGCCAGACCCGCTCCGGATCGGCGGGGTGAACCATGTCCTCGACCTGCATCCGGCGGATGTCCTCGGCAGGGCGTCCGAGGATCCGCGCCAGCGACGCGTTGATCTCCAGGATCCGGCCTTCGATGTCGGCGATGCCGATGCCGATGGCCGCCTCGGAGAAGATCGCGCGGAAGCGGGCTTCGCTGGTGCGCAGCGCCAGCTCGACGGCATCGCGCGCGTCGAGCACGGCCTGCCGGATGGCTTCCTGCTCGTCGAGCGTGCGCTTGCGCGCCGCCTGCACGAAACCGGAGCACAGCGCGGATTGCAGGGCCGCGATCCGGCCGCGCCACACGGGGTCGTCGCCGAGCCGGAGGACGTCGAGGAGTTCGGCACCGATGAGGTCCACGGTGCACGCCAGCGATTCGGAGCCGGTGAAGTGCAGACCGACGAGGTCGACGCCCACCTCGCGCGCCGGCGACGCCTCGAAGGGCTCGCCGACCAGCGCGTCGACCAGGCGGTCGGTGAAGCCGTGCAGACGGCCTTCGACCTCGGCGCTGGTCATGGGCACATAGCTGGTCCCGATCAGCGCCTGCGCCCAGACCGCGGCGAAACGTCGTCGATCGGTTCGGTTCACCTTGGCGGCCACCTCATGAGCGCTGGGCACCGGCGCGGTCCAGCCAGTCATGCCTGGGCGCCCTCCACTCGTCGTCCTACCTGGGCCGTACCCCGTCGAAGCGTACGACCCGTCCAGCATGGCGGTCGAACATCATGTGCGGCACCCGGAGCAGCCGTGACACCTGTGTCTGGCGGCCATCTGGGTGGCCGACGTTCAAATTACCGCTACCGTCCGCGAACAGTTCATCGATGAACGGCGACGGAGTTCGATCCCCCACTAGTAGACGCTCAACCCGCCCTGAGAGGTTGCGTTGGCAACTCCTCGCCAAAATGCCTGTTCGGTGCCCCGCAGCTGTACGGATTGAGCCGATCCGGTCAAAAGCTAACACAGCATCTTCCGCCGTCAGAAAGCGTTAGCCACACTTTCGGGGCACGATGCGTAGTCGGCCGACACGGTCCACGACTATCCGTGAATGCGAGGCCTCGATGACGGGACGCGGTCGTTCAGCCTTGGCAACGATGGTCGCGCTGGCGTGCGCGGCTCTGCCGATCCCGGCTCAGGCGGGCCCGGCGATCACCGATGACGACAACGCGACGCTGGGTTCGCAGATCCGCAAGTTCGAGCCGGTGGACCTGCTGCCCGACCTGAATCTGGACCCGCTGGCCACCGTCGCGGGCATGGACGTCGCCAGCTACCAGGGCAACGTCGACTGGCCCTCCTGGTACGGGCAGGGCAAGCGGTTCGCCTTCGTCAAGGCGACCGAGGCGACCAGCTACACCAACCCGTACTTCCCGCAGCAGTACAACGGGTCCTACGACGTCGGCATGATCCGCGGCGCCTACCACTTCGCGATCCCCAACTCCTCCAGCGGAGCCGACCAGGCGAACTACTTCGTCGACAACGGCGGCGGCTGGACCGGCGACGGCCGGACGCTGCCCGGCGCCCTGGACGTGGAGTACAACCCCTACGGCGAGACCTGCTACGACATGAGCCGGGAAGCGCTCACCGCGTGGGTCAAGGACTTCAGCGACACCTACCGCGCGCGCACCGGCCGGTTCCCCGTCATCTACACCAGCACCAGCTGGTGGAACCGGTGCGTGGCCGGGTCCTTCGGCACCACCAACCCGCTGTGGGTCGCCCGCTACGCCGAGGCCCCGGGCGAACTCCCCACGGGCTGGCTCGTGTGGTCCTTCTGGCAGCACACCTCGGACCCGCTCGACCAGAACCACTTCAACGGACCCATCACCGCCCTCCAATCCCTCGCCCACGGCTGAAACCTCCCGATCCCACGACCCGCCAACGCGAGAACCGCGGTTCTCGTGCGGCGGCTTCGGGGGCGTGGAAAGGGTTGATCTTCTGGCGGAGAATGACCTCCATGGGTGAGCGGAAGATCGGGTTGGTGCTGACGATCGCGCTCGCGGTCGTCGTGCTGTGCGGGGTCAGCGCCGCGCTGCTGCTCTTCGATCCGCGCACCACCGGCGCCGACGCGCTGCGCACCGGAGGGCTCGCGGCGGGATCGGTCGTGGCGCTCTACGCGCTGTGGCTCAACGACCGGCGCCGCCGCGTCGAGGAGGAGCGGCAGACGCTGGAGCGCAGGCGGACCGATCTGGAGCGCGACCGCGTCGCCGACGAGCGCTTCGCGCGAGCGATCGAGCTGCTGGGACACGAGACCGACCAGGTCAGGGTGGGTGCGCTGCACGCGCTGGCCGGCCTGGCGCACAGCAGCCCGGGGCACGTCCAGACCGTCCTCGACGTCCTCTGCTCCTACCTGCGCCGCCCGTTCCAGCACCCGCGCTACTCGTCGTCGAAGGGCTGGACTCCCGAGCGGTCCGACGAGGCCGAGCGGAAGCTGCAGGTGCGGCTGACCGCGCAGCGCCTGATCGCCGACCTGCTGCCCGGTGCGACCGACGCCGACGCACCCGTCTACGACCTGGACCTCACCGGCGCGACCCTGGAGTACTTCGACATCTCCGACCGCAAGGTCGGCACCGTCCTGCTGCGCTACTCGCACCTGTTCAGCAGCAACAACCTCAGCCGCAGCAGTTTCCACGGACACGTCTACTTCACCGGCAGCACCTTCGGAACCGGTCGGCTCAGCGGTCGTTTCCGCTGCGACGACGCGGTGTTCCACCGCAGGGCGTGGTTCAGCGCGGTGCACTTCGGCGGGCCGGCGCGCTGCGAGCGCAGCACGTTCCACGGGCCCGCGAAGTTCGCCGACAGCACCTTCACCGACGAGGTGTCGCTGGCCGGTTCGACCTTCGAGGACCTGGCCGACTTCGACGGCGTCGTCTTCCAGCAGGCCCCGGACCTCGACGGAACGTTCGGGGTGGGGGAAGTTTTCATGAAAACTTCCCCCACCCCGAACCAGACCTGACGGACTCAGCCGAAGAGCTTCGGCAGGGTGCCTTCCCAGGCCTCGCGCAGTTCCGGCAGCGGGATCTCGGTGACGTCCTGGATGTCCAGGGAGTTCGAGCCCGCGTCGGCGACGCCGACCTTGGCCCACGGCAGACCGCGGGCGGTGCACATGTCGGTGAAGCGCAGCTCCTCCGAGCGCGGGACCGCGACCAGGACGCGACCGGCGGACTCGGAGAACAGCTGGACGAACGGGTCCACGCCCTCCGGCAGCACCACGCGGGCACCGCACTCGCCGATCAGCGCCGTCTCGACCAGCGCCTGCGCAAGACCACCCTCGGAGAGGTCGTGCGCCGCGGAGATCATCCCGTCGCGGGAACCCGCCAGCAGGATGTCCGCCAGCAGCTTCTCCCGGGCGAGGTCGACTACCGGCGGCGTGCCGCCCAGGTGGTCGTGCGCCACCCGCGCCCACTCCGAGCCGCCGAACTCCTCGCGCGTGTCGCCGAGCAGGATCAGCGTCTCGCCCTCCTCACCGCCGATGCCGGTGGGGATGCGGCGGGTGACGTCGTCGATCGTGCCGAGCACGCCGACCACCGGGGTCGGCAGGATCGCCTGGCGACCGGTCTGGTTGTAGAAGCTGACGTTGCCGCCGGTGACCGGGATGCCCAGCTCGGCGCAGGCGTCGGCCAGGCCGCGCACCGCCTGCTGGAACTGCCACATCACGCCCGGGTCCTCCGGCGAACCGAAGTTCAGGCAGTTGGTGACGGCCATCGGGGTGGCACCGGTGGTGGCCACGTTGCGGTAGGCCTCGGCCAGCGCCAGCTGCGCGCCGGTGTACGGGTCGAGCCGCGTGTAGCGCGCGTTGCAGTCGGTGGCGACCGCGATGCCGCGACCGGACTCCTCGTCGATGCGCAGCACGCCGCCGTCGGAGGGCTGGGCCAGCACGGTGTTGCCCCGCACGTAGCGGTCGTACTGGTCGGTGACCCACGCCCGCGAGCACAGGTTCGGCGAGGCCGCCATCGTCAGGATCGTCTGCCGCAGCTCGTCCGGGGTCGACGGGCGGGCCAGGGTGTTCGCGTTGTCCGCGGCGATGAGGTCCTGCTCGCCCGGCCGCTCGACGGGACGCTCGTAGACCGGGCCGTGGTGGGCCACGGTGCGCGGCGGCACGTCGACGACGAGCTCGCCGCCCCAGAGGATCTCCAGGTTCTCGCCGTCGGTGACCTCACCGATCACGTTGGCCTGGACGTCCCACTTCTGGCAGACCTTCATGAACTCGTCCACCTTGGACGGGTCCACGACCGCGCACATCCGCTCCTGGGACTCGCTGGAGAGGATCTCCGCGGCGTTCATGCCGGTGGCGCGCAGCGGGACCTGGTCCAGGTCCACGCGCATCCCGCCGTCACCGGCCGCCGCAAGCTCGGAGGTGGCGCAGGACAGCCCGGCTCCGCCGAGGTCCTGGATGCCCACGACCAGACCCGAGTGGTACAGGTCCAGGCAGCACTCGATGAGCACCTTCTCGGCGAAGGGGTCGCCGACCTGCACGCTCGGCAGCTTCTTGCGACCGCCGGAGCCCTCCTCGTCGTCGAAGGTCTCCGAGGCCAGCACGGACACGCCGCCGATGCCGTCGAGGCCGGTGCGCGCGCCGAAGAGGATGATCTGGTTGCCCTTGCCGGAGGCGTGCGCGAGATGCAGGTCCTCGGTCTTCATCACGCCCACGCACATGGCGTTGACCAGCGGGTTTCCCGCGTAGGACTCGTCGAAGACGACCTCGCCGCCGATGTTGGGCAGGCCCAGGCAGTTCCCGTAGCCGCCGACTCCGGCGACGATCCCCGGCAGGACGCGCTTGGTGTCCTCGGCCTCGGCCGGGCCGAAGCGCAGCGGGTCGGCGACCGCGACCGGGCGGGCGCCCATCGCCATGATGTCGCGGACGATGCCGCCGACACCGGTGGCCGCGCCCTGGTAGGGCTCGACGTAGGACGGGTGGTTGTGGCTCTCCAGCTTGAAGGTGACCGCCCAGCCGTCGCCGATGTCGACCACGCCGGCGTTCTCACCGATGCCGGCGAGCATCTTGGAGCGCATCTCGTCGGTGGTGGTCTCGCCGAAGTACTTCAGGTGGACCTTCGAGGACTTGTAGGAGCAGTGCTCGCTCCACATCACCGAGTACATCGCCAGCTCGGCCTCGGTGGGCCTGCGGCCGAGGATCTCGCGGATCCGCTGGTACTCGTCGTCCTTCAGGCCGAGCTCGCGGAACGGCTGCTCGGTGTCCGGGGAGTTCTTCGCCGTGTCGACCGTGTCTACGTGACCGGCCGCGCCGGCGGGATCGATCGTGTCGGTCATGCTGCCACCAAGGAATCCAGAACGGACAGGAACATGCCGAGGCCGTCGTCGGTGGGCCCGGTCAGCGGGTCGATCGCGTGCTCGGGGTGCGGCATCATGCCCGCGACTCGCCCGCGCGCGTCGGTGATGCCCGCGATGTCGCGCCGGGAACCGTTCGGGTTCTCCCCGGCGTAGCGGAACAGCACGCGGCCTTCGCCTTCGAGCTGGTCGAGGACGGCCTCGTCGGCCACGTAGTTGCCCTCGCCGTGCTTGATCGGGATGAGCAGCTCGGCACCCGCGTCGAAGCGGGTGGTCCAGGCGCTGGAGTTGTTCTCGACCTTCAGCCACTGGTCCCGGCAGACGTAGTGCAGGCCCGCGTTGCGGGTCAGCACGCCGGGCAGCAGCCCGGACTCGCACAGGATCTGGAAGCCGTTGCACACGCCGAGGACGGGCATCCCCTTGCCCGCGGCGATGATGACCTCGGTCATCACCGGGGCGAACTTGGCGATCGCGCCGCAGCGCAGGTAGTCGCCGTAGGAGAAACCACCGGGCACGACCACGGCGTCCACGCCCTTGAGGTCGTGGTCGGCGTGCCACAGGGCGACGGCCTCACCACCGGCCCGGCGGACCGCCCGCGCGGCGTCGACGTCGTCGAGGGTGCCGGGGAAGGTGATGACGCCGATCTTCGCGCTCATGATTCCACCCGGCGGACCACGAAGTCCTCGATGACGGGGTTGGCCAGCAACGTCTCGGCGATGTTGGCGAGCGTGCCGTCGTCGACGTCGTCGGCGACCTCCAGCTCGAACCGCTTTCCCTGGCGGACTTCGGTGATGCCGTCGAACCCGAGACGGGGCAGCGCGTTGGCCACCGCCTGTCCCTGCGGGTCGAGGATCTCCTGCTTCGGCATGACGTCGACAACGACTCGGGCCACGGGTGCTGCTCCCGGTTTCCGTGCAGATCCGCCGGTCCCGGCGGATGGCCAGCAGTACGCCCGCAGCGTAACTGAGCTGGGAGTTCGGCCCGCCGAGCAGGGGTCTGACGTGCGTCGCAGCTCACCTGCGCCTCGTGTCCTGCATCACAAACCGGGGTGGTTGTCTGAACCTCTCCGGACCTGAGGCGTCTTCAGGACATCAAGAACATCGCGTGAACTGAGGGGATTTCGCCATGCGCAAGCTCAAGACCGCCTTCGCCGGAGCCACGCTCGCCTGCCTCGCGCTGACCGCGGTGGCCCCGATCGCCACCGCCGCCGTCGAGCCGGCGCCCGTCTCCACCACCCAGGGCGGCGGGCTGACCGTCGACGACACCGTGGTCCGCCCCGGCGAGCAGCTGACCATCCACCTCGACCACGGGCCGGAGATGCTGAGCTGGATCTCGTCGGGGTCGTTCGTCCGCGACTCCGAGCACCCGATGGGCGCCGACGAGGGAGTCGCCCACGTGGTCCGCGACTCCGGCGGCAGCGCCGACGCGGTCGCCACCATCGGCGACGTCCCGCCCGGGCAGTACGTGGTGCACGCCCGCGTCGGCGGCGGCTCCGTCCCGGGCGTCACCATCACCGTCCAGTGATCTTCGGGCGAGGACCGGCGGCGTCGGGGGTGCGCCGGTCCTCGCCATCGAGCGGGTGGTGGCAGAGTGGGACGCGGATTTCGCCTGCCGCTGAGGAGGATTCGCGTGCACATCACCCACTTCGGACATGCGTGCGTGCTGCTGGAGACCGGGTCCGCCCGGTTGCTGCTCGACCCGGGCGCGTTCTCGACCGACTTCGAGGACCTGCGCGACCTGGACGCGGTGCTGATCACGCACCAGCACGCCGACCACCTCGACCTCGACCGGCTGCCCGCGCTGCTGGAGGCCAACCCCGGCGCCAGCCTGGTCGTCGATCCGGGCAGCGCCGCCGCCGTCTCCGAGGCGGGGCTGACCGCGACCACGGCGTCGCCAGGTGACGCCCTCGAACTCGGCGGATCGTCGATCGGCGTCGTCGGCGGGCAGCACGCGGTGATCCACCCGGACATCCCGATCATCGACAACATCGGCTACCTCGTCGATCACGGCGCGTTCTACCACCCGGGCGACGCCTTCCACGTCCCCGAGCAGCGGGTCGACGTGCTGGGCCTGCCGACCGGCGCGCCCTGGCTCAAGCTCTCCGAAGCCGTGGACTTCCTGCGCGCGGTCGCCCCGCGCGCGGCGGTCCCGATCCACGAAGCGGTCCTGGCGATGCCCGCGATGCACTACCGGCAGTTCGAGGCGCTGGGTCCCTCGGAGACCACGGTCGACGTCCTTCCCCGGGCTTCGACCACGGAGGTCTAGCGAACGCCCGGCCCGCGGAGCGGCGTCAGCATCGGTCGCTCAGCGGTGCGGCACGCTCCCGTACCCACCATCGCGGCAAATCCCAGTTTTAGGAGTCGTTTCAGAATGCGGCGGAGCCGTTGCTTCAGGTGTGGGACTCAGCCCGCACCGCCGCGGGTTCTCACACGCCGTCTGGGTGAGTACGCCGCGACGCCGTGTATTGGCATACATAAGTCGCGGCGCACGGAGCCCAGGCGGCGTGTGAGGTTCCGCTACCCGCACCGCCAAGCAAGGCGATACTGAAACGACCCCTTAGTCCGAACTGAGCCGACATTTCGGACATGATCATGGCTCGGTTTGGACTAAAACTGGGGTCTCACCAGGCTTCGTGGGGGATGCGCGGCTTCGGGATCGGGGTTACCTCCGAGCTCGCCCTGGCGAACGAGGCGTAGGTGACCGGGTTCGCGCCGTGGTGCAGCGCCAGGTCCACCGCGTCCAGGATCGCGTGCCGCACAGCCGGTTTCACCAACGTCTGCGCGTCCACCGCCAGGCGGACGGCCCGTCCCCGGCGGGCGGCACGACCGGCGCCCTGCACCAGCGCCCGGCACCACCACGGCTCGGCGACCTCGCCCGGGCCGAGGAGCCTGATGCGGGACCGCAGCACGCTCCCGGTGCCGAGGTCGCGCACCCCCATCGCATCCGCGCACACCGCGAAACCACGTCGCTGAGCTGCCAGGACCGTGCCCGGAGACGCCAACCAGCGCGGCGGGATGAACGTGTGCGTGCGCAGACCGGCCTGCTCCAGCACTGCCGAGGCGGCCACCAGCCGCAGCCCGGCCTCGTGCGCGGGAAGCCGCGCTGCCGGGGCCAGCCGCGAGCGCAGACCGGGCGAGACCCGGGCGAACCCGTGCAGGCTCACCGTGTCCCGGTTCCTGAGCCGGTCGGCCACCCAGCCCAGCACCGGCGACCTGCGATCGCGGGAGTCGAGATCGGACGGTTTCGGCGAGATCAGCAGGGACAGCGGGACGCTCCGGCGGTCCAGCTCCGCGGCGAAATCCGCGCAGCTCTCCAGCGACCGGAGTTCCAGTCCCGACAACGACACCACGAGCGGCGTGCTCACAAACACCCATTCGGCCTGGCGCGGGTGACCGTTACCTGAAAGCCAGGTGTCGCCCCGGCGCAAATCCGGCGAACCTCCACCTCGCAACCATCAAACCCGCAGGCCAGGTCCACCTCGCGACACGCCGTCGAATCCCGCGACCGGGTGAAGCATTCGAATTTCGCGCGAAATTCGACCCCCCGAACTTCCGGACTCGAATTTCGCGCGAATTTCGAAAGGCCGTGGTCAGGAGCCCTGCGGCCAGTCGGCGAAGGAGCGGCCGGTGATGCGTTCGTAGGCCTCGACGTAGCGGGCGCGGGTGGCCTCGACGATGTGATCGGGAAGGGCCGGCGGCGGGGTGTCGGAGTGCCGGTCCCAGCCGGACTCCTCCGAGGTCAGCCAGTTGCGGACGAACTGCTTGTCGAACGACGGCTGGACCTTGCCCGGTTCGTAGCCGTCGGCGGGCCAGTAGCGCGACGAGTCCGGGGTGAGCACCTCGTCGCCGAGCACCAGGTCACCGGCGGCGTTGCGGCCGAACTCGAACTTCGTGTCGGCGAGGATCACCCCGCGCTCGCGGGCGTGCTCGGCGGCCCGGGCGTAGACCCGCAAGGTCAGGTCGCGCAGCTCGGCGGCGCGCTCGGCGCCCTCCTGCGCGGCGACGGCCTCGAAGCTCACGTTCTCGTCGTGCTCACCGATCTCCGCCTTGGTGGCAGGCGTGAAGATCGGCTCCGGCAGCCGGGACGACTCGACGAGCCCGTCCGGCAGCGGGACGCCGCACACCGAACCGCTGCGCTGGTAGTCGATCAGCCCCGAGCCGGTCAGGTAACCGCGGGCGACGCACTCCACCGGCACCATCGTCAGCCGGTCCACCAGCAGTGCGCGGCCGCGCACCTCGGTGGGGATGCGCGGATCGTCGTAGGCCACAAGGTGGTTCGGCAGCTCGTCGGCCAGCAGCTCGAACCAGAACACGCTCATCGCCGTGAGCACGGCGCCCTTGTCCGGGATGGGCGTGTCCAGCACGTGGTCGTAGGCCGAGATGCGGTCGGAGGCGACCAGCAGCAGGTGTTCGTCGTCCACGGCGTGCAGCTGGCGGACCTTGCCTGCCGCGATCTGGGGGTAATCCGCGAGTGCAACCACGCCGCGATTCTCTCCCATCGCAGGTGGACCGCTCGCACGTGGTGGGATGACGTCGAGCACGAGGAGGAGATCTTGACAGCGACGCCCCCGGAAACGACGTTCACCGACTGGCTGCGCGAGCGCAGCGAACCCGACTGGACCTCGGTCGTCGAGCACCCGTTCACCGACGCGCTCTTCGACGGGTCGATGCCCGACGAGTACATGAGCTCGTACCTGGTGCAGGACTACCAGTTCGTGGACGACTTCCTCGCCCTGCTCGGCGCCGCCGTGGCCAAGGCCGACCGGTACTCATCGCGGCTGGCGCTCGCGGGCAGCATCGGAGTCGTCACCAGCGAGGAGAACACCTACTTCCAGCGCTCCTTCGACGCGCTGGGCATTGTCGAGAGCGACCGGGTCGAACCGGAGCTCGACCCGGCGACCGAGGCGTTCCGCGACCTGATGCGCGACACCAAGGACAACGGCGGGTACGCCGAGATCCTGACGGTGCTCACCGTCGCCGAGTGGACCTACCTGGAGTGGGCGCAGCGCGCACCGGGGAAGCCGGAGAGCTTCGTGCACGCCGAGTGGATCGATCTGCACGCCAACCCGGACTTCGAGTCCTGGGTGACCTGGCTGCGCTCGGAGCTCGACCGCGTGGGCGCCGACCTCGACGAGCGCCAGCGCGCCCGCTGCCTGCGCCTGTTCCAGCAGGCCACCAAGTGCGAGGTCGACTTCTTCAACGCCCACTGGGACTGACGGGTGCGGCTTTGCTCGTTGTGGGGGGTGGGGGAAGTTCTCATGAAAACTTCCCCCACCCAACGACGAGCAGACCGGACGCCTCGGACGATCGTCAGAGGATGTCGGTCGGGGCGTAGGCAGCGGCCTGCGGGTACTGGGTCGCGACCTTCTCGACCGCGGCGACGACATCGCCGACCTGCGACGACGCGGCTCCGGTGAAGGCGAGCCGGTCGGCCAGCAGGGCTTCCAGCTGCTCGCGGTCGAGCGGCAACCGCTCGTCGGCGGCGAGCCGGTCGAGCAGGTCGTTGCGCTCGGCACCGCGCTCGCGCATGTCGAGGGCGACCGCGACGGCGTTCTCCTTGATCGCCTCGTGCGCGACCTCCCGGCCCACTCCCGCTCGCACCGCGCCCATCAGCACCTTCGTGGTGGCAAGGAACGGCAGGTAGCGGTCGAGTTCGCGGGCGACGACGGCGGGGAACGCGCCGAACTCGTCGAGCACCGTCAGGAACGTCTCCAGCAATCCGTCGAAGGCGAAGAACGCGTCCGGCAGCGCGACCCGGCGCACCACCGAGCAGGACACGTCGCCCTCGTTCCACTGGTCGCCGGCCAGCTCCGCGCTCATCGAGACGTATCCCCGCACGATCACCGCGAGTCCGTTGACGCGCTCGCAGGAGCGGGTGTTCATCTTGTGCGGCATGGCGCTGGACCCGACCTGGCCGGGCTTGAAGCCCTCGGTGACCAGCTCGTGCCCGGCCATCAGCCGGATCGTCTTCGCGACGCTGGAGGGCGCGGCCGCCAGCTGCGAGAGCAGGCTCAGCACCTCGAAGTCCAGCGACCGCGGGTAGACCTGGCCGACGCTGGTGAGCGTGCTGCCGAAACCGAGGTGACCGGCGACGCGGCGCTCCAGCTCGGTGAGCTTGTCGGCATCGCCGCCGAGCAGGTCGAGCATGTCCTGCGCGGTGCCGACCGGGCCCTTGATGCCGCGCAGCGGGTAGCGGTCGAGGAGTTCTTCGAGGCGGCGGAAGGCCACCAGCAGCTCGTCGGCAGCGGTGGCGAAGCGCTTGCCCAGCGTCGTGGCCTGGGCGGCGACGTTGTGCGAGCGACCGGCCATGACCAGCTCGGCGTTCTGCCCCGCGAGCTTCGCCAGCCGGGCGAGCACCGCGACGGTGCGGTCGCGCACGTGCTCCAGGCTGCGGCGGACCTGCAGCTGCTCGACGTTCTCGGTCAGATCCCGCGAGGTCATGCCCTTGTGGATCTGCTCGTGCCCGGCGAGGGCGTTGAACTCCTCGATCCGAGCCTTCACGTCGTGCCTGGTCACGCGCTCGCGCGCGGCGATGGAGTCGAGGTCGACCTGCTCCAGCACCCGCTCGTAGTCGGCCACGGCCTGCTCGGGCACCTCGATGCCGAGGTCGGCCTGGGCGCGCAGCACGGCCAGCCAGAGGCGCCGCTCGAGAACGATCTTGTGCTGCGGCGACCACAGCTCGACCAGCTCCGGAGAGGCGTAACGACCGGCGAGAACATTCGGGATGCTGGGCTTGTCACTCACCCGAACAGGATAATTGACGGGCGTCGTCCCTCGTCCCGAGTGCATGTCGTGTGGTGGGTGTGGGGAAGTTTTCATGAAAACTTCCCCACACCGGTCACAGACCCGATCCCCAGGCGGGGGAGTCCGCCGGGACCACTTCCGGGGAGACGGGCACGAAGTCCGGGTACTTCTGACCGACACCGGTGTTGAACAGCACGACGCGGTCGGACTCGGTGATCTCACCGGAGTCGCGGAGCCGGCGGAGCGCGGCGAGTGTCGCGGCTCCTTCCGGCGCCGGGTGGACGCCCTCCGACGAGGCGAGCTCCCGGGTGGCGTCGCGCATGTCGTCCTCGCTCACCGACACCGCCGTGCCGCCGGAGTCGCGAACGGCGTCGAGGATCAGGTAGTCGCCGACGGCGACCGGAACTCGCAGGCCGCTGGCCCTGGTGGTGGCGTCCTCCCACCGCGGCGCGTGTCGTTCGCCCTGGTCGTGGGCGCGGACGATCGGGGCGCAGCCCTCGGCCTGGACGACGACCATGCGCGGCCGCTTCTCGCCGATCCAGCCGAGCTCGGTCATCTCGGCGAACGCCTTCCACATGCCGACCAGCCCGGTGCCACCGCCCGTCGGGTAGATCACCACGTCCGGCAGCTCCCAGCCGAGCTGCTCCGCCAGCTCGTAGCCGAGGGTCTTCTTGCCCTCGACCCGGTAGGGCTCCTTGAGGGTGGAGACGTCGAACCAGCCGCGCGCCTCCGAGGTGGTGCGCACCAGACGTCCCGCGTCGTCGATGAGGCCGTCGACGAGCCAGGTGCCCGCACCGGCGACGACGGCCTCGACCTGGTTGATGCGCGGGCAGTCCTGGGGCATCACGACACCGGCGCCCAACCCGGCCCGAGCGGCGTAGGCGGCCAGCGCGCCACCGGCGTTGCCCGCCGAAGGCGCCGCGACGACCTGCGCCCCGAGCTCCCGGGCGCGCGAGACGGCGGCCGACATCCCGCGCGCCTTGAAGCTGCCGGTCGGGTTCTGGCCCTCGTCCTTGATCCGCACGTCGGCGATGCCCAGCCGTGCCGACAGGCGGGGCGCGCTCAGCAGCGGCGTGAAGCCCTCGCCGAGGCTGACGACGTTCTCGGCGTCGCGGATCGGCAGCAGCTCCCGGTACCGCCACATCGATGGTTCCCGCGTCACCAGGTCCGACGGGCGGAGGGCCACCTTCGCCAGGTCGTAGCGCGGGTAGAGGACCTTGCCGCACTCCTCGCACAACCGGTGCAGCGCGTCGGCGTCGAAGGTCCGCCCGCACGCGGTGCATTCGAGGTGGCTGAGGGTGCTGCCGGTGGGGTGCGCCATGATCGCATCCTGGCCCGTCGCACCTGCCCGGTCCAGCCCTGATCACCTGCTGGTACCGGCCCGAAAAATCGGTCGCCGCGCGAGGCCGCCGTGGATAACGTCGGTGCTCGTGGCCCGGCACGGTTCGCTGCGGTTCCTCGTCACCCTGCTCGCGCGGCGACCCGGGCTGGTGTCGCTCGCCGCCCTGTCCGGGGCGCTCTGGATGGTGTTGACCGCGGTGCTGCCGCTGGTGATCGGCCGCGCGATCGACGGCGGGATCCGGACCGGCGACACCGGGGTCCTGCTGCGCTGGGTGCTGGCCGTGGTGGCGCTGGGCGTGCTGCAGATGGTGGCCGCCGCCGCGCTGAACTGGGCCGCTCACACGCTGTGGATCCACGGCACGGCGAGCACCCAGCGGATCGTGCTGCAGCAGGTGATCCGCCTGGGCGGCACGCTGACCCGCGAGGTCGAGGCGGGCGAGGTGGTCACGATGAGCGCCTCGGACGTGTTCAAGATCGGCGAGCTCTTCGAAACCCTCGGTCGCGCCGTCGGTTCGCTGCTCGCCTTCGTCGCCGCCGTCGCGCTGCTGCTGTGGATCTCGCCGCCGCTGGCGCTGGTGGTGCTGATCGGGGTGCCGCTGGCGGTGCTCGGCATCGGGCCGCTGCTGCGACCGCTGCACCAGCGCGAGGAGGTCCAGCGCGACGAGCTGGGCAAGCTCGGCGCTCAAGCGGCCGACATCGTCTCCGGCCTGCGGATCCTGCGCGGCATCGGCGGTGAGCGGCGGTTCTTCTCGCGCTTCGCCACGACCGGGCGGCGGGTCAGGGAGGCCGGCATCGCGACCGGCCGGATCGACGCCTGGCTCAGCGGCGCGGAGGTGCTGCTGCCCGGTCTGGTGACCGTGCTGGTGACCTGGCTGGGCGCCCGGATGGCGCTGTCGGGATCGATCAGCGTCGGGGAACTGGTGACGTTCTACGGGGTGTCGGCGTTCCTGGTGATCCCGGTGCGCACGGCGACCGAGACCACCTACGCGTTCGCCTCGGCGCGCATCGCCGCCGCGCGCGCCGCCGCTCTGCTGCGGGTCGAGGTCGATCCCGCGCCACCGGCGAATCCCCTCCCGCTGCCCGCGGGCCCGCTGGGTCTGGTCGGCGATGACGTCGAGGTCCCCGCCGGTGAGCTGGTGGTGATCGACGCGGGACATCGCGGCGAAGCCGTCGCCGAGCGGCTGGCGGGGTCGTCGCTGGCCGGTGGGGTGCCGCTGCCCGAGGTCGATCCGGACGAGCGGCACCGCCGCGTCGTGCTCGCGCACAACCAGGACCTGCTGTTCGCGGGGAGCGCGCGCGAGGCCGTCGACCTGGGCACCGGGGTCGACTTCGCGCTCGTCGTGCGCGCCGCCGACGCCGAGGACGTGCTCGCCGCGCTGCCGCCGGACGGGTTGCTCGACGAGCGCGCCCGGCTGCTCTCCGGTGGTCAGCGGCAGCGGCTGCTGCTGGCCCGCGCGCTGAGCACCGACGCCGACGTGCTGGTCCTCGACGACCCGACCTCGGCGGTCGACGCGCACACCGAGGAGCGGATCACCGAGCGGGTGCGCGAGCTGCGGGCCGGGCGGACCACGGTCGTGCTGAGCCAGAGCCCGCTGTGGGAGGCCGTCGCCGATCGTCACGTCCGGGTGGAGGAACCGTGATGCTGCCGCTCGCCGACGCCACCGCGCTGCGCGGATGGTTGCGGGACGTCCTGCGCACCCACAGGAGCCGGTTCCTGGCCACCACCGCCCTCTACGTGCTGGCCACCGCGGTCGGGCTGATCGGCCCCCAGCTGCTCGGCGTGCTCGTCGAATCCGTGCAGGCCGGGACTTCGGTCGGCCGGGTCGACCTGCTGGCCGGGTTCTTCCTGCTCGTCCTGATCATCCAGGCGCTGCTGGCCCGCGCCGCGCGGCTGCGCGCGATGCTGCTCGGCGAGGAGCTGCTGCTCAAGGCGCGCGAGGAGATGGTCGAGCACGCGCTGGCGCTCCCGCTGGGCGCGGTGGAGTCGGCGGGCACCGGCGACCTGCTCAGCAGGGCCACCACGGACGTCGATCGGCTCGACCACACGGTCCGCAACGCCCTGCCGGAGATCTCGGCCGCGCTGATCTCGATCGGGCTCACCGCAGGCGCGATGCTGCTGGCCTCACCTCTGCTGGCCTGCGGGATGCTCGTGGCGGTGCCGCTGCTGGTGCTCAGCACCCGCTGGTACTACCCGCGTTCGCGGCCGGTGGTGCAGCGGGTCATGGAGCGCTGGTCGGACGTGCAGGCGGGCACGCACGAATCGGTGGAGGGCGCGCGCACCATCGCCGCGCTGCGGCTGGGTGCCCGGCGCACCGCGCGCAACGAGCACGTCCTGGGCCGGGCCGTGGACGCCGAGAAGCGGCACCGCTCGCTGCTGACGGTGTGGTTGCCGTGCCTGGAGCTGTCCTACGTGCTGCCGGTCGCCGCGATCCTGCTCATCGCGGGCTGGGCGCACGGTTCCGGCGCGGTGCAGCTGGGCACGATCGTCGCGGTCGTGCTCTACGCCCAGTCGTTGTCGGCGCCGTTGGACGAGCTGTTCATGTGGCTCGAAGAGCTGCAGGTGGGCGGTACCGCGCTGCAGCGGATCCTGGGCGTCTCGCAGGTTCCGCTCGACGAGCCGCGCCACCCGGCGACACCGGTCGGCTCGCGCGATCTCGTGGTCCGCGACCTGCGGTTCGCCTACCGGCCGGAGCGGGAGGTGCTGCACGGCATCGACCTGGTCGTGCCCGAGGGGCGGCGGCTGGCGATCGTCGGCCCGTCCGGCGCGGGCAAGTCCACGCTGGGCCGGCTGATCGCCGGGACCGGACGTCCCGGCTCGGGATCGGTGTCCGTCGGCGGCGTCGAGGTCTCGGCGATGCCGACCGAGGTGCTGCGCCGCGAGGTGGTGCTGCTGACCCAGGAGCAGCACGTCTTCGCGTGCTCGCTGCGCGACAACCTCGCGCTCCTGGACCGGGAGACCGGTGATGAGGAGCTGCTCGACGCTCTCAAGTCGGTCGGCCTGCAGGACTGGGTGCGCGGGCTCGACGAGGGGCTGGACACGGTCTTGGGCGCAGGCGGTGTCGCGGTCCCCGCGGCCCGCGCGCAGCAGCTGGCGCTGGCCCGCGTCCTGCTCGTCGACCCGCACACCGTCGTGCTGGACGAGGCGACGTCGCTGCTCGACAACACGACCTCCCGCGACCTGGAGCACGCGCTGGCGACGCTGCTGGCCGGGCGGACGGTCATCGCCATCGCGCACCGCCTGCACACCGCGCGCGCGGCCGAGCAGATCGCGGTGATGTCCGAGGGCCGGATCGTGGAGCTCGGCGGGCACGACGAGTTGATGGCGTCCGGCGGTTCCTACGCGCGCCTGTACCGGGCGGCTCGCATCGAGCACGGCTGAATCGCCAATCGCTCGTTCCCCGAAATCCCCATTTCGGCTCGATCATGTGTGGGATTCTGGACTAATACAACGGCGCGAACTTATCGTGGGCCGACGCATTCGCGGCTGTGCAGGGAACGGGAGCGGATGAACATCACCAGGTTCGCCGAGGATCGGCAGGACGTGTTCTGGATCGTGGGCGCAGGTCAGGCGGAACGCCACGCCACGACCATGCGACCAGGGGCGGTATATTCCGGGCAATGCGTAGCGGCGCTCTGCGACGTTCAGATCAAGATCCCGCAGTCAACCCCGTTGGGACGCGATCCGCTGACGAAGAAAGTCTCAAGAAAGTGCCCAGCGTGTGAAGGAATCGCCGGGGCGAACAATTACGCGGAAACCTGTTGGGACTTTTAATGCGAAAAATCGTTCCCGGTTCGCCAGATGACCGTCGACCGTTCTTGCACGCGAATCAGGAAAGTCGCTTCCGCAACGTTCGGCGGGCGGCGGCGCGCGGATCGGGGTCGGACTCGATCAGCGCGTTGACCACCGCTCCGTCGACCAGCGCGACCAGATCGGTCAACTGCTCGGAGTCGAAGTCCATGTCGCTGCGGTAGAAGATCTCCGCGAGGAGCTTCTGCAGCTCGGCCGCCATCTCCCGCATCAGCGGGGCCAGGTACGGGCGGCGCGGCGAACCGACCAGCCGCTCGTAGCGCAGCAGCACCGGTTCGACGCCGCCGTGCCGGGAGTCGACGCCGAGCAGCAGGTCCAGCAGCAGCTCGATGACCGCTTCGGTGCTGCGCGGCTGCTCCGACAGGTCGGCGAGGCGGGCGCGCCCGGCGGTGAGCTCCTCCCTGGCGTTGTGCTCCACCGCCGCGCTGATCAGGTCTTCCAGCGAGGAGAAGTAGTAGGTGGTCGACGCCAGCGGAAGTCCTGCGCGCTCGGCCACGGCGCGGTGCCGCACCGCGTCGAAACCGCCCTCGACGAGCAGCTGCGCCGCAGCCGTCACCAACGCCTGCCGCCGCCGCTCGCCCTTGGGTGTGCTGGCCGCTGTCATGACCCGCGATCCTATGCCGTGTCCGGAAGATCCCGTTGATCGCCGCCGCGGACCGGCCCCCGAAGCGCGATCCACCAGGGCTTCACCGTTCAGAAACGGGTGGCGAGGTCTCCCGCGATGGTGGCCACGCGGGTGACGAACGGAGCCCCGGACGAACCGCTCTCCGGCTCGCTGAGCACCACCACGAGCTTGCCACTGCGCGCCTTGCGCACCGACTGCTGGGCGCCGTCGGGACGCTGCACGTCACCCGGTGTCGACTGGCCCGCCTGGGCCACGCCCGCCGGGCTGATCACCACGGTCACCCGGCCCGCCGTCGCGCCGTCGCGCAGCGAGAAGGACGCCGCCTTGGCGCCGGTCGGGCAGGTGCGCACGGAGGTCGGCGTGGAGCCGTCGGCCTCCGGCAGCGCGCTCTCGACCGCCTCGACCACCGCCGCGTCGGGCTGGCAGCCCGTCGAGCGCGGTGTGCCACCGGTGGACTCGATCTTCGGGCCCGGTGCCGCCGTCAGCGGCACCGCCGGTGGCGGGCTCGCCACCGTGTCGCTCGACGACGAGAACCAGCCGGCTCCCGCGCCGATGCCGCCGACCAGCACCGCCGCCGCGACGACGGTCCCCCCGGCCGTCGCCGTCATCCGGCGCCGAGCCGTGATCCTCCTCGACGCCGTCGAGATGTCGCCTTCGTCGAACGACGCCGGCGGAACGGCTCGCACCGAGTCACGGAAAAGCTCTTCGAGCTTGCGCTCGTCCAACCCGCACCCCCTTCACGCGGACCTCAAATCCCCGAGCTCGTCTCCCAGCGCCTCCCGCAACGTCGCCAACCCCCGGGCGCACTGACTCTTCACGGTTCCTTCGCTGCAACGCATCACCGCCGCGACTCCCGACACGTCCAGTCCTTCCAGGAAGCGGAGGACCAGCACGGCGCGCTGCTTCGGCGGCACCTTGCGCAAACCCGCGATGAGGGTCTGCCTGGTGGACACCGAGTCGTCCACGTCCGGGTCGTCGACCGGACTGTCCGGCAGAGTCTCGGCGGCCCTCTCCCGTCGCCAGGGCCGCCGCGACTCGTCGATCACCGCTCGGGTCAGGGTCCGGCGCACGTAGGCGTCCAACGCGCCCTTGTCCCGTACCTTCCGCCAGTGACGGTGCAGGTTGATGAACGCGGTCTGGGCGAGATCGTCCGCGCGGTGCCAATCACCGCACATCATGTACGCCATCCGACGCACCGCCTCCCGCCGAGCCACGAAGTACTCCGCGAACTCCTGCTCTTCGCGCTGGTCCACGCGGAACTCTCCGCTCGTTCGTTGCCTGCACTGCTATGACGGGATCGCGTGCCCGAACCGTTGCACGCGGTTTCGAAGACGATCCACCTGTGATTGATACCGCAGCGTCGAGATCACGTTCCACCGGGCCATTGCCTCAACCCCGTGCAGGTGTGATGTGATCTGTTCGTGACCACTCCGGCGCCCATCGATCTCCGCTCCGACACGGTGACCCGCCCCGACGAGCAGATGCTCGCCGCGATGGCCGCCGCCGAAGTCGGCGATGACGTGCTCGACCACGATCCCACCATGCGCGCCCTCGAGGAGCGGGTGGCCCAGTTGCTGGGCACCGCGTCCGCGCTGTGGGTGCCGAGCGGCACGATGGGCAACCTGATCGCGCTGATGCTGCACCTCCAGCGCGGCGACCGGTTCCTAGCGCCGCGCGGGGCGCACGTGCTCAACCACGAGCTCGGGTCGGCGGCGTGGCTGGCCGGCGGCATGCCGGATCCGCTGGAGTGGGACGCCGGGCCGGGCAGGCCCAGCGCCGAGTCGGTGCGCGCGCAGGCCAACCTGAGCCTGGCCTACGACGCCCTGCACACCACCCTGCTGTGCCTGGAGAACACCCACAACGGCGCGGGCGGGGCCGTGGTCCCGCCGCACGAGCACGCACGGCTGGCGGCAGCGGCCAAGGAGCTCGGGCTCAAGGTCCACCTCGACGGCGCGCGCCTGTGGAACGCCTCGGTCGCGCTCGGCGTGCCGCCCGCGGCGCTGACCGTCGGTGTCGACAGCGTCCAGGTGTGCCTGAGCAAGGCCCTCGGCGCGCCGGTCGGCTCGATCCTCGCCGGGGAGGTGGAGTTCATCGAGGCCGGGCGGCGGATCCGCAAGATGCTCGGCGGCGGCGTCCGGCAGGGCGGCGTGCTGGCCGCGGCAGGCCTGGTCGCGCTGGACCGCGTCGACGCGCTCGGTGATGATCACGAGAACGCGCAGGTGCTCGCCGACGGCCTCACCGAGCAGGGCTGGCAGGTCACCGCTCCGCAGACGAACATGCTGCTGGCGGCGGTCCCGGACGTGCAGCTGACGTTGCAGCGGCTGCGTTCGGTGGGGGTCCTGGCGGTTCCGATGAACGGTCAGGTCCGGTTCGTCACGCACCGGGACGTGAGCAAGACGGACGTGGAAGAAGCGCTGCGCCGGATCGGCCAAGCCGGGGTCTAGCGCACCAGGAGCGGGAGGTCGCACGTGCTGCGTTGGATCGTCTTCGACTACGGCGAGGTCATCAGCCGCCGCATCCGAGCGCTGCCCGAGATGGCCGCGCTGCTGGAGACCGACCCGGCGGAGTTCGAGAAGGCGTACTGGGCCGACCGGCGCGACTACGACGCGGGCGCCTCCGACGCCGAGTACTGGCGAGCCGTGGCCGGGCGGCTCGGCCGCGAGGTCGACGACTCGCTCGTCCAGCGCCTCACCAGCATCGACGTCGACGGCTGGATGTCCACCGAACCGGAGTCGCTGGCGCTGCTGGAAGACCTGCACCGGCGCGAGGTGCCGCTGGCGCTGCTGTCCAACGCGTCCGCGACCTTCGCCCGCGCGGGCGAGAGCAAGCCGTGGGCCCGCTTCTTCCAGCACCTGCTGTTCTCCGGCGACCTGCGCGTCACCAAACCGGAGCCGGAGATCTGGCGGATCCTGCTCGACACCCTCGGCGCGAAGCCCTCGGAGTGCCTGTTCTTCGACGACCGCGCGGAGAACATCGAGGGCGCGCGCGAAGCGGGCCTGCGCGCCGAGCTCTGGAGCTCGGCCGCCCGCGCCAGGAACGTCATCGAGGAGCAGCTCGCCGGCTGATCGCCGAAGGCCCTTCCTCCTCGTGCGAGGGAAGTCGTCGTGCGGGTGTGCTGTGGGTGGGGTGGGTGGGGAAGTTTTCATGAAAACTTCCCCACCCACAGCACACCTAGGGCTTGATCTCCTTCTTGTCCTTGGCCCAGCCGATGGCGGCTGTCGCGACGAACAGGACTCCGCCGATCACGGCGAGCCAGAACAGGCCCTTGATCAGCACTCCGGCGAGCGAGACCACGAGCCACAGCGCCAGCAGACCGCCGAGCACCTTCCACACCATCACGACCACCTCTTCACCGGGCTCTTCCCGCACCACCAGAGTGCCAGAACGCACCCCCGAATCGGCAGGTCCCAAGCCTCAGACCGGGGAAAACATCAGGGACACCCTGACCCGACGGCCCCGGCCTACGACCACGCCTTGAGGCGACCGACCGCCTCGGTGATGTCGCGGGCGTCGCCGGCGAAGGAGAGGCGCAGGGAGTGGTGGCCGCGGCTCGGGTCGAAGTCGACGCCGGGGACGAGCGCGACACCGGTGTCGTCGAGCAGGCGGCGGCAGAACGAGGCTGCGTCGTCGGTGCGATCGCTGATGTCCACCCAGGCGTAGAACGCGCCGTCGGCCGGGGCGACGTCGGTGATGCCCGCGTCCGCCAAGCCGTCGAGCAGCAACGTCCGGTTCCGCCGGTACCGCTCCACGTGCCCCTCGACCTCGTCGTAGGCCTCCGGGCTGAACGCCGCGACCGCCGCCTGCTGCGAGAGCGCGGGAGGGCAGAGCGTGAAGTTGCCGGTCAGCGAGTCGACGGCGCGCAGCAGGCGCGGCGGCGCCAGCATCCAGCCGAGCCGCCAGCCGGTCATCGACCAGAACTTGGAGAAGCTGTTGACCACGATCGCCTCGGCGGAGAACTCCCGGGCGGTGTGCAGCGGTTCGCCGTAGCTGAGCCCGTGGTAGATCTCGTCGCTGATCAGCTGGACCCCGTTGACCTCGCACCAGCCCGCGAGCCCGGCGAGCTCGTCACGGGACAGCACGGTGCCGGTGGGGTTCGCCGGGCTGGCGACGATGAGCCCGCGCACGGGCTCGTCGAGCGCCTCCAGCATCTCGACGGTCGGCTGGAACCGGGTGGAGGCGTCGCAGGGCAGCTCCACGACCTCGCAGCCCAGCGCGGACAGGATGTTGCGGTAGGCGGGGTAGCCGGGGCTGGCCAGGGCCACCCGGTCGCCGGCGTCGAACGCGCTGAGGAACGCCAGCAGGAACGCACCGGAGGCACCCGTGGTGACCACGACCTCGTCCACCGGCACCGGGTGGCCGTAGGCGCGCTCGTAGTGCGCGGCGATTCCCTCCCGGAGCTCCAGGATCCCCAGCTGCTCGGTGTAGCCCAGGGCGTTGCTCTCCAACGCCCTCGCGGCGGCTTCCCGCACGGCCTTCGGAGCGGGCGTCGAGGGCTGCCCGGCGGCCAGCGACACGACGTCACCGAGCTCCCGCTGCCGCTGCGCAGCGGCGGACAGGACCTCCATGACCTGGAACGGAGCAACATCGGCTCGCGCCGCGACGGCGAGCGCAGCATTCGGCAGCATGCGGTGCAGCGTGCCAGACCGTCGTGCTCGCATCCATCGCCGACCGACGACGCCGACGGTCAGGACTTGGGGACGCTGATCTCGCCGTCGACCGCGCGGCGGGCGATGTCGGTGCGCCAGTGCGCGCCGGGCAGGTGCACCCGGTCGACGCGCTGGTAGACCTCGTCGCGGGCCGCGCCCAGGTCGGAACCGGTCGCCACCACCGACAGGACGCGCCCGCCCGCGGACAGCACGGCGCCGTCCTCGCGGCGGCGCGTGCCGGAGTGCAGCACGCCCTGCAGGTCCGAGCCCTGGATGACGTCGTCGACGCGCGGCCGGCCGGGGTAGCCCTCGGCGGCCAGCACGACGGTCACCGCCGAGCCCTCCTCCCACTCCAGCTCCGGCTGGTCGGCGAGCTGCCCGCGCGCCACCGCGTCGAACAGCCGGGCCAGCGGCGTGTGCAGCAGGGCGAGCACGGCCTGGGTCTCGGGGTCGCCGAACCGGCAGTTGAACTCGATGACCTGCGGGCCGTTCGAGGTCAGCGCCAGGCCCGCGTAGAGCAGTCCGGAGAACGGCGTGCCACGCCGGTCGAGCTCGTCGACGGTGGGCTGCACGACCGTGCGAACCACCTCGTCGACCAGGCCGTCCGGGGCCCACGGCAGCGGGGCGTAGGCACCCATGCCGCCGGTGTTCGGGCCCGCGTCCTCGTCGCCGACGCGCTTGAAGTCCTGCGCGGGCAGCAGCGGAACGACGGTGGTGCCGTCGACGAGGCAGAACAGCGAGGCTTCCGGACCGTCCAAGAAGGACTCCAGCAGCACCGGGTGACCGCCGTCGAGGAGCTTCATCGCGTGCGCGCGGGCCGCGTCGAAGTCACCGGTCACCAGCACGCCCTTGCCCGCGGCCAGACCGTCGTCCTTGACCACCCAGGTGGGGCCGAACCCGGCCAGCGCGGCGTCGAGCTTGGCGGGGTTGTCCACGATCTCGCTGCGCGCGGTCGGCACGCCCGCCGTGACCATGACGTCCTTCGCGAAGGCCTTGGAGCCCTCGATCCGGGCGGCCGCCCTGGACGGGCCGAAGCACGGGATCCCCACGGCGCGCACGGCGTCGGAGGCGCCCGCGACCAGCGGTGTTTCCGGACCGAAGACGACCAGGTCGGCCTGCCAGCGGGTGGCCAGCGCGGCCACCTCGTCGGGCTTGGCGACGTCGACGCCGTATGACTCGGCGAGCGCGGCGGTACCGGCGTTGCCGGGCGCGCAGGCGAGTGCCGTCACGGACGGATCATGGGACAGCGCCAACACGATCGCGTGCTCTCGGCCGCCGCCGCCGATCACGAGGATTCGCACAAAACGCAGCGTAGAGCGTGCGATGGGCCACGCGATCGCTGCCCCCGGCAACTGTTGCCGCCAGATGGCGCATCCCAGGTCGCGCGGCGTTCACCCGGCGGTAGGCCGCGCGACGCACCCGCGTGCCCCGGACGTCGGTTGCGGGGAGTTGGGTGAACCCGCCACAGTCAGAGCAGGGAGATGACATGACGATTCGGGGACGGTTGATCGCTTTGTCCGTTGCGGGCACCGCCGCGCTCGGGGTGATCACCTCGGCCGGGCCGGATTCCGCCGCCGCGCCGGCCCCGGACACCGAGCGGATCGAGGTGTTCGGTCACCGCGGCGCTTCCGGCTACCGCCCGGAGCACACGCTCGCGTCCTACGAGCTGGCCGCGCGGATGGGCGCCGACTACATCGAGCCGGACCTGGTCCCCACGAAGGACGGCGCGCTGGTCGCCCGGCACGAGAACGAGATCGGCGGCACCACCGACGTCGCCGAGCACCCGGAGTTCGCCTCCCGCAAGGCCACCAAGGTCATCGACGGCACCGAGATGACCGGCTGGTTCACCGAGGACTTCACGCTCGCCGAGCTCAAGACGCTGCGCGCGAAGGAGCGCATCCCGGACGTCCGCCGGCACAACACGGTCTACGACGGCCTCTACGAGGTGCCGACGTTCCAGGAGGTGCTGGACCTGCGGGAGCGGCTGTCGGAGGAGCTCGGCCGCGAGATCGGCGTGGCACCGGAGACCAAGCACCCCAGCTACTTCCGCGCGATCGGCCACCCGCTGGAGCCCGGCGTGGTCGAGGCGCTTGACGCCGAGGGCCTCAACGAGCGGGACGCGAAGGTCGTCGTGCAGTCCTTCGAGGTCAGCAACCTCAAGGAGCTGCGCGGGCGGCTGCGGGTGGAGCTGGTGCAGCTGATCAGCAGCAGCGGCGCCCCGCAGGACTTCATCGAGGCAGGCGATCCGCGCACCTACGCCGATCTGGTCACTCCGGAGGGCCTGAAGGAGATCGCGACCTACGCGGACGTGATCGGCCCTGACAACGAGGTGATCCTGCCGACCGACGACAGCGATCACCTCACCGAACCGACGGCCGTCGTCGCCGACGCCCACGCGGCCGGCCTGAAGGTCGTGCCCTACACGGTTCGCGCGGAGAACACCTTCCTGCCCGCCGACTTCCGCTCCTCGCAGGACCCGGCTCAGTGGGGCGACGTCCTCGGCTACTTCCGCGCGCTGTACGACCAGGGCATCGACGGCGTCTTCAGCGATATGCCGGACCTCGCCATCACCGCCCGCGACCAGCGCTGATCCGCTCTCCCGTGCCCCGGACCTCCAGCGAGGTCCGGGGCGCGGTGGGAGCCTGCCGTTCCCGGTGATGGCGACGTAGCGCACCTAAGGTGTCCACCGTGGACGGAGGTGCGGAGTGGTTCAGCTGATCCTGGTTCTGATCGGGGCGCTGCTGGTCACGGCTTTGGCCCGGAGCCGGGAGATCGCGGCGCCGCTGCTGCTGGTGGCGGTCGGGATGGCCGTGTCGCTGGTGCCCGGGCTCGACGAGCTGCGCATCGAACCGGAGCTGCTGCTGACCGTCGTGCTGCCGCCGCTGCTGTACGCGGCGGCGCTGGACAGCTCGTTCACCAACTTCCGGGCGCGGATCCGCCCGATCGTGCACCACGGCGTGCTGCAGGTGATCGCCACCTCGTTCGTGCTGGGCTGGATCGCGTTCATGCTGATCCCGGACTTGCCGCTGGCCTCGGCGATCGTGCTCGGCGCGGTGATCGCACCGCCGGACGCGGTGACGGCGGCGGCGATCGGCCGCCAGCTCAAGCTGCCGCGACGCGTGATGACGGTGCTGGGCGGCGAGAGCCTGATCAACGACGCGGCCGCGCTGACGATCTACCGGATGGCGGTCACCGCCGCCGCGGGCACCACCCCGACGCTCGGCCAGGGAGTCTGGGTGTTCGGGCTGGCCGTGGTGGTCGGCGTCGTGCTGGGCCTGGGCTTCGGGATGCTCGCCCAGCTGGCCCGCCAGCACGTCCCGGACGTGCAGGTCGCGACGCTGCTGGGCGTGCTCGTCCCGTTCATCGCCTACCTGACCGCCGAGGAGCTCGGCGGGTCGGGAGTGCTCGCGGTGGTCACCGCGGGCTTGTACGTGGGCCACAACCTGCCCCGGGCGCGCGCCGCGGGGCGGCTGCAGGAGCACACCGTGTGGGCGGCGATCAACCTGCTGCTGGAGAGCCTGGTGTTCGCCTACATCGGCCTGCAGCTGAAGTCGGTGGTCACCGAGGTCCTCGATTCCGGCCGGCCGATGGGCGGGATCGTGCTGGCCACCTTGCTGATCCTGCTCTCGGCGGTCGCGTTCCGGGTGCTGTGGATGTTCGCCTCGAACTACCTGCCCGGCGTGTCCCACCTGCTCGCGAGCGCGCTGAGACCCGGCAGCAGGTGGCGGCGCACGACGGTGCTGGCCTGGGCGGGGATGCGCGGCGTGGTGACCCTCGCGGCGGCGGGCGCCATCCCGTTCAGCGACGAGAGCGGCGCTCCGCTGCCCGGCCGCGAGGTGATCCAGTTCGTCGCCGCGGTGGTCACCGTCGGCACGATCCTGGTGCAGGGCACCACGTTGCCGCCGCTGATCCGCCTCCTGGGAGTCACCGACCCGGAGGAGGCGCGCAGCGACGACCGGGCGGAAGCCGAGGCCCGCAGGATCGCCACGAACGCGGCTCTGGCCCACCTGGACGAGCTGACGCCCGCGGAGGCCGGGTGCGAGCGCCCCGCTCTGGACCGGATGGTCGCCCGGATCCGGGACCTGGTCGAGCACCAGGGCCTGGCCGCCGCCGAGCAGGTGGGGCGCACCCCGGCCGAGCGCGCCGACACCTCGACGAGGACGTTCTCCGAACTGCGGCGCGACATCATCGAGGTGCAGCGCTCGGCGATCGCGGACGAACGCGACGCGGGCAACCTCGACGACGAGGTGCTGCGCCGCGTTCTCCGCGAGCTGGACCTTCAGGAAGCGGCCCTCGAAGGCTCCTGGCGGAACCGATGAGGGTGGAAGTTCTCATGAAAACTTCCACCCCCGTGACCAGAGAGAGGTTTTCATGGGAACTTCCGTACCCGTGGAGTGAGGGAAGTTCTCATGAAAACCTCCACCCCCGTGACCAGAGGGAAGTTCCCATGGGAACTTCCGTACCCATGGGGTGAGGGAAGTTTTCATGAAAACTTCCCCCGCTTTTGCCCGGGTCAGGCCATCGTGTGGCGCACGATCGTCTGATCGCGCCCCGGGCCCACGCCGATCGCCGACACCCGAGCTCCGGAGAGCTCCTCGATGCGCTCGATGTAGGCGCGGGCGTTGGCGGGCAGGTCCTCGAAGGTGCGGCAGTCGCTGAGGTCCTCCCACCAGCCCGGCATCTCCTCGTACACCGGAACCGCGTGGTGCACACCGGTCTGGGTCATCGGCATGTCCTCGACCCGCTCGCCGTCGACGTCGTAGCCGACGCAGATCGGGATGGTCTCCAGGCCGGAGAGCACGTCGAGCTTGGTCAGGAAGTAGTCGGTGATGCCGTTGACGCGGGTCGCGTAGCGGGCGATCACCGCGTCGAACCAGCCGGTGCGCCGCGAGCGGCCGGTGGTCACGCCGAACTCGCCGCCCTGCTTGCGCAGGTTCTCGCCCGCCTCGTCGGTCAGCTCGGTCGGGAACGGCCCCGCTCCGACGCGCGTGGTGTAGGCCTTGAGGATGCCGATCACCGCGTTGATCTTCGTCGGGCCGACGCCGGAACCGGCCGAAGCGCCACCGGCGGTCGGGTTCGACGAGGTGACGAACGGGTAGGTGCCGTGGTCGACGTCGAGCAGGGTGCCCTGCGAGCCCTCCAGCAGCACCGTCTCGCCGCGCTCCAGCGCCTTGTTGATCAGCAGCTTGGTGTCGGAGATGCGGCCGGCGAACTTCTCCGCCTGCTCCAGCACCGTGTCCACGACCTCTTCCGCGTCGATGGCGCGGCGGTTGTAGACCTTGACCAGGATCTGGTTCTTGATGTCGAGGGCGGCCTCGACCTTCTGGCGCAGGATCTTCTCGTCGAGCAGGTCCTGCATCCGCACGCCGACGCGGGCGATCTTGTCCTGGTAGCAGGGGCCGATGCCGCGGCCGGTGGTGCCGATCTGCTTCTTGCCCAGGTACCGCTCGGTGACGCGGTCGATGGCCACGTGGTACGGCATGATCAGGTGCGCGTCGGCGGACAGCAGCAGCCGCGAGGTGTCGACCCCGCGCTCCTCCAGCCCGGCGAGCTCCTCGAGCAGGACGCCCGGGTCGACGACGACGCCGTTGCCGATCACGTTCGTCACACCGGGGGTGAGGATCCCCGACGGGATGAGGTGCAGCGCGAAGTCCTGCCCGTCCGGGAGCACGACGGTGTGCCCCGCGTTGTTGCCGCCCTGGTAACGCACGACCCACTGCGCCTGCTCGCCGAGCAGGTCTGTCGCCTTACCCTTGCCTTCGTCGCCCCACTGGGCGCCGATCAGCACGATCGCCGGCATGTGAAACTCCAACCTGGACTGGGTGGTCGCCAGCGTGACCGCACGCTTCGCCCGCGCCCACCACGGGGTATGCCGGTCGATCAGGGTAAACCAGGAGCAAAACGTGAGTACCACCGCATTGTCCTGCGGAAACGTTGGTGGCGCAGCGCGTCCGTCCGATGACCGTGCGCAATGGCACGACGTTTCCGCCGCGCCGGGTCGTCACGAGGTCGATCCGCTGCTGGCAGAAGCAACCGATCGGGTGGTCGTGCGCGGCACCGACATGGACCTCGCGGCCGTCGTGCTGCGGCTGCTGCGCAAGGAGCGGCTGACCGAGCTGACCGTCGGGTACGTGCCGGTGGCCGACTCCCCGGTGGCGCGGCTGTGGGGGCTGCGCGCCGACGACGTCGAGCGGGCGCTGACCGCTCCGCCTCGGCCCGTGCCGCTGATCAGGGACGATTCGGGCGGGATCCTGCTGGGAGAGGGCGTGATCGCGCCCATCACCGGGCAGGCCTACTGCGATGACGAGCAGGTCCTCAACGGTGCCGCGCAGAGCCTCGTGGTCTCGCCCGACCCGGACGCCGCGCCGCTGCCGGACCCCACGGCCGACCCGCTGAACCACACGATCGAGCCGGCGATGGACGGCCTGCGGGTCACGACGACCCGGCGCGGCCTCCTCCGCCGCCGGACCGGCGTGGCGCGCGGCAGGGCGTTCCAGGCATCGTTCCGGCCCGCCACCGTGCGGCACGACGGAAGCGATCATCCGCGGCCGATGGAGAAGTGGGTCTGGTACCGGCACACCGAGGACCTGAACCTGGCGCGCTGATCACCGAGTGTGTGGAATTCACATTCGGGTAGCTCTATCGGTGGCGACTTCACGCCATGTCACCTTCCGGCCACTCCGCGGCATTGAATCGGCCACCCGCGTGGGCAATCGTCGTTCTCACGCAGGCGATCAAGCCCACCGCGGAGGAAGCCATGACACGTTCGTTGCGCACCACTCTCGCCGCGCTGCCGCTGGCCGGCCTGATCGGGCTCGGACTGGCCGTGCCGGCAGGCGCCGAGCCGCCGGGAATCCCCGACCCGGCCACCGCCAAGACCCAGCTAGGCGAGCTGACCGTCGCCCCCGAGGGCTCGATGGACGGCTACGACCGGGAGAAGTTCCCGCACTGGAACGAGGGCTCGGACGGCTGCAGCACCCGTGAAGCGGTCCTCAAGCGGGACGGCGACGACGTCGAGGTCGGCTCCGACTGCTACCCGACCTCGGGCAGCTGGCTGAGCACTTACGACGGTGAGACCTGGACCCAGCCCTCGGACCTGGACATCGACCACGTCGTGCCGCTGGCCGCCGCGTGGCGCTCCGGTGCCGCCGAGTGGACGCAGGAGCAGCGCCAGGCCTTCGCCAACGACCTGGAGGGCCCGCAGCTCATCGCGGTCACCGACAACGTCAACCAGGAGAAGGGCGACCAGACCCCGGACACCTGGATGCCGCCGGCGGCCGACTACCACTGCACCTACGCCTCGATGTGGGTCGGCAGCAAGCACAAGTACGAGCTGACCGTGACCGAAGCGGAGAAGGGCGCCCTGCAGACGGCCCTCGACGGCTGCTGACGGATCACCCGCGAGAACGGGCATCTCCCGGCGTGGAGATGCCCGTTCCTCGTCTCGGCGGGAGGCATACTGCGGGCATGGGCGACTTGCGCACGACGCTGACCGCACCACCTGGCGGGGTGATGACCGACGAGGTCGGCGTGATCACCGGTGACCTGGAGCTCGCGACCTCGTGCGAGGAGAGCACCGTGCGGGTGTGGATCCGCTACTCCGGCGCCGAGGAGTGGTACCGGCTCTCCGCCGCCGACTGCGAACTGCACGACCCGCGCGACCACGAACCGCTGCACGCGTCGCTCGCCGCGGTCCTGAACCGGCCGTAGAGCGCCTCCCGGCGCTCGCCGGTCCCCTTTTGGGCGTGTCGCGGAAATGCAGCGGTAGCCGCCCTTTCAGACTTGGGGCTCAGCCGTTTCCTAGTCCTCCGTCGGGTGCAGCGGCGGTAGGACTGCGACGGCCTCGGTGCGGGTGAGGCCGGAGGCCTGCAGCAGGTCGACCGCGATCGAGCGGACCTGCAGCACCACGACCTGCATCGAGAAGTCACCTTCGCCGAGCAGCTCCACCGTGGACTTCGCGGCGACCGAGCGGGCGGCTTCCCTGGCCTGCAGCGGATCCTTGCCGCTGGCCAGCTCGTCGCGCAGCAGCACCACGGTGCCCGCGAGCTCCTCCAGCATCCCCGGGAGCGGGCGCGGCACGGGTTCGCCGTCGCGCAGCGCGGCCAGCGCCCTGCGGGCCAGCACGCGGGTGTTGCGCAGCGCGCGATCGATGGGCGTGGATGCGGTGTCGTAGCGGTCGAGGTCGCGTCGCCTGCGCCAGCGGATCGGCGCGAACCTGGCGATCTCCGCCCCGCCCTCCAGCGCGGTGCGGAACTCCTCGACGGCCTTCTGGCTCTTGCGCGCGTCGGCCAGCACGTCCGAGGCCATCGAGACGTCCTGGTGCGCGATGGCGGTCGCGATCCCGCGCAGCGCGTCGGTGAGCGCGCCGAGCACCACGCGCCCGTGACGGTGCGCGACCGACAGCGGGTTGGCGGGCAGCAGCGCGGCCACGACGAAGCCGACGAGCCCGCCGACGGCGGCGTCGATCATCCGCGTCGGTCCACCGCTCGTCGCCGGTGGCAGCAGGGTCGCGACCAGGACCGATGAGGACGCCGCCTGCAGCACGATCACGCCGCCGCTGTCCAGCAGCACCGCCGTGGACATCGCCAGCGCCACGACCAGCGCGATCTGCCAGGTGCCGGTGCCGATCACCGAGATCAGCACGTCGCCGACCCCGATGCCGATGCTCACGCCGACGACCAGCTCCAGGGCCCGCCGCATCCGCTGCCCCAGCGAGACGCCCAGCGAGATCACCGCGGCGATCGGGGCGAAGAACGGCGCGACGTGGCCGACGACGTCGTGCGCGAGGAACCAGGCCAGCCCGGCCGCCACCGCGCACTGCACGATCGGGATCCCGGAGCGCAGCAACCGGCGGAGCCTCCGGCTCAACTCCTCACGCAAGCGGTGCACGATCCCATCCTCCGCCACCGAACCCGCGCGCCCGGCCCCGGTGCGCGAGAACCGGCGTCCTCGCGGACCGGGGTCGTCCCGGGTTCGAGCGGGTGGGTCAGGCGAGATCGGTGGCCTCTAGGGAGGCCGGGTCGCTGTCCTCCAGGAGCTGGCGGCAGCGGTCGAACTCCTCGGTCTCGCCGATGGCGCGGGCGGCCTTGGCCAGGGCCGCGACCGAGCGGAGGACGCCGCGGTTGGGTTCGTGGCGCCACGGGACCGGGCCGAATCCCTTCCAGCCCGAGCGGCGCAGGGCGTCCAGGCCGCGGTGGTAGCCGGTCCGCGCGTACGCGTAGGCGGCGATGTGCTCGTCGCTGCTCAGGGCGTTCTCGGCGAGCGTGGCCCAGGCGGCGCTGAACGCCGGGTGCTGCGCCGCGACCTCGGCGGGGTCGGTGCCTGCGTCCAGGGCGCCCTGCGCCTCCGGGCTCTCCGGCAGCAGCGTCTCCGGCGGCTCCAACAGATTCCTCGTCATGCCCCAATCCTCGCACCAAGAGCCGCGACGACGATGGTCCGTCCACCCGGTGGGCGGACGGACCATCGTCACTGCGTGCGGATCCGGACGATCAGCCGGCGATCATGCGGCCTGCGGACTTGAGGACCTCGCAGCCCTGGGCGACACGAGCGGCCATGGCCTGCTCGGCGACCTTGAGGTAGCTGCGCGGGTCGTAGGTCTTCTTGTTGCCGACCTCGCCGTCGATCTTCAGGACACCGTCGTAGTTCTTCAGCATGTGGTCCGCGATGGGCCGGGTGAAGGCGTACTGGGTGTCGGTGTCGATGTTCATCTTGATCACGCCGTAGGAGACCGCCTCGTGGATCTCCTCCAGCAGCGAACCGGAACCACCGTGGAAGACCAGGTCGAACGGCTTGGAACCGGCGGCCAGGCCCAGCTTCTCCGACACCACGTCCTGACCCTGCTTGAGGATCTCCGGGCGCAGCTTGACGTTGCCCGGCTTGTAGACGCCGTGCACGTTGCCGAAGGTCGCGGCCAGCAGGTACCGGCCCTTCTCGCCGCTGCCCAGGGCCTCGACGGTCTTGATGTAGTCACCGGCTGCGGTGTAGAGCTTCTCGTTGATGTCGTTGGCGACGCCGTCCTCCTCGCCACCGACGACACCGACCTCCAGCTCAAGGATGATCTTGGCCTTGGCCGACAGCTCCAGGAGCTCCTGCGCGATCTGCAGGTTCTCGTCGAGGTCGATCGCCGAGCCGTCCCACATGTGCGACTGGAACAGCGGGTTCTCGCCGCGGTTGACCCGCTCCTGGCTGATCTGGATCAGCGGCCGGACGAAGCCGTCGAGCTTGTCCTTCGGGCAGTGGTCGGTGTGCAGCGCGATGTTCACCGGGTACTTGTCGGCGACGACGTGCGCGTACTCGGCGAGCGCGGTGGCACCCGTGACCATGTCCTTGACCTTGGTGCCGGAGGCGAACTCCGCGCCACCGGTCGACACCTGGATGATGCCGTCACTCTCGGCCTCGGCGAACCCGCGCAGCGCCGCGTTGAGCGTCTCCGACGAGGTCACGTTGATCGCTGGGTAGGCGAACTCACCGGTCTTCGCCCGGTCCAGCATCTCCGTGTAGACCTCGGGGGTCGCGATGGGCATCGGTCATCCTCCTCAGATGGAGTTCGGTCGTGAAGACACGAGATCGCGCAGCATCCTAAGAACCCCTGCGCACGGTTGGCGGCGCAGCTGGGCAGGTACCACTCTTTCGCGCGTCACAGTGCCCCAGCGGTGTTGTTTTGAAAAGTTGGTGCAAGGATTCAGAAAACGATCCTGTGCACATACTCACACGACGCGGCAGCCGCTTCCTACAGCCACGCGCCGGTGACGATCTCCCACTGGCGGATGGTGGTCGAAGCCAGCACTCCCGCCTTGGCGTACGGGTCGGCCGACAGGACCTCCCGCAGCTCGGCCTCGTCGGCGACCTCGTAGATGATCTGCGCGCCCGCGCCGTCGGTGTAGGGCCCGCCCGCCAGCAGCACGCCCTTCTCGGCCAGGCCCTTCGAGTACTCGCGGTGCTCCGGCCGGACCTCCAGCCGCTTGTCCTCGTCCGGGCCGTAGACCAGCTCGACGACGAACCTCGCCATGCGTGCCTCCTGTGGTGGCGTTCGTGGTGGCGTTTTCAACGATCTGCACCGACGCTAACCCGAACCCGGCACGCGCCCCCCTCCTCGCCCGGTAGGTTCTCGGATCATGGGCGGTGAATCGGAAGGGATCGAGCGCAGCGTCGAGAAGACCTTCGGCACGCTGCGGAAGCTGGACGGCGTCCACCGGGAGACCCAGCAACCGCTGTCCCTGGAGGACATCTACAAGCAGCAGCGGATGCGCATGGTCCGGCTGGCGATCCTGCTGGTGGACGACATCAGCAGCGCCGAGGACGTGGTCCAGGAGGCCTTCACCGGGCTGTACCGCAACTGGTCCGGGCTGCGCGACGCCAACGCCGCGATCGCCTACCTGCGCACGGCGGTCGTCAACGGTTCGCGCTCGATGCTGCGACGGCGCAAGACCGCCCGCGAGTACCAGCCGCCGCACCAGGCCAACGCGCGCTCCGCGGAGTCGCTGGCGATGCTCACCGCCGAGCACCAGTCGGTGGTGGACGCGCTGGGCAAGCTGCCGCGCAGGCAGCGCGAGGTGCTGGTGCTGCGCTACTACGGGAACCTGTCGGAAGCGGAGATCGCCGAGTCGACCGGGGTTTCCAAGGGAACGGTGAAGTCGACCGCCAGCCGCGCGCTGGAGGCGCTGCAGAAGCACATCGGTGGCTGACCCGATCGGACGCGGTGCTGCCGCGACGGGGTGAGAGGTCGGTGCTGAGCCGTAAAACACCGATTTTGGTGTAGACCACTGGGTCACGTTTGGCGGAGGATCGTAGGTGTGAACACTGCCGAACTGATCCTCACCGGCGCGCGAGTCGTCACTCCGGGCGGAATCGCACGACCCGGCTGGGTGCGGGTGTCCGCGGGCAAGATCGCCGCCATCGGCGACGGTGCCGTCCCGCAGGGCCCGGCGATCGAGCTCTCCGGGCGGTGGCTGGTGCCCGGCTTCGTCGACGTCCACTGCCACGGCGGTGGCGGGGGCTCGTTCACCTCCCTCGAACCCGAGCAGACCGAGACCGCGGTGGCCCACCACCGCGCGCACGGCACCACGACGATGCTGGCCAGCCTGGTGTCCGCGCCGATCCCGGAGCTGGTCAAGCAGATCGCCACCCTGGCCGAGCTGACCGCCTCGGGCATCATCGCCGGTGTTCACCTCGAAGGACCGTTCCTCTCCCACGCCCGCTGCGGCGCGCACGCGCCCGAGGCGCTCCGCGCGCCCGAGGCCGACGACGTGCGCCAGCTGCTCGACGCCGGCCGCGGCGCGGTCCGGATGGTCACCCTCGCCCCCGAGCTCCCCGGCTCGGTGGAGGCGGTCCGGCAGCTCGTCGACGGAGGCGCGATCGCCGCCGTCGGGCACACCGACGCCGTCGCCGAGCAGGTGCTGGCGGCCGTGGACGCGGGGGCGACCGTGGCGACCCACCTGTTCAACGGCATGCGCCCGCTGCACCACCGCGAGCCGGGGCCGGTCGGCGCGCTGCTCGACGACGAGCGGGTCAGCGTCGAGCTGATCTGCGACCTCGTGCACCTGCACCCGACGATCGCCCGGCTGGCCGCGACTCACGCCGGAACCGACCGGACGATCCTGGTCACCGACGCCATCAGCGCCACCGGCGCCGGGGACGGCACCTACGAGCTGGGCGCGCTGCCGGTGACCGTCGTCGACGGCGAGCCCCGGCTGGCCGACGGATCGCTGGCGGGCAGCACGCTGACGATGGACGCGGCCTTCCGCAACCTGGTGCGCGACTGCGGCCTGTCCGTGCCCGCCGCCGTCGCGGCCACCGCGACCAACCCGGCCCGGCGGCTCGGCCTGACCGACGTGGGCGAGATCCGCGAAGGCGCGGACGCGGACCTAGTGGTGCTCGGCGACGACCTGGACCTGCAGGGCGTCATGCAGCGCGGCCAGTGGCTCACCCCGCCCGCCTGACCTGGTGGTTCACCGATTTCCGGTGATTGGTGCCGGTGCCTGGTTAGGGTCGGGGGATGACCGGCCGGGAAACCGAGGACGCGCTGTCCGCCGCACTGCGCGCGCGGGCGAGCGGCAGCCCCTCGTCGTCGCAGCGCACGCAGCGCCCCAATTCCGTGCCGGCGCTGCTCTTCGTGATCATTCTGGGACTTCTGGCCGGACTCATCGCGGCGAGCATCACACTCGCTTACCCCATCGGGTGATCACAGGTGTGCGCTGCGTTGATGTCCGATTGCTCTCCCGGAATCCGGGCACACCGGCGTCACGGTACCGTTGGCAAGCGTGACGACCGAATTCGCCGCCGCGGCACAGCCCGCGCTCGCTCTGCTTCCGGATTGGCTGAATCCGGAGAACATCGTCTCTGGTCTGGGCCCGTTCGCGCTGATCGGCGTCTGCCTGATCATCTTCGCCGAGTGCGGCCTGCTCATCGGGTTCTTCCTGCCGGGTGACTCGCTGCTGTTCGTGACCGGCCTGTTCGTCGCCACCGGTTCGATCAACACGCCGATCTGGCTGGTCTGCGTGCTGCTCGCGGTGTGCGCGTTCGTCGGGAACGTGACGGGGTACTGGATCGGGCGCAAGGTCGGCCCGGCGATGTTCAACAAACCCGACTCGAAGCTGTTCAAGCGCGAGCACGTGGACAAGACGCACGCCTTCTTCGAGAAGTACGGCGCCCGCGCGATCATCCTGGCCCGCTTCGTGCCGATCGTCCGCACGTTCATCACGGCCGTGGCCGGCATCGGCCAGATGGATCAGAAGAAGTTCTTCAGCTACTCGGCCATCGGCGGTGTGGCCTGGACCCTGAGCATGACGCTGCTCGGGTTCTTCCTGGGCAACATCCCGTGGATCCGCAACAACATCGAGTCGATGGCGATCATCATCGTGGTGATCTCGATCGTGCCGATCATCATCGAGTACATCAAGGGACGCCGCGAGAAGGCCCGAGAAGCAGCCTGACGCAGCGCACCCAGACGCGAGACGCGCCCCTGAGGAACCTCAGACGCACCTCTCGAACAGAGCCGGGCATCCCCACCGCGGGTGCCCGGCTCCTTCGCGTGAAATCCCAGTTTTAGTCCAAACCGAGCCATGATCATGCCCGAAATGTCCGCTCAGTTTGGACTAAAGCTGGGAACGGTCTCACCAGGCTTGGGTGAGGTCGGCGTGTTGCTGGACCCAGGTGTGCATGACGACGCCTGCGGCGACGCCGGCGTTGATGGAGCGGGTCGAGCCGAACTGGGCGATGGACACCACCAGGTCCGCCTCCCGGCGGGACTCCTCGTGCAGGCCCGGGCCCTCCTGGCCGAACAGCAGCACGCAGCGGCGCGGCAGCTCGGCGCGCTCGACCGGGACCGCGCCCGGCGCGTTGTCCACCGCCACCACGGACAGCCCCTCGTCCCGCGCCCACGCGCTCAGCGACTCGGCGTCCGGGTGGTGGTGGACGTGCTGGTACCGGTCGGTGACCATCGCGCCGCGCCGGTTCCACCGGCGACGGCCCACGATGTGCACGGCCCTGGCCAGGAACGCGTTGGCGGTGCGCACCACGGTGCCGATGTTGTGGTCGTGCTGGAAGTTCTCGATGGCCACGTGGAACTCGTGCCGCCTGCGGTCGAGGTCGGCCACGACCGCCTCCCGCTTCCAGTAGCGGTAGTGGTCGACGACGTTGCGCCGGTCGCCGTGCTCCAGCAGCTCCGGGTCGTAGCGCTCATCGTCGGGCCAGGTTCCCTCCCACGGCCCGACGCCGACGCTGGTGCCCCACTCGGTGGGCCCGACGTCCTCGCTCACGCCAGTCCGAGGTCGGACAGCCCCAGCAGCGTGCGGTAGGGCAGACCGGCTTCCTCGATCGCTTCGCGCGCACCGGTGTCCCGGTCGACGACGGTCGCGACTCCGATCACCTCGGCGCCGCCTTCGCGCAGCGCCTCGACGGCGGTGAGCACGCTGCCCCCGGTGGTCGAGGTGTCCTCCACCGCCAGCACCCGCCTGCCGACGACGTCCGCCCCCTCGATCTGGCGTTGCATCCCGTGGGCCTTCGCGGCCTTGCGCACGACGAAGCAGTCCAGGCCGGGACCGTCGGCGTGCATCATGGCGGCGGCGACCGGGTCGGCGCCCAGGGTGAGTCCGCCGACGGCGGTGTAGTCCCAGTCAGCGGTGATCTGCCGCAGCAGACTCCCGATCAGCGGGGCCGCCTGGTGCTGCAGGGTCGCCCGGCGCAGGTCCACGTAGTAGTCGGCCTCCTTGCCGGAGGACAACGTCACCTTGCCGTGCACCACCGCGAGCTCCTTGACCAGACGGGCCAGTTCGGAGCGCTGCTTCTCGTTCACCACGAGGCTCGAGGATAGTTCTCAGGTCCGGCCGGGGACGGTGCGGGTGACCACCATGCGCTGCAGCTTCTTCGGGATGAGCCGTCCGACCGCGACGAGCGCCTTGTACTGGGCTCCCGGGATCGACACCGGCTTGCCCGCGCGCAGGTCGGCCAGCGACTCGTGCACCACCTGGTCGGCCTGCAGCCAGAAAGCGCGCGGCAGCTTGCCCATCTCCAGGCCCGCGCGCTCGTGGAACTCGGTCTGGGTGAAGCCGGGGCACAGCGCCATGATCCGCACGCCGGTACCCGCCAGCGACGTGGCGAGCCCCTCGGAGAAGGCGATCACGTACGCCTTGCTGGCGGCGTAGGTGGAGCCGGAGACGGTGAAGAACCCGGCGACGCTGCCCACGTTGACCACGTCACCGCGCCCGCGCTCGCGCATCCCGCGCACCGCCGCGTGGGTCAGCTCCAGCACGGCGGCGACGTTGACGTCCAGCTGCCGCTGCAGCACCTCGGGCGTCATGTCCCAGAAGGCGCCGCCGGTGCCGAACCCGGCGTTGTTGATCAGCACGTCGACCGGCTTTGCCGGGTCCGCGAGGCGCTCGGCGACCCGGGCGCGCTGCTGCGCGTCGGACAGGTCGGCGCGCAGGACGTCGACCCGCACGTTGTGCCTGGTCTGCAGCCGGTCGGCGAGCTCTTCGAGCCGTTCGGCATCGCGCGCGACCAGGACCATGTCGTGGCCCTCGGCGGCCAGGCGACGTGCGTAGGCGCGGCCGATGCCCGCGGTGGCGCCGGTAACGAGTGCGGTAGGCATGGGCCGAACCTACCCGGTCTCGTAAGTGGACCCCTACTGGATGTGCTCGGAGGGCTCCTCGGCCTCGTCCTGCGCCTTCGCCTCGTTGGGATCGCTGTCGAACGGGTCGACGAGGTCGGCGAGATCGCCGAGGTCGCGCAGCAGGCGCTCCAGGCGCGCCGGGTCGGCGTCGGCGGGGTGCAGGGCGGCCAGCACCCAGTCGTTCTCCAGCCACACCACGGTGACGTCCTGGCCGATCTCCTCGGTGGCGTCGACCAGGTCGGCGGTGACCAGCGGGCGGGCGGCGGCGACCTCGGTGACGAAGGCGTAGCGCGAACCGACCGGGCCCAGCAGGTCCAGCCCGGTGTCCTGGGGGACCGGCACGTCCGGGAGCCACAGCTCGATGGTCGCCGGGGTGGTGCGGCGGCAGCGCACGCCCACCAGGACGGCGACGTTCTTGCCGCCGGCCTCGAGGTCCAGCACGTAGACCTGGCGGCGTCCGTCAGCGGTGAACGTCGAGCCGGCGACGACGTCGGTCGCGCTGCTCGTCCCGTACTGGGCGAGCACGCCGCGCTCCCACCGCGTCGGCAGGACGCGGTCGACTTCCGCGAACTGCCAACCGCGCAGCGCCGCCCAGCGGCGCCGCTCCCGGTTGTTCGACGTGCGCTGCGACCGGTCGGAGATCAGCAGCGCGACGCCGGCGACGATCGCGACGACGGCGACTAGGAACCAGAGCCACGCAGGTATGCCCACACCGGGCAGGGTAGTCCGAACATCGCGGAACTCGAAGATCACCTGGGCATCCGAATCCGAACCGCTCGTTCGGTTGACCTTGACGTGCGAAAACCGGATCGCGGCGAGATCACTCGGCGCGGTTGTCGCACAGCGCGCGCCACTCGGCCGCGTCGGGAGCGGGACCGCGGAGCGCCGCCCCTTCCGATCGCAGCCCCTCCAGGACCAGGCCCAGGTAGCGGGTGCGCAGTTCGGCCCGGCGGGGCTCGCTGGTCGGCAACGACGGGTTGAGGTGCTTGAACAGCAGCAGGACGTCGGTCCAGTCGACGTCGGAGCGCAGCTGCCCGGCGCGCTGGGCGTCCTCGACGAGGGCTTCGATCACCTCCGCGACCCGCTGCTGCAGGTCGCGGAACTCAGCCGAGAAGGTGTGCCGCTTCTCCAGCTGCGGCAGCACGGTGCCGATGCCCGAGCCCTCCCGCAAGCAGCGGTGCATGAACCGGCTCAGCGCCCGCCACGGGTCGCCCTCCTCGGCGCTGGCCGCTTCGGCTTCGGCGATCACCAGGCGGAACGCGGCGATGCGCACCTGCTCGACGAGTGCGTCCTTGCTCGGGTAGCGGCGGTAGATGCTGGCCACGCCGACTCCGGCGCGCTGAGCGACCTCGGTCATCGGAGCGGCCATCCCGTGCTCGGCGAACACCTCTCGGGCGGCTCGGATGACAGCGTCGTCGCGCTCGATCGCTGCTGTGGCCATAGCCACAAGGCTACGCCGCGCGGAATGGTTCGTTCCGCTAAGAGGTTGTCGTTCACCGGACCCCACCGGCCCCGATCGAGCGCAGAGGAACCCCATGACGACCGAACTGGTTCGCCCCCGCCCGCAGCGCGAGCGAGGACTGTCACGTTCCGGCTCGTTCTGGCTCATCGGCGCCGTCTACGCCCTGTTCCTGATGGCCTCCACCGCGCCGTCCCCGATGTACTCGCTCTACCAGCAGCGATGGGGCTTCACCAACACCGTGCTGACGGAGGTCTTCGCCTCCTACTCGGTGGCGATCCTGGTGGCGCTGCTGCTGTGCGGATCGCTGTCCGACCACGTCGGGCGGCGCCCGGTGCTGGTGGGCGCGCTGGTCGTGGAGATCGCCGCGGTCCTGGTGCTGGCGCTGGCGCCCGGGGTCGGCTGGCTGTTCGCCGGTCGCGTCCTGCAGGGCCTGGCGACCGGTGCGGCGACGAGCGCGATCAGCGGCGCGCTGCTGGACTTCCAGCGGCCGGGGACCAGCAGGGGTTCGCTGCTCAACGGTGTCGCCGCCGCGCTCGGCATGGCCGGAGGGTCGTTGCTGTCCGGCGTCCTGGTGCAGTTCGCCCCGGGGCCGATGCTGACCACCTACCTGCTGCTCGCGGTCGGTTTCGCGGTGGCGGTCCCGCTCGTGCTGGCGATGCCGGAACCGGTGCTGGAGGTCAGCTCGCTGCGCGTGGCGCTGCGGCCGCGCAGGCCGGTCGTGCCCGCCGGGCAGGGCGGCCGGTTCGCGCTGATGTCGACCATGGTGCTGGCCTCGTGGACCGTCGGCGGGATGTTCATGTCGCTGGCCCCCTCGGTGGCCAAGGGCATGGTGCACGACGACCCGAGCCTGATCAGCGGTCTGCCGGTGGCGGTGCTGGCAGGCGTCGGTGGGCTCACCCAGCTGCTGCTGGCGCGCTGGCCCGCCGCGCGGGCGGTGCGCGTCGGCGCGGCGCTGATGATCATCGCGCTCGCCGGTGTCGCGGGCGCGGTCGTCTCCAGCCACGCCGACCTGTTCTTCGCGTCCGCGGCGGTGCTCGGCATCGGCTGGGGGCTGATGTTCATGGGCGCCTTCCGGATGCTCACCGGGCTGGCCGCGCCGCACCAGCGGGCGGGCACCGCGGCGATGATCTACGTCGTCGCCTACCTCTCGGCCACGGTCCCCGCGGTCGTGCTCGGCTACATCAGCACGGTCACGGACCTGACCACGGCCACCCTGGTCTTCACGGCGGCGGCTTCGCTCTTCGCCGCGACCGCGGCCCTGTCCACCTACCGCCGGTGAGGGGTGGGGAAGTTTTCATGAAAACTTCCCCACCCCCCCGAACGAGAAGCCCGACCCGAAACCTCCCGTGACCACGAGACCGCGTCTGCGGGGTCAGGTGGTGGTGTCGACCGTGAGGGCGCCGTTGTCGTCGGTGACGTCGATGCGGACCTTGTCGCCCTCGCGGATGTCGCCCGCCAGGAGCTTGCGGGCGAGCTGGTCGCCGATCGCCGACTGCACCAGGCGGCGCAGCGGGCGGGCACCGTAGACCGGGTCGAAACCGTTGAGCGCGAGCCAGTCCCGGGCCGCCGGCTGGACGTCGAGGGTCAGCCGCCGCTGCGCGAGCCGCTTGGCCAGCCGGTCCACCTGGATGTCCACGATGGACGTGAGCTCCTCGGTGTTGAGCTGGTGGAACACCACGACGTCGTCGAGCCGGTTGAGGAACTCGGGCTTGAAGTGCCCGCGCACCACCGACATCACGGCGTCGTCGCGGTCCCGCTCGCTCAGGTTGGGGTCGGCGATGGCCTGCGAGCCGAGGTTGGAGGTCAGCACCAGGATCGTGTTGCGGAAGTCGACCGTGCGCCCTTGGCCGTCGGTGAGCCGCCCGTCGTCGAGGACCTGCAGCAGCACGTCGAAGACGTCGGAGTGGGCCTTCTCCACCTCGTCGAACAGCACCACCGAGTAGGGCCTGCGGCGGATCGACTCGGTGAGCTGACCGCCCTGGTCGTGACCGACGTAGCCGGGCGGGGCGCCGACCAGGCGCGACACCGAGTGCTTCTCGGAGTACTCGCTCATGTCGATGCGGATCATCGACCGCTCGTCGTCGAACAGGAACCCGGCCAGCGCCTTGGCCAGCTCGGTCTTGCCGACGCCGGTCGGACCCAGGAACAGGAACGATCCGGTCGGCCGGTCGGGGTCGGCGACACCGGCGCGGGTGCGCCGGACCGCGTCGGAGACCGCGCGCACCGCCTCGTCCTGACCGACGACGTGGGCGCCGAGGGCGTCCTCCATGCGCAGCAGCTTGGTGGTCTCGCCCTCCATCAGGCGCCCGGCGGGGATGCCGGTCCAGGCGCTGACCACGTCGGCGACGTCGTCGGCGGTGACCTCCTCCTGCAGCATCGCCTTGCGCTCGGTCTGCGCGCGGGTGGCCGATTCCAGGTCCTTCTCCAGCGCCGGGATGCGCCCGTAGCGGAGTTCGGCGGCCTTGCCGAGGTCGCCGTCGCGCTCGGCGCGCTCGGACTCGCCGCGCAGCTGCTCCAGCTGGGTCTTGAGGTCCCGGACCTTGTCGATGGACTCCTTCTCCTGCTGCCAGCGCGCGGTGAGCCCGGAGAGCTTCTCGCGCCGGTCGGCGAGTTCGGCGCGCAGCGAGGCGAGCCGCTCGACCGAGGCCGGGTCGGACTCCTTGGCCAGCGCCATCTCCTCGATCTCCAGCCGTCGCACGGCGCGCTCGACCTCGTCGATCTCCACCGGCCGCGAGTCGATCTCCATCCGCAGCCGGGACGCGGCCTCGTCGACCAGGTCGATGGCCTTGTCCGGCAGGAACCGCGCGGTGATGTAGCGGTCGGACAGGGTCGCGGCGGCCACCAGCGCGCCATCGGTGATCCGGACGCCGTGGTGGACCTCGTAGCGCTCCTTGAGCCCGCGCAGGATCGCGACGGCGTCCTCCGGGCTGGGCTCGCCGACCAGCACCTGCTGGAAGCGCCGCTCCAGCGCGGCATCGGTCTCGATGTGCTCGCGGTACTCGTCGAGCGTGGTCGCGCCGACCATGCGCAGCTCGCCTCGGGCCAGCATCGGCTTGATCATGTTGCCCGCGTCCATCGCGCCCTCGCCGGAGGCACCGGCGCCGACGATGGTGTGCAGCTCGTCGATGAAGGTGATCACCTGGCCCGCGGAGTCGGTGATCTCCTTGAGCACCGCCTTGAGCCGCTCCTCGAACTCACCGCGGTACTTGGCACCCGCCACCATGGAGCCGAGGTCGAGGGAGATGACCCGCTTGCCGCGCAGCGATTCGGGCACGTCGCCTGCGACGACCCGCTGCGCGAGCCCTTCGACGATGGCCGTCTTGCCGACTCCGGGTTCGCCGATGAGCACCGGGTTGTTCTTGGTCCGGCGGGACAGCACCTGCACGACCCGGCGGATCTCGGCGTCCCGGCCGATCACCGGGTCGAGCTCGCCGGCGCGGGCCCGCTCGGTGAGGTCCTGGCCGTACTTCGCCAGCGCCTGGTAGGTGCCCTCCGGGTCCGGGCTGGTCACGCGTGCGGAGCCGCGCACCTCGGTGAAGGCCTCGCGCAGGGCGTCGGGGGTGGCGCCGTGCTTGCGCAGCAGGTCGGCGACGCGGCCGCCCTCGGCGGCGAGCCCGACCAGCAGGTGCTCGGTGGAGACGTACTCGTCGCCCATCTCGGTGGCGAGGCGCTGCGCGTGGGAGAGCGCTTTGACCGACTCGCCGGACAGCTGCGGGGCGCCGACCGTGCTGCCGGTCGCGGCGGGCAGCGAGTTCGTCAGCGATTCGAGCTCGCGCCGCACATCACCGACCTCGGCCCCGACTGCGCTGAGCAGGGGCGCGGTCAACCCGTCGCCCTGGGCGAGCAGGGAGCCGAGCAGGTGGGCGGGGCCGACGTCCGGGTTGCCCGCCACCGTGGCGGCCTGGACCGCGGAGGAGATCGCCTGCTGGGTCTTCGTCGTGGGGTTGAACGCGTCCATTCCTCACCTCGTGCCGGTTTTGCGCCTGGCCATCCCGCTTGTCGGCGCCAGACTCCACACGTCCAACGTAACAAAAGTTGAGCCGGTTCCGCTCAAGGGAGATTCACACCTTTTCTCGCTTTTCACGACGCGTCAACGAGAGGTGCGACCAATCGGGCGAAAAGTCGACATATTGTTACGCTACGTACTTGCTTTGGATCACGTCACTCGCTTGGCTGATGCGCCATGACCTACACCTTGGCGCCACCGCCACCGGATGGCGAACTCATCCTCGCGGCCGACGCCGGCCCGCTCGCCCGCATCGAGGACACCATCAACAACGTCTTCACGCCGATCTCGGAGGGCTTCTCCGGGTTCGTGTTCGGTGAGATCACCGTCTTAGGCGTGACCTTCCCGTGGATCGTGGCCTGGCTGGTGATCGCCGCGACGGTGTTCACCCTGGTCTTCGGCTTCGTGCAGATCCGGAACTTCAAGCTCGCGGTCGACCTGGTCCGCGGCAAGTACACCAGCAAGGACGAACCGGGCGAGATCAACCACTTCCAAGCGCTCGCCTCAGCCCTGTCAGGAACCGTCGGTCTGGGCAACATCGCCGGTGTCGGTGTCGCGGTCACCGTCGGCGGCGCCGGTGCGACCTTCTGGATGATCCTCTGCGGCCTGCTCGGTATGGCGACCAAGTTCGTCGAGTGCACCCTCGGTGTGAAGTACCGCGAGATCGACGCCAACGGCAACGTCCACGGCGGTCCGATGCACTACCTGCGCAAGGGCCTCGCCGAGCAGATCCCCAACGCCTTCGGCCGCGGTCTGGGCAAGGTGCTCGCCGTGCTGGCGGCGATCATGATCCTGCTGTTCGGCGTCGGCGGCGGCAACATGTTCCAGGCGAACCAGACCTTCGCCCAGGTGCGCGACGTCACCGGCGGCGATCAGGGCCTGCTCGGCTCGGACGGCGCCGCGCTGATCTTCGGCATCATCCTGGCGATCATCGTCGGCTCGGTCGTGGTCGGCGGCATCAAGTCCATCGGCTCGGTGACCAGCAAGCTGGTCCCGGCGATGGCGATCATCTACGTCCTGGCCTCGCTGACGGTCATCGGCGTCAACATCACCGCGGTGCCGGATGCGGTCGTGGCCATCGTCCAGGGCGCGTTCACCCCGGAGGCCGGTTTCGGCGGTCTCATCGGTGTGCTGATCGTCGGCTTCCAGCGCGCCGCGTTCTCCAACGAGGCCGGTATCGGCTCGGCGCCGATCGCGCACTCCGCGGTCCGCACCCAGCACCCCGCCACCGAGGGCCTGGTCGCGCTGCTGGAGCCCTTCATCGACACCGTCATCATCTGCACGATGACCGCGCTGACCATCGTCATCGCGCAGCCGCAGCTGTGGGTCGAAGGCCAGAAGGCGGTGCTGGCGGGCGGTGAGGAGCCGGACGGCGTCACCGTGACCTCCGAGGCCTTCGCCAGCGTCCTGCCCTGGTTCCCCTACGTGCTGACCGTGGCGGTCGTGCTCTTCGCCGTGTCCACGATCATCACCTGGGGCTACTACGGCCAGCGCGCGTGGCTGTTCCTGTTCGGCAACACCTCGGCGAGCCGGAACATCTACAACGTGGTGTTCTGCCTGTTCGTGATCGTCGGTTCGGTGCTGAGCCTGAGCAGCGTCATGGACTTCACCGACGCCGTGCTGTTCCTGCTCGCCCTGTTCAACATCATCGGGCTCTACATCATGATCCCGGTGGTCAAGAAGGAGCTGGCCGCCTACAAGGCCAAGATCCGCTCCGGCGAGGTCCGCAAGGTCGACGAGAAGTCCGGGGTCTGATCCCGGACTTCAACGCGAAGAAGCCGTGCGCACCCCCGACGTGCGCACGGCTTCTTCTTTCGCGGAGCGGTCGAGCCAGCCACAGCAGACCGCTCCTCGCTCACCCCTCCTCGTGCACCGCCTGGATGTCGATCTGCACGCGGAGGGTCGTTCCGACGGCCGCGATGCCGCTCTTGAGCGACTGGCTGAAGCGGACCGCGAAGTCGTCGCGGCGCAGCTGCGCGACCGCCGACGCCGAAGCGCGGGTACCGCCCCACATGTCGGCGCCGACGCCGTCGAACCGGGTGTCCAGCATGACCGGCTTGCTGACGCCGAGCATGGTGAGCTCACCCGCCAGGTCCCACTTGTCACCCCCGCGGGGGCGCATCCCCGTGGAGCGGAAGCTGATCTCCGGGTGCTCGGCGACGTTGAGGAAGTCCTCGGAGCGCAGGTGGTCGTCGCGCATGGTGTTGCCGGTGTCGATCGTGTCGGCGGTGATGCGGGCCTCGACCAGCGAATTCTCGATCGGGTTGCCGATCCGCACCTCGCCGGAGAACTCGTTGAAGCGACCGTGGATGCTGCTCAGCCCCAGGTGCTTGGCGGTGACCTGGATCGAGGAGTGGATCGGGTCGATCCGCCACAGCCCGGGTGCGGGCAGGTCCGCGCCGCCGACGCGGCGGACCTCCACGTCGCCGAGACCGGCCGTGGCGCCCTCGTGCACCAGGGTGGTGCGGGCGACGGGCTCGTGACCGATGGCGGTGACGATCGCCGTGTAGGCGCCGGCCGGGAGGCCGGAGACCATCACCGATCCCTGCGCATCACCCTGCGCCCGCGCGACCTGCGCGCCGCCACCGTCGATGACGGTGAGCACCGCCTCCGGCACCGGCCATCCGTCACTGCCGCGCACCGACGCGGTCACCGCTCCAGAACCCCGAGCTGACCCGGTCTGGCCGTTGTCAGCCGCGGCCTGCGGTTGGCCGAGATCCATCTGAAAACACTCCTTTGAAGCAGAGCTGATCATGATCTTGCTCGGCGGGCGGGCCGACGTCCAGTCGTTCCCGCCCGCCGCAGCGCGACCGTGACCTACGGGTGGTGCGAGCGCGATCAGCCTTCGGGGTAGCCCAGGTCGACGTCGTGCGACGTCTCCTGGCCCGTCAGCCGCAGCGAACCCGCGACCGGCGGGTAGCCGCTGGCGATCACCGTGTACTCGCCGTCGGGCAGGTCGGTGAAGTGGTAGTTGCCGTCGATGTCGGTGGTGCCCGCGGCCACCACCGCGCCCGAACCGTCCAGCAACGTCACCCGAGCGTCCGGGACCGGCACGCCGAGGTTGGCCGACCGAATCACGCCGCTGAGCTGCGCACCGGTCTGCAGCGCGACGTCGAGCCGCACCCGCTCCCCGTCGGTGACCACGATCGGGTGGGCCATCGGGCGGTATCCGTCGGCGGTGACCGTCAGCGCGTAGGAGCCGCCGACCAAGTCGGAGAAGCCGTACCCGCCGTCGGCGTCGGTGGCGTCGGTGGCCACCACCTCACCGCGCACGTCGGTGAGCACCGCCATCGCGCCGGGAACGCCGACCCCGCCGACGTGCACCAGGCCGCTGAGCTCACCGGCGCCCAGCAGCTGCACGTCGTGCCGCACCGGGCGGTCGGAGACGACCACCATCGAGGCCGTCGGCTGGTAGCTGCCACCGGAGGCGATCAGCACGTAGGTCCCGCCGTTGTCGACGGCGAAGTGGAACTCGCCGTCGTTGTCGGTGCGGGCCCGCTCCACCTGGCGCCCGTTGGCGTCGGTGAGGGTCAGCACCACGCCCGAGACCGGCGTGCCGATCGAGTCGTGGACGACGCCGTGCACGACGCGCTGAGCCGGCTCGTGACCGTCGGCGAACCGGCCGGTCAGCGCTGCGCCGTTGGAGGCGAACGACGGGATCGACGGCTCGGTCCACGGGCTGGTCTGCGCGGAGTTCAGGTGGGCACCGTTGTGCCTGCCGTTCTCCCGGCCCTCTTCTTGTGCGGCCACTGAAGCCGTCTCCATTTCCTCGTTGCTCTCGATCGTCGTCCGCAAAGGCTTCTCGCGGATGAACAGCACCGCGACGAAGGTGACCACGGAGATGCACGCCGAGATGAGGAAGATGTCGCCGATGGCATCCCCGTACGCCGCGCGGACGATGGTCTGGATCGGCCCGGGGAGGTGTCCCACGTCCAGCGATCCGGTGCCGCCACCTGCGGCAGCGGCCTGCGCCGCGCCGGGGATCTTCGCCAGGCCTTCCATGATGTAGTCCTGGACGCGGGTGGCCAGCACAGCGCCTAGCACCGACACACCAGCCGAACCTCCCAAGGTGCGGAAGAAGGTGACGACGGACGTCGTCGAGCCCATGTCCTTGGCGCTGGTGGCGTTCTGCACCGCCAGCACCAGGTTCTGCATGAGCATGCCCACTCCGGTGCCCATCAGGAAGAGGAAGACCCCCATGAGCACCAGGTTCGTTTCGTGATTGACGGTGCTCAGTAGCCCCATCGCAATGATCATCACGATCGAGCCGCCCACGAGGAACGGCTTCGTCCTGCCGGTGTAGCGGGAGATGACCTGGCCGCTGACCGTGGACGAGATGAACAAACCGCCGACCATCGGCAGCGTCATCAGACCCGCGGTGGTGGGGCTGAAGCTGCGCGCGATCTGGAAGTACTGCCCCAGGAACACCGCGCCGCCGAACATGGCCGTGCCGACCGCGACGGTGCCGAGCGTGGCCATCGTGACCGTGGGGTTGCGGAACATCTTCAGCGGCACGATCGGCTCGCTGTGCTTGGACTCGATGATCACCGCGATGATCAGCGCCAGAACACCGCCGCCGACGATGTAGCCGGTCTCGGGCGAGAGCCAGTCGAAGTTCTTGCCGGCCAGCGAGACCCAGATCAGCAGCAGCGAGACACCGCCGACCAGGAACAGCGCGCCGAACCAGTCGATCTTCACGTCGCGCTTGATCACCGGCAGCTTGAGCACCCGGCCCAGCACGATGAAGGCGATGACGGCGATCGGCACGGTGACCCAGAAGCACCAGCGCCATCCCAGCCACGGGGTGTCGACGATGACGCCGCCGACCAGCGGGCCGCTGACGGTGGCCACCGCGAAGGTGGCGCCGATGTAGCCGCTGTAGCGACCGCGGTCGCGCGGCGGGACCATCGCCGCGATCACGACCTGGATCAGCGCCTGCAGACCGCCCATGCCGATGCCCTGCAGGGCGCGGAAACCGATCAGGGTCTCCATCGACTGCGCGAACCCGCCGGCCACCGAGCCGACGGTGAAGATGGTGATCGCGATCTGGTACAGCAGCTTCTTGCTGAACAGGTCGGAGAGCTTGCCCCACAGCGGGGTGGAGGCCGTGGAGGTCAGCAGCATCGCCGTGACGACCCAGGTGTACTGGCCCTGGGTTCCGTGCAGGTCGGCGATGATCCGCGGCAGCGCATTGGACACGATGGTCGAGCTGAGGATGGCGACCAACAGCGCCAACATCAGGCCTGACATGGCCTCCAGGATCTGGCGGTGCGACATCGCCTGGTCCTGGGCCGACTCGTGCGGCGCGCTCGGTTGAGTCGACACCCTGGGCGCCGTCTCCGTCGAGCTGGTCATCGGGTTCCTTCCCTCATCCCGGAGTCTGCGTGATCTCCGTCTTCGATCGTGTGGCGGCGGATGTCCGACATCGCGTCGCCGAGCAACCTGGCCAGTTCGCGGACCTTGGTGTCCTCCCAGCCGACCAGCGCTTCACCGATCCACTCCGCCTTCTTCTGCTCGAGGTCGGCGACGACCTGATCGCCGACCTCGGTGGTCCGCAGCAGCGAGACGCGGCGGTCGGCGGGGTCTGGCCGCCGCGTGATCAGTCCGGCTTGTTCGAGCTGGTTCACCTGCCGGCTCACCACCGATGCGTCGACGATGCGGTGGTGGGCGAGGTCGGAGACCCGGCATTCGCCGCGGTGCACGAGCTCGGTGAGCAGTCCGGCCGCCGCGTAGGGCACTTGATCGGAGAGCTGCAACCCCCGTTGCAGCGCGACCTGCTTGAGGCCCATCAAGGCGCGGAGTGGGCGGAGCAGCTCACCACAGGTCTCTGGTGTCGGTCCCATGCGAGCCCATCCTTTTAGTTGCTGAAGACAACCATAGGACCACTTGGTTGCAGCACGCAACTGATATCCGGGTGACTCGCACCACCGGCCGATTTTGGCCGTTTTGCCTGATCAGTGATGTTTCATCCGGTCTGGTTGAGCTTGCCCAGCAAGCGCGCGAGATCCGCGAGGTCCTGGGTTTTCCAGCTGGCGAACTGGCCGTGGAGGTGCTTGCGCCGCTCGGCGCGCACCCGCTCCAAGCGCTCCTGCCCCAGGTCTGAGAGCTGGATGCGGCGTGCGCGACCGTCGTCGGGGTCCGGCGCGCGCTCCAGCAGCCCCAGGTCGACGAGGGTGGCGATCTGCCGGGAGACCGTCGACTTGTCCAGACCGGTGCGTCCGGCCAGGTCCATGCCCCGCAGCGGGCCTTCGTTGGCGACCATCAGCAGCATCGTGTACGACGCCGGGTCGAGGTCGGGGTGCACCAGCGCGGCGACGTGGGTGGAGAGGTTCCGCGCGTTGCGGAACATCATCACCAGCTCGCGTTCGATCCCCTCGGCCGCTTCGCGGCGCGCGGGATCCTCGGCGATCTCGTCGTCCTGCTCGCTCACGTCACTCTCCGCACCTTGCGACCGTTTCGCCCCACTCTAGGGAGCGCGACGAGCCCCGAGAGCACCAGCCCGCACATCAGTCAACCCAACACGAGGTCAACACCGAGAAGACGAATGCCAACCCACGTCAGGCAAGCACCGAAGGTGCTTCCTCAGTGCCCCACGCAAGCAACCGGCACCGCCGCGGGTTCTCAGACGCCTTCTGGGGAGGACAGCCGTAGCGCCGCGTATCTGTTCCATACTCAAGTCTCGGATCCCGGACCCAGAAGGCGTCTGAGGTTCCGCTTCCGGCACCGCCACGCAGCAAGACCACTGAGTCTTGTCAGTACGACGAGACCAAAGACGGCACCCGCAGCCGATCCCCCTGCAATCAAGCAGGCAGGATCAAGATCAACGAGCGGAGACCTCGTGCCAGGGACGCGGCATGCCCTTGGCTCCGAAGTAGTCCCCACCCTTGCGCTTCACATCATCGGTACCCCAGGTCCGCTCCCGCAGGACCGGCATCATCCGGGGTATGTGCTTGCGGCAGTGGATGTAGGCCTCCTCGACCTGCACCACCACCCACCGCTCGGGCGTGCGGCCGCGGTCGAACTCGGACGGCAGCGCGGGGTAGATGCCGCGCAGGTCAGCGTCCTCGACGATGCGGGCCTTGCCGTTGACGTGCAGACCGATCAGGTCGGTGACGAAGTCCACCAGCAGGATGCCGACGTGCGGGTTCTCGCTGATGTTGCCGAGGCTGGCGAGCACTCCGTTGCCCCGGTACTCGGGGTAGCAGACGTGCTGGTCGTCGAGGACTTCGATGAAGCCGGGCGGCCCGGCCCGCAGGCTGGAGTCGCACTCGCCGCGGGCGTCGGAGGTGGCGACGAACGCCAGCTCCATGCGGCCGATGAACTGCTTCATCTCGTCGTTGAGCCGGTCGAGCACCTGGTCGTCGTAGAAGCGGCGGGCCCGCTTCTGACTGCCGTAGGCGCTCTGGAGCAGGTGCTCACCTGCGGATCCGGGCAGGGTCGGGGTTTCCTGCTCGAACGGGTCGGTGAGCTGCGGCTCGGGGTAGCGGGCGGGCATCGGGACGGGGGTCGGGACGGTGTCGGATAACTCGAGGTCCAGCATGGCCGCGGAGGCCATGCCTGCTGGAGTGCTGTGATCGGGGGTCACGGCGGACCACAGTGTCACGTCACCCCGTCCGGTAACAGCTTGCCCACTAGCTTTCCCCCGACCGATTGATGGATTATCTACGCGAAGTAGTTACAAAGCACTCGAAAGTGCCATCAAGGCAGACGTGCTTCCGATCAGGAGTTAGGGTCGCTCCTGATGTCGGGGGACGTTTGCAGGTAGCGGTTGCGCCTCACCCCAGGTGCTTGCCGCCAACGTGGAGAAGACTGCGCGCGAAACGATGACGAACGCCGTACTGAGCCCCGGTCCACCCCCGAACAACGAGCCGTCCAACTCCGGCGTGAGCAAGATGGTTCGACTCATCCGCGAGAGCTACGCGGTGGTCGAACCGCACGCTGACGAGGTGGCGAAGTTCTTCTACGGAACCCTGTTCAGCATCGCGCCGCACACCCGCGAGCTGTTCGCCGCCAACATGGAGGTGCAGCGCAGCCGCCTGCTTCGGGCGCTCGTGCACTTCATCCAGATGGTCGACAAGCCCGACGAGCTGCTGCCGTTCCTGCAGCAGCTCGGGCGCGACCACCGGAAGTTCGGTGTCATCACCCAGCACTACGAGGCGGTCGGCACCGCGCTGCTCGCGGCCATCAAGCGCTACGCCGGTGACACCTGGACCGACCAGGTCGAACGCGCCTGGGCTGAGGCCTACACGGTCATGGCCTCGGCGATGACCGAAGCGGCGGCCGCGGACGACGGACCCGCCTGGTACACCGGCCAGGTCATGCACCACGAGCGGCTGAGCTGGGAGCTCGCCGTGATCCGCGTGCAGACCGACCACCCGGTGCCGTACCTGCCCGGCCAGTACGTCAGCGTCGAGGCCCCGCAGCGGCCCCGGATGTGGCGCTACCTGTCGCCGGCGAACGCGCCCGGCGAGGACGGCGTGATGGAGTTCCACGTCCGCGCCGTCGACAGCGGCTGGGTGAGCCGTGCGCTGGTCGGCCACGCCAAGCCGGGTGACCAGTGGCGGATCGGTTCGCCGATGGGCCGGTTGACCGTCGACCGGGAGAACTCGCCGGACATCCTGATGATCGCCGGCGGTACCGGCATCGCGCCGCTGCGCGCGATCATCGACGACCTCGCCCAGTACGGCGAGAACCCGCGCGTGCAGGTCTTCTACGGCGGTCGCACCCAGGAGGACCTCTACGACCTGGAGAACCTCCAGCGCATCGCCATGCACAACCCGTGGCTGACGATCACGGCCGTGCTGGAGAACGATCCGGACGTCGACGGCGTCGAGCACGGCACCATCGCCGACGTCGTCTCCCGCTACGGCGCCTGGGAGGACTGGGACGTCCTCGTCTCCGGCTCACCGGCCATGATCCGCGCCACGGTCTCCAAGATGCTCGTAGCGGGCACGGCCCTAGACCGCATCCGCTACGACCCGTTCACCCTGGACTGAGCCAGTTTTAGTCCAAACTGAGCCGACATAACGGACATGATCATGGCTCGGTTTGGACTAAAACTGGGCCTCGCGCGAGAAGGGCGCCTCCCACCAGGGGAGACGCCCTTCGTCAGTTCCGACGGCTGCTCGTTCAGCCGGTTACCGCTTGCGGTTGGGCTTCCAGACGACCAGCGCGGTCTCCTGGCGCACCGGGACCAGGTCCCTGCGGTAGGAGGCGTGGATCTGGGCCGCCGCTGAATCGGCCGCCGCGTAGGCCGCGGCGATCTCCTCGGAGAGCTCCTGGACCTTGGCCTGCAACGCGTCGACCTGGTTCTCCAGGTCGATGATGCGCTTGATCCCGGCGAGGTTGACGCCCTCCTCCTGGGAGAGACGCTGGACCTCGCGCAGCAGCGCGATGTCGCGCAGCGAGTAGCGCCGGCCGCCGGCCGCGGTGCGCCCGGGTGAGACCAGTCCGAGTCGGTCGTAGCTGCGCAGCGTCTGCGCGTGCAGACCGGACAGCTGCGCGGCCACCGAGATCACGAACATCGGGGTGTCCTCGTTGGAACCGGGTGGGAACGCGAATCCCATCTCCGGTCCGATCCCACCAGGACCCGTCATGCGGCCGGCCATGCTTACCTCCCGAGCAACTCGTTCAGCTCGCTGCGCGGGTCGTGGTCAGCGGTGGCCTCGGCGTACTCGGCGAGCGCCTCGGCCGCTTTGTCGTCGAGCTTCGACGGCACCGCGACCTGCAGCGTCACCAGGAGATCCCCGTTGCCACCGGCCTTCCTGCCCACGCCCTTGCCACGCACCCGGAAGGTCCGTCCGCTGCTGGTTCCGGCGGGAACCTTCAGCGAGACCTTCCCGTCCAGGGTCGGCACGGTCAACGTAGTGCCCAGCGCGAGCTCCGGGAAGGTGACCGGCACGGTGATCGTCAGATCATCACCGGATCGTCCGAACACCTTGTTGCCGCCGACGTGCACCACGACGAACAGATCACCCGCGGTGGCGCCCTGCCGTCCCGGTTCGCCCTGCCCGGCCAGCCGGATCCGCTGACCGTCCTCCACCCCTGGCGGGATGCGCACGGTCAGCGTCCGGGTGCGGCTGCTGATCCCCTCGCCCGAGCAGTCCTCGCACGGGGTGTCGATGACCTGGCCGCGTCCCCGGCAGTCCGGGCACGGCTCGCTGAACGCGAACGCGCCCTGGTTGCGGGTGACCAGGCCGGATCCGCCGCAGGTCGAGCAGCCGCGCGGCCGCGTGCCGGGCTTGGCGCCCGAACCGCGGCAGGTCTGGCAGGTCGCCGGGCTGGACAGCCGCAGCGGGACCGTTGCTCCGCGCACCGCTTCGTAGAAGTCGATGCGCACCTCGGTCTCGACGTCGGCTCCGCGCCGCGGCCTGCTGGCCGTGCTCGGGCCGGCGCCGGCACCAGCGCCGCCGCCGGGTCGCCGGTTGCCGAACAACCCGCCGAACAGGTCGCCCAGGCCACCGGCCCCCTGCTGCCCGCCGAAGAGATCGCCGAGGTCGAAGCCACCACCGGCCCCACCGGGACCGCCGAAGCCGCCGCCCGGACCACCGAAGCCACCGCCCGCACCGCCGAGGCCGCCGGCTCCGAAGAGCCGCCGGGCTTCGTCGTACTGCTTGCGCTTGTCGGGGTCGGACAGCACTCCGTAGGCCTCGGAGACCGCCTTGAACTTCGACTCGGCCTGGGCGTTGCCGGGGTTGGCGTCGGGGTGGTTCTCCCGCGCCAGCTTCCGGTACGCCTTCTTGATGTCCTCGGACGAAGCATCGGAGGAGACGCCCAGCTCAGCGTAGAAATCCTTGTCGAGCCATTCCCTGGCACTCACCGGACGCTCCTCCTCCCGCTCCTGATCACTCTTGTTCGGTGGACTCGGTGGACTCCGGCCCGGCTGCGGGCGCAGCACCCGCAGCCGTGTCGTCGGCCTCGTAGTCGGTCACCGCGACCATGGCCGGGCGCAGCACCCGCTCGCCGAACCGGTAGCCGCGACGCATCACGGTGGTGACCGTGGGCCCCGAGACCTCCGGCGAGGTGGTGTGCTGGACGGCTTCGTGGACCGAGGGGTCGAACTCGTCGCCCTCGGCACCGAAGCCCTCCAGGCCCGCGGAGTTCAGCGTGCCGACGAGCTTGTCGGCCACGGCCTTGAACGCCCCGTTGAGGTCGCCGTGCGCTTCGGCCCGTTCCAGGTCGTCGAGCACGGTCAGCAGGTCACCGGCGACGGACGCCTTCGCCGCGGCGATCACCGACTCGCGGTCGCGTTCGACGCGCTTGCGGTAGTTCGCGTACTCCGCGGTGACCCGCTTGAGGTCGGCGGTGAGCTCGTCGACCTGCTTCTCCAGGCCGGTGGGCTCGCCCCCCTCGGCGGCACTGTCCGCAGCGGGCTGATCCGCCGACTCGTCGGCCTGGACGACCTCGTCGTCGAGAGTTCCGGAAATGCTTTCGGACACCTGAGCCTCGTCTCCGCTCGGAGCAGGTGTCCGGCGCTCGCCGGTCTCGGGGTCGATGCGACGCCGATCCCGGACGACCACCGGCTCCTGCTCCTCGCCTTCGTTGCGCGACATTTCGGGCCTGTCCGAAGTCACTTCTTCTTCTCGTCCTCGTCGTCGACGATCTCGGCGTCGACCACGTCGTCGTCCTTGGCCGACGAGCTGGACGAACCGGCACCGGCCTCGCCGGCCGCGTCACCAGCACCAGCACCGGCGGCACCCGCGGCGTCGGCACCGGCGTCGGCGTAGAGGGCCTGGCCCAGCGCCTGCGACTCGGTGGCGAGCTTCTCCACGGCGCCGGAGATGGCGTCGACGTCCTCGCCCTTGAGCGCCTCGTTGACCTCGTCGATCGCGCCCTGGACCTTGGTCTTGGTCTCCTCGGGCAGCTTCTCGTCGTTCTCCTTGAGGACCTTCTCGGTCTGGTAGACGAGCGTCTCGGCCTGGTTGCGGGCCTCGGCCTCCTCGCGACGCTTCTTGTCCTCCTCGGCGTGGGCCTCGGCGTCGGAGACCATGCGCTCGATGTCGTCCTTCGGCAGCGCGGAGCCGCCGGTGATCGTCATCGACTGCTCCTTGCCCGTTCCGTGGTCCTTGGCGGACACGTGCACGATGCCGTTGGCGTCGATGTCGAAGGCGACCTCGATCTGCGGCACACCGCGCGGCGCCGGCGGGAGACCGGTCAGCTCGAACATGCCGAGCTTCTTGTTGTGCGCGGCGATCTCGCGCTCGCCCTGGAAGACCTGGATCTGCACCGACGGCTGGTTGTCATCAGCGGTCGTGAAGGTCTCGGAGCGCTTGGTCGGGATCGTGGTGTTGCGCTCGATCAGCTTGGTCATGATGCCGCCCTTGGTCTCGATGCCCAGGGACAGCGGGGTGACGTCGAGCAGCAGGACGTCCTTGACCTCACCGCGCAGCACACCGGCCTGCAGCGAAGCACCGACGGCCACGACCTCGTCCGGGTTGACGCCCTTGTTCGCCTCGCGGCCGCCGGTCAGGTCCTTGACCAGCTCGGACACGGCGGGCATGCGGGTGGAACCGCCGACGAGCACGACGTGGTCCATCTCGGAGAGCTTGATGCCCGCGTCGCGGATGACGGCCTCGAACGGCTTGCGGCAGCGCTCGAGCAGGTCGGAGGTGATGCGCTGGAACTCGGCGCGGGACAGCGTCTCGTCCAGGAACAGCGGATTCTTGTCGCCGTCGACGGTGATGTAGGGCAGGTTGATGCTCGCGGTCGACGAGGAGGACAGCTCGATCTTGGCCTTCTCCGCGGCTTCCTTGATCCGCTGCATGGCCATGCGGTCCTTGGTCAGGTCGATCCCGTTGGACGACTTGAACTTCTCGACCAGCCACTCGACGATGCGCTCGTCCCAGTCGTCACCACCGAGGTGGTTGTCACCGGAGGTGGCGCGGACCTCGACGACGCCCTCGCCGATCTCCAGCAGCGACACGTCGAAGGTGCCGCCACCGAGGTCGAAGACCAGGATCGTCTGGTCGGACTCGCCCTTGTCCAGGCCGTAGGCCAGCGCGGCGGCGGTCGGCTCGTTGACGATGCGCAGCACGTCGAGCCCGGCGATCTGGCCGGCTTCCTTGGTGGCCTGCCGCTGCGCGTCCTCGAAGTAGGCGGGGACGGTGATGACCGCGTCCGTCACTTCCTCGCCCAGGTAGGCCTCGGCATCGCGCTTGAGCTTCATCAGGACCCGCGCGGAGATCTCCTGCGGCGTGTAGTCCTTCTCGTCGATGCCGACCTTCCAGTCGGTGCCCATGTGGCGCTTGACCGACCGGATGGTGCGGTCAACGTTGGTGACCGCCTGGTTCTTCGCGGGCTGACCGGTGAGGATCTCGCCGTTCTTCGCGAAGGCCACGATGGACGGCGTGGTCCGCGAGCCCTCGGAGTTGGCGATCACCGTCGCTTCACCGCCCTCCAGGACGGAAACGACGGAGTTGGTCGTCCCCAGGTCGATACCGACCGCTCGCGCCATGGGTGGTTCCTCCAGTACTTAGTCAGTGCGCTCAAGAGCCGCTTCGATCTCTTGAGCCTTGCTCGCTCAAGTTTTACCCAGAACACTTGCGCACCGTCAAACGGGGTTGAGCAAGTGCCACTCAAGCTTTCTGCCAGGACAACGCCTGACCAGCGGGATCAGTTCCCGAAGCACCTGTCGCGTGACCCAGCCGACACGCCGGAAGATCCCCCGGCCAGCTCGGGCGGACCTCAGGCCGAGGGCTGGACGCCGAGGTAGTCGTAGGGGTGCATGAGGAAGCGCAGGACCGGTTCGAGGTCATCGACCTCGGGGGACTCGTCGGCGATGAGGGCCTGGAGCAGGAGTCCGTCCATGCCGGCGATGAAGGCGGTGATGACCGGGTCGTCGCCGCCCTGACCGTTGTTGATGCTGCCCCGGATGAGCTCGATCCAGCGGCGGGCGGCGGGGCGCAGCGCGGGCCTGCGGGCGGCGAGCAGGTAGAGCTCGTACTCGCCGAGCGTGCGTTCGCGGTGATCCCTGATCATGCGGACGAGCAGTTCGGCCACGGCGCGCGGCCACTGGGCGTTGTCGGTGACCTCCTCGCGCACGGCCACGATCTGCTCGACGAGCCCTTCGCAGCCGTCGAGCAGGCTGGCGACGAGCAGGTCGTCGATGCCGTTGAAGTAGTACGCGATCGACGCGGGTGGGACGCTCGCCTCACGTGCGACGTTGCGGTGCGTGACCGCGCCGACGCCCTCGCGGGCCACGAGCCGCAGGGCCGCGTCCACGATCGCGCGGCGACGGCGTTCGCCCTTGAGCCGCCGCCCGTCGGTCACCTCCGTCAATGCGCGCCTCCCAGTTCCAGTGCGATGACCCCGCCGATGATCAGCGCGATGCCGCCGACCTGCACCGCGGTGATGGACTCGCCCAAGAACACCACGCCGATGATGGCCACCAGCGCGACCCCCGCTCCCGCCCAGATCGCGTAGACGACGCCGACGGGCAATCCGAGCTTGAGCACTGCGCTCATGGCGGTGAACGCGACCGCGTAGCCGATCACGACCGCCACCGACGGGACGAGCTTGCTGAAGCCTTCGGACAGCTTCAGCGACACCGTCCCCACGACTTCGCTGCAAATGGCCAGCACCAGCAGCAGGTACGCCACGGACCCTCCTCCGAGAAATGTGGGCGATCGCCCAACTTCATGAACGCACGGGTGCCCCGCCCCGGGAAGAGCGGGGGTCAGTCGTCGTCGTGCTTCTTGCGCGGACCCTCGATGGTCATGGCCACGGCGATGGCCGCCCAGATGGCGAGCGGGAACACCGGCCAGAAGAACTTGAGGTCACCGGAGACGACTGAGGTCACGCCCCAGATCGCGATCATGATGACCGCTCCGCCTGCCCAGTCCCGCCACTCCTTGGACACCTTCGCCTTGTGCTCGTCGCGGGCGACGACCTCGGCGGACGGCTGGGGAACGGGGAGATCGCCGGTCAGCGGGCGCAACTCGCCGAGCGTGGCCGCCCCGTAGGCGCGCTGGAGCCGCTCGTCGTACTCGGTGACGGTCAGCCGCCCCTCGTCGAGCGCGGTCCGCAGCCGTCCGGCGACCTCCTCGCGGTCGGAGTCGGACGCCCGCATGCCTCCGTCGTTCGGGACAACCATGTCCTCACCCCCAGGTGCCGAGTGACCGGCCATCACGTTCACTCGATCAATGACGTGGCGAAAATCGCACATCTTCCCATCAGTTTGCCTTGATCGGCACCGCCGCGGTGGTGGAACCGCGATCCGCGCCCCAGGCACCCCGGCGTTCAACAGCGACAACTCCGGAAACACCCGGCGTCCCGCACGTCCGCGCCGAGGTCGTCGCCGCAGCGAAAATAGCAGAAACCTGAACGATTGCCCAAGTAGTTTTTCAACCCGGGGTCTCGCAGAATCACCGTCTGTTCCCGAATTTCGCGCCCGGGCCCCCGTGGTTACCAGCGGGTAACAGGGCGTACGCTCCCCAAACGGACAACCCCCGAAACAGGAGGCCACGAGCATGGGTGCTGTGCAGATCACGCTTGGCGCGATCTCAGTCGCGCTCGGCGTCGTCGCGTGGAGCATGTTCGCCATGACCATCGCCCGATTCGTGCGGATCATCCGCCTCGGGCAACCCGACGGCACCCGGAACGCTCCGGCTCTCGCGCGTCTGGCCACGCTGGTCAAGGAGTTCGCCGCGCACACCCGGATGAACAAGTTCCGCAACGTCGGTGTGTGGCACTGGCTGGTCATGTGGGGCTTCCTGCTCGGCTCCCTTGCCCTGTTCGAGGCCTACGGCGAAGTCTTCGTCCCCACCTGGGGCTGGCCGATCCTCGACGACCTGGCGATCTTCCACTTCGTGATGGAGTTCCTGGGCGTCGGCACGATCGTCGGCATCCTGGTGCTGATGGCGATCCGCCAGGCGAACCACCCGCGCAAGGCCGGGCGCGTCTCGCGCTTCCAGGGCTCCAACTTCAAGTGGGCCTACTTCATCGAGGCCGTGGTGCTCGTCGAGGGCATCGGCATCATCGGTGTCCGCGCCGCCAAGGCCGCGCTGGGCGTGCACGAGATGCCGCTGTGGGCCGAGTTCGCCTCGGGCCCGATCGGGCAGCTGCTGCCCGCCAGCGAGAACCTCGTCTCGGTCTTCGCCTTCATCAAGCTGATGAGCGCCACCGTCTGGCTGATCGTCGTCGCCCGCACCATGACGATGGGTGTGGCCTGGCACCGCTTCTCCGCGTTCTTCAACATCTACTTCAAGCGCGAGGACGACGGCGACGTCGCCCTGGGCGCGGTCAAGCCGATGATGTCGGGCGGCAAGCCGCTGGACTTCGAGGAAGCCGACCCGGACACCGACGTGTTCGGCGCGGGCAAGATCGAGGACTTCTCCTGGAAGGGCTGGCTGGACTTCACGACCTGCACCGAGTGCGGTCGTTGCCAGTCGCAGTGCCCGGCCTGGAACACCGGCAAGCCGCTGTCGCCGAAGATGATGATCACCCAGTTGCGGGACCACGCCTACGCCAAGGCCCCGTACCTGCTGGCCGGTGGCAGCAAGGACATGGCCGGCGACGAGGTCGGCATCACCGGTGACGGCGCCGAGGAGAAGCTGGGCAAGATCGACGCGCTGGCGCTGGCCGAGGCCGAGCGCCCGCTGGTCGGCGGCCCGGAGGAGATGGGCGTCATCGACCCCGAGGTGCTGTGGTCCTGCACCTCCTGCGGTGCCTGCGTCGAGCAGTGCCCGGTCGACATCGAGCACGTCGACCACATCGTCGACATGCGCCGCTACCAGGTCATGATCGAGTCGAACTTCCCGACCGAGCTCGGCGGGATGTTCAAGAACCTGGAGAACAAGGGCAACCCGTGGGGCCAGAACGCCAAGGACCGCCTTGCGTGGACCGAGGACCTGGACTTCGAGGTGCCGGTCTTCGACGGTGAGCTCGCCGACGACGACGAGTACCTGTTCTGGGTCGGCTGCGCCGGCGCCTTCGAGGACCGCGCGAAGAAGACCACCCAGGCCGTCGCCGAGCTGCTGCACATGGCGGGCGTGAAGTACAAGGTGCTGGGCCCGGAGGAGACCTGCACCGGTGACCCCGCTCGCCGCGCGGGCAACGAGTTCATCTTCCAGATGATGGCCCAGCAGAACGTCGAGGTCCTCAACGGAGTGTTCGAGGGCCGCGAGCCGGGCAAGCGCAAGATCGTCGCGACCTGCGCGCACTGCTTCAACAGCCTCGCCAACGAGTACTCCGAGCTCGGCGGCGACTACGAGGTCGTGCACCACACGCAGCTGCTGAACAAGCTGGTCCGCGAGAAGCGCCTGACCCCGGTCGCCCCGGTCGCCGAGGACGTGACCTACCACGACCCCTGCTTCCTGGGACGGCACAACAAGGTCTACACGCCGCCGCGCGACCTGGTCGGCGCCGCGGGCGCGACCTTCCGCGAGATGCCGCGCCACCAGGAGCGCTCCATGTGCTGCGGTGCCGGTGGTGCCCGCATGTGGATGGAGGAGCGCATCGGCAAGCGGATCAACCTGGAGCGCGTCGACGAGGCCCTGGGCACTGCCCCCTCGAAGATCGCCACGGGCTGCCCGTTCTGCAAGGTGATGCTCTCCGACGGTGTCACGACCCGGAAGAGCGAGCAGGCCGCCGACGAGTCCGTCGAGGTCCTCGACGTCGCCCAGCTCCTGCTCAACGCCGTCAAGCGCGGCGATGACAAGAAGGACGGCGCCGAAGAACCGGAACCGGCCAGCAGCTGACCGGTCTGACGTGAAGAAGGGCACCTCCCGCGCGGGAGGTGCCCTTCTTCGCGTTTCAGCGCTCGGTGAGGGAGCTCAGGAACCGCCGCCAGGAATCCGCGGGGAACGCTAGTGCTCCGGAGTCCGGGCTCTTGGAATCTCTGACCGCGACTTCTTCTTCGACGAACGCGACTTCGACGCAGGCAGCGCCGTTGCCGCCAACGCTACGACTGCTCTTGCGCCACTGGGCTCTCGTGAGATCCATGCTCAGCCTCCGCTAGCTCTCGGATCTTTGCGACCGAGTCCGCGCAGCTCAACGCCTCGGCTCGCAATCGCTCGAACGTCAGCGTAGCCCGCTGGACGCTTACCGGATTTTCTATGTGCGTCGAGCCGCTTGCGTGTTCAAGGTAGAGAACGTCGGGATCTTCCGGGTCTGGATAACCGAGCAACACGAAGGACCCCTCCAGACCGAAAGGCACCCCGGAGCTGATCGGCAGCACCCGGATCGTGACCGTCTCCAATTCAGCGAGTTCGACCAGCTGCCGAAGCTGTCGTCGCATGACGCCCGCTCCACCGATCGGCCTCCGCAGCGCGGATTCCTCGATGATCGCTTCGTACGTCATGTCACCGAGACGGTCTTTCCGCCGCATGCGTGCCGCTGTGACCTTCGAAATCCGTTCGCTCGTCACCGAGCCTCCACCGACGAACAACTCTCTTGCGTACTCGTCGGTCTGGAACATGCCCGGTACGACCCCGAGTTGCCACTCGCGAACCGAAACGGCTTCTTCTTCCAAGTTGTAATAGCCACGATCACCAATGCCGTACGCGTGCCACCACGGCTTCGCCTTCGCTGACCTGGCCAGATCGACCAGGCCCGGGTCGTAGGCGTCGTAGAGGTCCATCATCGAACGCACCTCGTGCACGGACGTGCCGACCTCGCCGGTCTCCTTGCGGCTGAGGGCACTTGTCGACATGTCGAGCGAGGCGGCGGCCTGCTCCTGCGTGATCCCCGCGCTCTCGCGCAACCGCCGGATCCGCCGCGCGAGCCGACGTCGCCGGAACGTGGGGCTGGTGCGCACGAATTCCATGATCGCAGCGGGATCCCGGGACCGGGATTCCCGATTGCGGTGATCCCGGTGGGGTGATCCCGCCCGGATGCTCCGGACCATGACACCGAGGCTCTTCGGCTTGGCCGAGAAGAACATCGACGGAACACCCGACCCGGACAACGTCCAGATCTGGGGGATGGAGCTGGACGGCAGAGCGGTCCTCTACTGGCTGGAGAACGGCATCAGCCAGTTCGCGGTCTTCGACAACGCCGAGAGCGCCGACGAGCGCTTCGGCCGGATCTTCGACCTCGCCCTCTACTTCCCCTAGACGCGATCGAGGGCGTCCCCCTGCGCCGGGGACGCCCTCGATCCGGGGAAGGAGATCAGCTGCCCATCTCCTCCAGGGAGCGGCCGTTGGTCTCCTTGAGGTACTTGACCACGAACACCACCGACAGCGCCGCGAACGCCGCGTAGATGAAGTACGTGACCGGCAGGTTCCAGTCCCGCATGCTCGGGAAGCTCACCGTCACCAGCCAGTTCGCGATCCAGTTCGTCGCCGTGCCCAGAGCCAGAGCGGCGGCGCGGATGCGCGCCGGGAACATCTCGCCCAGCAGCACCCACATCACGACGCCCCAGGACGCGGCGAAGAACAGCACGAACGCGCTCGCCGAGATCAGCGCGACGACGCCCCACTGGGGCGGCAGCACCGCGTCCTCACCGACGACCTTCGCGAAGCTGAACGCCCAGCCGGTCACCGCCAGCGACACGGTCATGCCGACCGAGCCGATCACCAGCAGCGGCTTGCGGCCGATCTTGTCGACCAGCGCGATGGCCACGAGGGTGCCGATGATGTTCACGATCGAGGTGAACAGGCTCAGCAGCAGCGAGCTCTCCTCGTCGATGCCGACGGAGTGCCACAGCGACGACGAGTAGTAGAAGATCACGTTGATGCCGACGAACTGCTGCAGCGCGGCGATGGCCATGCCGACCCACACGATCGGCAGCAGGCCGACCTTGCCGCGCAGGTCGCTGAGCCGCGGCTTGCGCTCGCCGCCCAGGGCTTCCTGGATCTCGGCGATCTTGGCGTCGGCGTCACCCGACTCGATCCTGGCCAGCACGTCCCGCGCCTGGTCGATCTTGCCTGCCGACACCAGGTAGCGCGGCGATTCGGGAATCAGCGAGGACACCACGAGGTAGACCACGGCCGGAATCGCGGCGACGCCGAGCATCCACTGCCAGGCCTGGATCGGCCCGAGCATCCCGGACGCGCTGCCGCCCGCGAACGCCGCGAGGGCGTAGTTGACCAGCTGCGAGAGGGCGATGCCCAGCACGATCGCCAGCTGCTGCAACGAGGCGAGCCTGCCCCGGTACTCCGCTGGTGCCACCTCGGCGATGTAGGCCGGGGCGATCACCGAGGCGATGCCGATGGCGATACCGCCGACGACGCGCCAGATCGCCAGGTCCCAGATCGCGAAGGGAACGGCCGAGCCGATGGCGCTGATGATGAACAGCACCGCGGCCAGCTGCATGACCCGGATCCGGCCGATCCGGTCGGCCAGGCCACCGGCGATACCGGCACCGACGGCCGAACCCAGCAGCGCCGAGGACACGGTCAGACCGGTCAGCGCCGAACCGACGCCGAAGTGCTCCTGGATCGCGTCGACACCACCGTTGATCACCGAGGTGTCGTAGCCGAACAAGAAGCCGCCGAGAGCCGCAGCCCCGGCGATCATCACCACGTGCCCGAGGTGCTTGGCGCCTCCGCTCTGGGCACGCGACTGCAATGCGGACATCGAATCTCCCGCTTGCCCACACGCCGATCCGCCCCGTTGCGGGATCGTTCCAGAGCGCCGGGCGCAGGGGATCGTAAGTTCTGAACCCCGTACTTGCCTTGTTCGATTCAGGGTGATTTGTTTCACCCCGGCTCAAAGCCCCTGGCAACGACCCTTACCTGGCAAAACGTCACATTCCCTGGGAACGCACCCAGTCACCACCCAACCCCGCACCGCACCCGCTCCCAGTTTTAGTCATAACTGAGCAGACATTTCGGACATGATCATGGCTCGGTTTGGACTAAAACTGGGACCGGGCGACCGAACCACCCGATCGGGCCACGGCTCAGCGGCGGGTGTCGGTGACCTGGAAGTTGAGGTGGGCGCGGGAAGGCGTCGGGCCGCGCTGACCCTGGTAGCGGGAGCCCGCCTGCTTCGAGCCGTACGGGAAGTCCGCCGGGCTCGACAGGCGCAGCAGGCACAGCTGCCCGATCTTCATGCCCGGCCAGAGCGTGATCGGCAGGTTCGCCACGTTGGACAGCTCCAGCGTGATGTGACCGCTGAACCCGGGGTCGATGAACCCTGCGGTGGAGTGCGTCAGCAGGCCCAGCCGGCCCAGCGACGACTTGCCCTCCAGCCGGCTCGCCAGATCGTCGGGCAGCTTCACCGACTCGTAGGTCGACCCCAGCACGAACTCGCCCGGGTGCAGCACGAACGGCTCGTCCTCGGCGGCCTCGACGAGCGAGGTCAGCTCGTCCTGCTGCTTCGACGGGTCGATGTGGGTGTACCGGGTGTTGTCGAAGACCCGGAAGTAGCGGTCCAGCCGCACGTCGATGCTCGACGGCTGGATCATCGACGAGTCGAACGGATCCAGTTCGAGACGTCCCTCGTCCAGCTCTTTACGCAGGTCCCGATCACTAAGCAGCACAGCACAAGGGTATCGGGAGCCTGAGTCGATCTTGTTCACCCACCGTGCTAATCTACGCAACGTCGAACGGCAACCGGCATCGAACGATGACCGTTGCGGCGATGCGGATGTAGTTCAATGGTAGAACATCAGCTTCCCAAGCTGAGAACGCGGGTTCGATTCCCGTCATCCGCTCAGAACGGCAAAGACCCAGGTCAGAAGCATTGCGCTTCACCTGGGTTTTTCCTTTTCCGCACGCCGCCGGGTCACGACGACGCTCGCGCAGAGGAGAGCGCTGCCGAGCAGTTGCAGCGCCCCGGGACGTTCGCCGAGCACGACACCGCCGAGGATCAGAGCACCGACCGGCGTCAGGAGCAGCAGCACAGCACCCACGTGGCTGGGGATCTGCGCCAGGCACAGCGCGACCAGCAGCCATCCCAGGACCTGCCCGCACACCGCCGCCAGCAGCAACCTTGGCCACGAACAGCGCGCCCAACCCCGTGCCCGCCCAGGACTGCGCTGCACTCGGCCAGACATCACGACTCGGCACGGCGCTCCTAGCGATGCGGAAGCTTCACCCCGGATCGGGAAACGGTAGAACCGGCCGTTCTGCCCCGCCAGCGAATTTCACGGCGCCGCCGAGCTTTCACCCGGAGCCGAGTCCCATCAGCGGGAGGCAGGGGGTGAGTCCTTCGATCTCGACCTGGACGGTGCGGTGGCGCTCCCACCGCGCGCGATCCAGGCGCAGCCGCCGTTCGATGGTCAGCCGGCCCCGGATGGCCCGGCGCTGGTAGCCGTCGGGCTGGTAGCCGAGCTTGGTGGACACGGCGTGGGACGCGACGTTGTCGTCGAAGGCGCTGGAGACCGCCTCCTCCGCGCCGAGGTGGGCGAAGGCGAGGTCCAGCACCGCGGCCCGCATCTCCGTGCCGAACCCCAGTCCCTGGTGCCCCCGCCCGAGCCACGAGCCCGTGCGCACTTCGCCGGTGGTGGCGAGGTCACGCGCCCCGATGCTCTGCTCCCCGACGACGGCTCCGCCTTGGAACACCGCCAACTTCAGCGCCCAGTCCTGCGGGGTCCAGCCGCCCAGGTTCTGCCAGTGGTTCTGGAGGACGCTCAGCGCCACCGCGTCCGGAGCCTGGTCCGTCCACGCCCTGCTGAACGGCATCACGTCCGGCTCGTGAACACCGCCGGCGGCCAGCTCGGCCATCTCGGCGAGTTCCTCCGGCGAGGGCAACCGCAGCTCCAGCCGAGAAGTCCTCAGCCGCAGCCCGAACAGGGGGAAGTGATCGACCAGCACGCCCCCATCCTGACAGCAGATCGCTCAGCTCATCCGCGGAAGACGAAGGTTCGCTGGGCCAGGAAGTTGAACGCCGTCCCCACGGCTTGAGAAATGGCCCATGCCAACGTGATCCGCCATACCGACTCCGGGAGCAGGTGCAGTGACAGCGCGTTGACGACGCCGACCAGCGCGAACGTCACCGCCAGCACGATCGCCAGGGTGATCACCTCGCGCGAGTTGCGGCGCGAGGTGAATGTCCAGCGGCGGTTCACCAGGTAGACGGCGGTGCTGCCGATGATGAAGCTCAGCACGCGCGCCAGCTCCGGCACGACGCCGAGCACCAGGATCAGCTGAAGGCTGCTGTAGTCGACGACCGCCCCGCCGACGCCGACGATCCCGAACCGCAATGCCTGCGAGAAGAACCCCGCGTGGTTCGTCTCCCGAGGCGCGTCCGCTGCGTTGGAAACCACTCATCCCCCAGGTCAGAGCATCGAACGAGGGTGACCGTAGCAGCCTGCGTCGGCGCCTTCTCGCCCCTCCGAGCGCTGCCTAGACTTGCCGCATGGCGGAATCGCACGGGTACGACGTTTCGATCGAGTGGACCGGCAACCTCGGGACCGGGACCGACACCTACCGGAGCTTCAGCCGGGCGCACGAGGTCCTGGCCGGCGGGAAGCCACCGATCGCCGCCTCCGCCGACCCCGCGTTCCGGGGAGACCCGGCCCGCTGGAACCCGGAGGAGCTGCTGGTCGCGACGGTCGCGCAGTGCCACATGCTCTGGTTCCTGCACCTGTCCGCGAACGCCGGGGTCATCGTCGTCGACTACTCCGACGACGCCCACGGCGTCATGACCATGGACGAGCGCGGAGGCGGGGGCCAGCTCACCGAGGTCACGCTCCGCCCCCAGGTGACCGTCACCGACAACTCGATGATCGAGACCGCCAACGCGCTGCACGGAAAGATCCACGAGGTCTGCTTCATCGCCCGATCGGTGAACTTCCCCATCCACCACGAGCCTCACGCCCAGGTGCTCTGACCACCTTCACCCGGCTCCGGGCAACAACCCGGGAACTGCGAGCACGGCGCTTCCAGCAGCCGGCGAACGAGCGGTGGCGCGTACCGTGCCGAGCCACCGCTCGTCGCGTCAGATCACGGCCGGAGGTTGTGACTGCACTCCCGCGCAACCCACGCGAACGCCGTCGGGTGATCCGCGCTGTCGTACACGTGCACCCACCGAGAACCGACAACGCCATCGCCGCAGTCGTACGTGCCGCCGACAACGACCTCGTTCGTCGCGTAGATCGTGATCTCGGGGTTGGAAGCGAGCTTGCAATCGAGGTTCACGGCGCCGAGCGCGGCGCTCCCCGTCGTCGGCTCGGCACGAATGGTGGCGGTCCCGTATTGACCGTTCGCGCAGATGGGGTTGTTCCGCTTCGGCTGGACGCCTTCGGCCGTCCCAACCGCTTGCGCCGAGCCGGAAAGCGCGAGAAGGGCGCCGGCGGCGAGAAGGGCAGCCAGACTGGAACGCATCGTCACTCCACAAAGGATGTCGTCGGGCAACACGTGACTCAACTCGTGTTGGTGTTCAAGCCTCAGAGGATCACACAACGTATCGATCTTGGCGGAAACCTTGGATTCGGCGTCACTCGGAAAGAGCAGCGCTCGTGCCTACTGATCGACACCGACCGGGATCACGAGTCCTTCATCTGCCGCGAGCACGTCTCCGCCGAACTGCGATCGCGCTGCGGCCACTGCTGTTCCGCGGTCGTTGCCCGGCCAGAAGTGGGTGAGCATCAGCCTCTTCGCGCGCGAGAGCCGGGCCCACCTCCCGGCTTCCGCCGCCGTCAGCAGATTGCGTTGCGGAAGATCTGTCTCACCTGGACGTTCGGTGGCCTCGACGATGAACAGGTCGGCGTCACGACCCAGTTCGGCGAGGCTCGGGTCCGGCCCGGTGTCACCGGTGTAAGCCACCGCGAAGTCGCCGTCCTGCAACCGGATTCCCGCGTTGAGCACGAAGTGCGGCAGGTCGAGACCGGTCAGCTCGAACGGCCCGACCCGGTAGGCCCCCGGCAGAGGGTGCGCGTCGAAGACCGCCCGCAGGTCGACGTCGGGTTCCAGCCCAGCGAGCCGGTCGAGCACTCCGGGCGGGCAGTACAACGGCAGCTTCGCCCCGCCGCCGTAGAACCTCGCCCGGAACAGCCCGTGCAGGTCGATGCAGTGATCCGGGTGCTCGTGGGTGATCACCACGGCGTCGACGCGACCGTCCGGCCAGTGGTCGAGGAGCCTCGGCAGCGTCGCGTAGCCCAGGTCGAGGACCAGCCGGAAGCCGTTCCAGTCCACCGCGAACCCGCTGCATGACCGGCCCGGCTCCGGGAAGGCCGCGCAGCTGCCGAGCACCGTGACGGTCCGCATGTCCTCCAGCATGCCCGGAAATCGGTGGACGTGGCTGAGAGGATGTTGCGGTTCTGATGTTCGCGGAGTGTGGGGGAACGATGGATCCGAAGGACGCCGACGCCAGCAGGTTCGCCGGGGAAGCGCTGTCCCGCGGTGAGCCCACGGGCTGGTTCGAGCCGCTCTACGCGGCCGCTTCCGGCGGAAATGCCGTGGTGCCCTGGGATCTGGAGGCGCCGCACGGGCTGCTGCCCGCATGGGGGCGAGGCGTGGACGGCTCCGGGCGCTCAGCGCTGGTGGTCGGGTGCGGGTACGGGCGGGACGCGGAATTCCTCGCGTCCCTGGGATTCCGGACCACGGCGTTCGACCTCTCCGAGACAGCGATCCGCGACGCTCGCGCGCGGCACGCCGGTTCGACGGTCGACTACGTGACGGCTGATCTGCTCGATCCGCCCGCGGAGTGGATCGGCGGTTTCGACCTGGTGCTGGAGTCGATCACCGTGCAGTCGATGCCGCTGTCGTTGCGCGCGGAGGCGACCGAGCAGGTCTCGGCGATGGTCGCGCCGGGCGGGGAGTTGCTGGTGATCTCGGGAATCCGCGCCGACGGCGACGAAGTGGACGGCCCGCCGTGGCCGCTGACCCGCGGCGAGATCGACGCCTTCGCCACCGGCGGCCTGCAGCCGAAGCGGATCGAGCAGGAACCGCTCCCGGCGAACCCGGACGTGCGCTCCTGGCTGGCGATCTTCACCCGTTAGAGCAATGCTCGGCGGGCTCTCACGCGAGCCCGCCGAGCAGGGACTTCAGAGCTCGAAGACGACGCCGGTCTTGACCTGCATCGTGCAGCTGTTGGAGAACGTCTGGCTGTAGCTGACCTCCTTGCCGCGCCACTTGCCCTCGATCTTCGCCGTGACCGGCTGGTACTGCATGGTGCAGACCTTCGAGACGTTCGCCTGCATGGCGGTGAAGTCGCCGTTGACCTTCTCCAGCTCGTCGCAGGCCTTCGCGGCGTGCTGGTGCGTGCCCCCGGCCGGGTGACACTTGAGCTCGCCGAACTTGGTGGCGGTGATGTCCTGGCTCTGGACGGTCAGGCGCATCGTGCTCTCGGCGGGCGCCGCGTTGGCGACCCCGGGGACGATGGCGGTTCCGGCGATGATGGCCGATGCGAGAAGCACTCGGCGAGTCAGTTTCGCAAACACCGTTCCTCAACTCTCCTGTTGGGATGTCGGTTCAGCTGGGATGGAGCACGAGAAACCCTCTGCGCGCCAACGGCTTCCCGCGAGTTCTGGACCCGATCGGCGTACCCGCCACACCGGTGCGACACACGCTACTGCACTACCCGGGGTGAGCCCTGTGTCACCCAAACCGGCGATGCCCCAAGGAACTTCACGCACGAGTAGTAATCACGTCTACTGAGGATCCGTCACTTCTGCAGCCGATCACCGTTGCCGCGGTTCCATGATTCCCATTGAAATCCGCGTGCTCGGCACCGGCAACTCCGACGACCGCGGTCGGTCACCGCCCGAACGGCTGCCGCTGTCGGACGTCGGTGCCACGCTGACGACATGGACGCGAAGGAATTCAACTGGCCCCAGGCTCTGCGCGAGCAGTGGGAGTGGCACTGGACCAACCTGATCCGGCCGCGCATCGAAGGCCTCACCGATGCGGAGTACTTCTGGTCGCCCGTCCCGGACAGCTGGAGCGTCCGGCCACGCGGCACCTCGAACGCGCCGATCCAGGCAGGCGCCGGCGACCTCACCATCGACTACGGCTTCCCGGCACCGGACCCGGCACCGTTCACCACCATCGCCTGGCGACTCGGACACGTCATCGTCGGCGTGCTCGCCATGCGCAACGCCGCGCACTTCGGCGCCCCGGAAACCGACTACGACTCCTGGGAGTACGCAGGCGACGCCGCCACCGCGCTCGACCAGCTCGAATCCCAGCTCGACGTCTGGCTCACCGGGGTCAGCGGCCTCAGCGAAGCCCAGCTCCGCGAACCGGTCGGCGACAAGGAGCCCTACCCCGAACGTCCCTTGGCCGAACTCGTCCTGCACATCCACCGCGAGCTGATCCACCACATGTCGGAGGTCTGCCTCATGCGCGACCTCTACGCGCACAGCTGACGGCTTCCCGCGACGCGGATCGGCTGCTTGAATCAGCTCGTGACCGACTACACCGTGAGCAGTCAGCGCGAGATCGCGACCGACGCCGAGCGGATCTTCGACCTGATCGCCGATCCGTCGCAGCAGCCGCGCTGGGACGGCAACGACAACCTCTCCCAGGCACCGGCGGGCCAACGCGTCCACGCCACCGGCGAGGTGTTCACGATGACGCTCACCAACGGAGGCGTCCGGGAGAACCACGTCGTGGAGTTCGACGAAGGACGCCTGATCGCCTGGCTCCCGTCCGACCCGGGCCGGCAGCCGGCCGGCCACCTCTGGCGCTGGGAGCTGGAACCGGTCGGCGAGGGGCGGACGAAGGTCACCCACACCTACGACTGGTCCCGGCTGAAGGACGAGAAGCGCCTGGTCCGCGCCCGCGCCACCACGTCCGAGAACCTCCGGTCCTCACTGGACGGCCTCGCCGAACTCGCCGAATCCTGATCTCGGGCACCATCGGTGAGCTGCGTGAACAAGAGCGGTCAGAGTTCGAGGAACATCAGGATCTCGTCGCGGTCGTCATCGGGGGAAAGCCGGAGAGCGCCCGGCCACCGGCCGATCTCCTTCCACCCGAGGCGTTCGTAGAAGGTCTCCAGGCCCATCCCGGCGCGGGCCGTCAGGCGCAGCTGCTCCAGGCCCATCTCGTCCCGGGCCACGCGACGAGCTTCGCCCATCAGCGCACGACCGATGCCTTCGCCTCGCCGTTCGGGACGGCTCTGCACTCGGTACAACATCCCCCAGTGGGAGATGAGCGCGAAACGGTCTCGGCGGATGACGAGCCAGCCCACCAGCTCCTCGCCGTCCAGCGCCATCACCAGCCTGCCCGTCTCCGGGTCCAGCCCGGCGACCACCGCGTCCAGCGCAGGAGCCACCTCATCCGCTCTCACCGGAGGGAAGGGAAAGCCCACCGCACCACCGGCGTTGGAGACGTCGACCCAGCACCCGATCAACGCGTCCCGCAGCGCGGGACCGACGTCGTCCGGCGCCATCGCCTGCGAGAACCGCAACGAATCCGAACCCATGCGCACACCTCCGCTGACAGCGGTGGCTACTCCTGGGCCATGTCGACGAAGCGGCTGTAATGGAGCTGGTGGGCGACGGTGATGGTCGCGGTGGGACCGGCACGGTGCTTGGCGACCATCAGGTCCGCCTCGCCCATGCGCGGGTCGTCGCGCTCGAACGCGTCGGGGCGGTGAATCAGGATGACCATGTCCGCATCTTGCTCTAGCGAACCCGATTCGCGCAGGTCAGAGAGCTGCGGCTTCTTGTCCGTCCGCTGCTCGGGACCGCGGTTGAGCTGGGAGATCGCGACCAGCGGCACTTCGAGCTCCTTGGCCAGCAGCTTGAGGTTTCGGGAGAACTCCGAGACCTCCTGCTGACGGGACTCGACGCGCTTGCCCGAGGTCATCAGCTGCATGTAGTCCACGACGATGAGCTGGATGTCGTGACGCTGCTTGAGACGCCGGGCCTTCGCGCGGATCTCCATCATCGTCAGGTTCGGCGAGTCGTCGACGTAGATCGGCGCTTCGCTGATCTCGCTCATCCGCCGGGCCAGCCGCGTCCAGTCGTCGTCGGTCATGCGACCACCGCGCATGTCGCCCAGGCGGATGCGCGCCTCGGCGGAGAGCATGCGCATCACGATCTCCGTGCGCCCCATCTCCAGCGAGAAGATGACGCTGGCCATGCCGTGCTTCACCGACGCCGACCTGGCGAAGTCCAGTCCGAGTGTGGAGTTGTGCGTCGGGATCATCGACCTCGTCGCGAGGTAGAGGTGATCGACGGCGTCCACCTCGACGCAACGGACCGGCACGCTCTCCACCGGTCGCAGACCGGTGACCTTCGCGACGCCGCCGACGAGCGCGACCGGAACGGATTCGGCCAGATCACCGGTCGTACGGACCTCCCCGTCCTGGAGCTTCCACTGGTGTTGGGCGTCGGCGACGACGGTGGTTCCGTCGGAGAACTCGACCTCGTAGCACCGGCGGTCGTGCATGACTTCAGTAGCCGCGACGACCTTGGTGGGCTTGCCGTCGGAACCGATGAGGCGATCACCGACCTCGACCTGGCCCATCGTGGTCCAGCCGTCGGGCGTCGGCAGCGGAGTGTCCAAGGCCAACGCCTTGCCCACACCTGGCCTCGCCGCGACGATGATCATCTGGCCTGCGTGGAGACCGTTGGTCAAGGCGTCGAGGTCGGCGAAGCCGGTGGGGATGCCCTGGGACTCGCCGCCCCGGGACGCGATCGCGTCGATCTCGTCCATCGTGGGCTGGAGGAGCTCCTCCAGGGCGTGGTAGTCCTCGCTGGCCTTGCGCTCGGTGACGTCGTAGATCGACGCCTGGGCGCGGTCCACGACCTCTTCGATCGCCGCGCCCTCCGAGCCGTGGTAGCCCAGCTGCACGATGCGGGTGCCCGCCTCCACGAGGCGGCGCAGGATCGCCTTCTCCGAGACGATCTCCGCGTAGTAGCCGGCGTTCGCGGCCGTGGGGACCGTGGAGATCAGCGTGTGCAGGTACGGAGCACCGCCGACCTTGACCAGCTCCTGGCGGCGCTCCAGCTCGGCCGAGACCGTGATCGCGTCCGCCGGTTCACCCCGGCCGTAGAGGTCCAGGACGCAGTCGTAGATCGCCTGGTGCGCGGGCCGGTAGAAGTCGGTCGGGCTCAGCGCCTCGACCACGTCGGCGATCGCGTCCTTGCTCAGCATCATGCCGCCGAGCACGGACTGCTCGGCAGCGAGATCCTGCGGGGGCTGGCGCTCGAACGTGCTCGCAGCACCAGGGGCTCCACCGCTGTCGGTGAAGTACGGGTCGTCCTCCCGGTCGTCGGGAACCGTCACCGGACCCCGTCACCTCCTCCGCCAGCAGCCTTCTCGCCCGTGCAACCCACGGGGCCGAACCTCGTAGTCCTCCCGCGTCCACGCCACGTGCGTACTGAGACTCACCGTAGGCATGGGCGTCCGCGCGCGAAGTTAGATCGCCCGCATAGAGCAGGCAACTCAAGTTGTGGATAAACCTCGGGACAACCTGTGGATAGCTTGATCCGAGGTGGGGATAACTCCGGACAGCGTTTCGGGCCACTGGGGACAACTTGGGGACAAGTAGCCTTGATCGACTAAAAACCCCAGTTCAGAGCCTGCGGATGAGCTGTGGAAGAAATCCGTGGAAAACTCCCGGCGTGTCGCCCTCATCGGCGTGTCGCAATCAACAGCGGTGCGTGATCACTGAGAGATCATCGTGACCGCCAGTGCGCGGCCGGGACACGGCATCGCCCACCCCGTCACACGAATGCCGGAGCGGGCGATGCCGTTGTAAGGATTCCGGTACTACCGGGTCACTTGTCGCCGGTGACCTGGACGTTGACGTTGGCCGTCACGTCGGGGTGCAGCTGCACGTCGACGATGTGCTTGCCCAGCGACTTGATGTGGCCGCGCAGCGAGACCGAACGCTTGTCGATGTTCGGGCCGCCGGCCTTGCGGACAGCCGCGACGACGTCGCCGGTGGTGATCGAGCCGAACAGCTTGCCCTGCGGGGAGACCTTGGCGGTCAGCGTGACCGCGTCCAGGTTCTGCAGCTGCTGCTTGAGCTCGTGGGCGTGCTCCAGGTTCCGCACGCGGCGGTTCTCCTGGACGCGGCGGATGGTCTCCACCTGCTTCTGAGCACCCTTGGTGGCCACGATGGCCACGTTGCGGGGCAGCAGGTAGTTCCGCGCGTAACCGTCCTTGACCTCGACGATGTCGCCGGACTCGCCGAGGCCGGACACGTCAGCAGTGAGGATGATCTTCACGACGTGATTCCTTTCTCTGATCAGCGAGCGGTCGAGGTGTAGGGCAGCAGAGCCATCTCACGCGCGTTCTTCACCGCGATGGCAACGTCGCGCTGGTGCTGGCTGCAGTTGCCGGTGACTCGGCGGGCACGGATCTTGCCGCGGTCGGAGATGTACTTCCGCAGCAGCGTCGTGTCCTTGTAGTCGATCAGCGTGGCCTTGTCCTTGCAGAACACGCAGACCTTCTTCTTCGGCTTGCGCACAGGCGCCTTGGCCATGGGTCTTCCTCCTGAACGAAAAACTTCCTAAGCGTTAGCTGCGACGAAGCGTCAGAACGGCGGTTCGTCGCTGAAGCCGCCACCGGATCCCGCCGGCGGGGCTGAACCCCACGGGTCGTCGGCAGGCGGACCGGCCGGGGCGCTGCTGCCGCCACCGAAACCGCCGCCACCGCCACCGCGGCTGACCTTGTTGACCTTGGCAGTGGCGTATTTCAGCGCCGGGCCGATGTCATCGACCTCGAGCTCGACGACCGTGCGCTTCTCGCCTTCCTTGGTCTCGAAGGACCGCTGGCGCAACCGACCCTGTGCGATCACCCGCATGCCCCGGGTCAGCGTCTCGGCCACGTTCTCCGCGGCCTGCCGCCAGATGTTGCAGCGCAGGAACAGCGCCTCGCCGTCCTTCCACTCACCGCTCTGGCGGTCGAAGGTCCGCGGCGTGGACGCGATCGTGAAGTTCGCGACCGCAGCACCGGACGGGGTGAAGCGCAGCTCCGGATCGGCGGTCAGGTTGCCGACCACCGTGATTACCGTTTCACCAGCCATGACCTGGGGACTCCAGTCTGGTCGTTAGCGGGTACGGACCTGGATCAGGCAGACGCCTTGGCGGCACGGGCCTTGGCGGCACGCGCGACCTTGCGGGGCTCAACGATCTTCCGCTGGACCTTGGTCCGCAGGATCGACTCGTTGAGGTTCAGCTGACGGTCCATCTCCTTGACGGTGGCCGGCTCAGCGTTGATGTCCAGGACGACGTAGATGCCCTCGGAGTTCTTGTTGATCTCGAAGGACAGCCGACGACGGCCCCAGACGTCGACCTTCTCGACGGTGCCACCGTCGTTGCGGACGACGTTGAGGAAGTTCTCCAAGGACGGAGCGACGGTGCGCTCGTCCTGGCTCGGGTCCAGGATGACCATGAGCTCATAGTGACGCATGAAGACCATTCACCTCCTGTGGACTCACGGCCACGGACTTTCCGTGGCAGGAGGGTCGTTCGCGTCAACGAACCCAGCAAGGCTAGCAAGCGGGTCCGACACCCCGACGATTGCCCCACTCAGCGGTACAAGAGGTCACAAGACTGTCCGTCAGGCAACCGGCGAAGCCGGTTCAGCGGCCCCAGCAACCATCCCACGTCAGGCAAGCACCGGAGGTGCTTTCTCAGTACCCCGAAGCGAGCAACCGGCACCGCTGCGGGTTCCGCTGTGTTGGGTGGGGAAGTTCTCATGAAAACTTCCCCACCCGACACACGGACCAAAGAGCAGTAAACCCAGGTCAGTGGCGACGCAGAACCCAGGTGCGGACCAGGGCGGCTGTGACCACCGCCAGCGAAACAGCGGCGATGAGGACCGGCAGAGCCACTCGCTCGGAGACCTCGGTGGGCAGCGCTTCCGCCTGGCCGGCGGCGCGGATCTCGTCCTGCTCGTCCTGCACGCGCTGGCGTTCCTGGGCCTGACGAGCCAGGTCACCGACGTTGGGCGCCATGCCGGGCACCTGGCCGTAGCGGGCCTGGGCCCACGGCAGCGAGGCACCGCGCAGGCTCGGCGGCAGCATGCTGACGGCGGCGGGGGCGCCGCTGGCGGTGGGCATGGTGGGCACCGGGCTGGTCGCGGGCGCGGACGGCGGCGGCTCGACCGGCGCGGGGGCCGGCTGCGGCTGCGGGGTCTCCGAGGGCTGCTCCGGCGGCGGCTGCTCCTGGGACGGCGGCGGAGCGGGCTCCTCCTCGTCCGGCTCGGGGGCGTTGACCGTGAGCGAGTTGCCGAGGCTGACCAGGTTGGTGAAGTGGAAGCGGACCGATTCCACCTTGTCCTCGGGCAGGCCGAGGGAGCTCAGGCGCGACGTGGCGGCCTTGGCGATCTCGCGGCCGGAGAAGGAGTTGGCTCCGGGCTCGGCGGTGCCCAGCCCGACGGGGCCGCTGGCGGCGAACTGCTCGGCGGCGTCGGAAGCGGGCCCGAACGCGAGCGGCATCGCCAGCAGGACGGCCTGGTTGACCTTGAAGTCGAGCGTGCTGGGCAGCACGGAGATCGGCTGGCCGACCTCGCCGGAGACGATGGCGATGGGGTGGTCGACGACCAGCGGCTCGGCCGCGACGGCCGTTCCCATTCCCAGGCAGCTTCCCGCGAGGATCGCCAGACCCGCGGCACCCGCCGAAACGGTGCGACGGAGCCCGCTCGGTTTGATCAGTGGGTTGGGGTTTCCCCTGGCACCCATGGTTCGCCCTCCCGCGATCGGCTCCGAATCGAGAGACACTGTCTCAAAGCTCCTAACGCGTGAATACCGCCTTTGGTTGCGGCCATCCGGCAAATCCGTTGATGTTCCACAGTGTGGAACATCCAAGTCCGGGCCCGGATCCCGGGCCCGGACGACTCGGACGAATAGACTGCGTGCCATGCGTATCGGCGCCCACGTCCGCGATGACGACCCGCTGACCGCTGCCGCTGAGCGCGGCGCGGAGGTGGTGCAGTTCTTCCTGTCCGACCCGCAGGGGTGGAAGGCGCCGAAGCCGCATCCGCAGGCTGAGCAGCTGCGGGACAGCGACGTCTCGGTCTTCATCCACGCGCCGTACGTGATCAACGTGGCGTCGTTGAACAACCGGATCCGCATCCCGTCGCGGAAGTCCGTCGCGCAGCAGGCGAAGGCCGCGGCGGCGGTCGGCGCGCAGGGGCTGATCGTGCACGGCGGCCACGTCACCAAGGACGACGATCCGGCCGAGGGCATCGCGAACTGGCGCAAGCTGTTCGAGCGGCAGGCCGCCGAGGGCGGTTTCGAGGTGCCGATCCTGATCGAGAACACCGCTGGCGGCGCGAACGCGATGGCCCGGCGGTTCGACGTCCTCGACCGGTTGTGGGAGGCGGTGGGGGAGTTCGGCGCGGGGTTCTGCCTGGACACCTGCCACGCGCACGCCGCGGGCGAGGACCTGCTGGACGTGGTCGACCGGGTGAAGGCGATCACCGGCAGGATCGACCTGGTGCACCTCAACGACTCGCGCGACGCGTTCGGTTCGTCGAGGGACCGGCACGCGAACATCGGTTCGGGCAACATCGATCCTGAGCTCCTGGTGGGCGTGGTGGCGAAGGCGGGTGCGCCGGTGGTGGTCGAGACCCCGGGCGAGGGGCAGGCCGCCGACATCGAATTCCTCCGCTCGAAGGCGAGCTGAACGGCGGTTTCCCGGCAGGACCGGGTGAGAGGAGCCCGGTATCAAGGTCGCGCGGGGCTTGACTGTGTCGGCGTTGGCGGTGCTGTGCCTGCTGACGGCGGCGACTCTGGCGTTGGGGTACGCGAACAAGGCGCGGTGCACCGGGCCGGAGTTCAACGAGTGGGGCCGGTCCGGCCCGGACTACCAGTCGCGGTCGTACGGCGACGTCTGCTATTCCGACGTGCAGAACCTGTGGCTCGGCCGGGACATCGATCGTCACGTCTTCCCCTACGTGCACGGGGGCATCGACTCCGACGGCTCGTTGTGGGGCGGTGTCGTGGAGTACCCGGTGCTGACCGGCGTGCTGATCTGGGCGGGCGCGCTGCTGGTGAGCACCGACGCCGGGTTCTTGCTCTCGTCGGCGCTGCTGATGGCGCCGTTCGGGTTGGCGGTGGCCTGGTGGCTGGGGCGGTTGAGCCGCTGGCGGGCGTTGCTGTGGGCGATCGGCCCGCCGGTGGTCCTCTACGCGTTCCACAACTGGGACCTGCCGGTGGTGGCGAGCGCGGTGGCGGCGGTGTTCGTGATGCATCGCTGGCGGGAGTCGCTGACGCGTCGGTCGACGGTGGCCGCGGTGCTGCTGGGGCTCGGTTTCGCGTTGAAGCTGTATCCGGCGATCTTCGTGCTGCCGCTGATGTTGTACGTCTTCACCGAGGGCGGCAAGGACTGGCGGGGCGCCTTGCGGGTGGCCGGTGCGGCCGCGGGAACGGGCCTGCTGGTGAACGTGCCGTTCGCGCTGGCGGGTTTCCAGGGCTGGGCGGCGTCGTTCGAGTTCCAGTCGCGGCGTCAGGTCGACATCAGCACGAATTCGGTGTGGTACTGGGGTTTCCGGCACTGGACGGGTGACGACGGCTTCCAGGACGCGATGGACGTCGTGTCGCCGGGGCTGATGCTGGTGTCGTTCGCGCTGGCGTGCTGGATCGGCTGGTTGCGCTACGAGCGGACCGGGACCTACCCGTGGGTGCAGGTTTCGGCGGCGATGCTGTGCGGGTTCCTGCTGCTGCACAAGGTTCACTCGCCGCAGTACACGTTGTGGTTGTTGCCGTTCTTCGTGCTGGTGCAGGTGCGCTGGGGCTGGATCGCGGCGTACTTGCTGGCGGACTTCGCGATGTGCACCGGGGTCTTCCGCTGGCTGTACCTGAACAACGAGGGCATACCCAGCGGTATCCACGACGGCTTCACGGCGCAGGCGCTGATGATCGGCGTCTGGGGCCGGGCAGCCCTGCTGGTAGGCCTGTTCGTGGCCTTCCTCTCAGCCCGCACGACCATCCAGCCCAAGCAGACGACCACCAACACCCCCAACCTCCCGCAACCAGACAGGCTCCCAATTTCTTAAGTATTTGCATGTCACTCGGGTGAGGCTCAAATACTTAAGAATTTGGGGTCACCGGCACCGCTGCGAAGGTGAGGCCCGGGAACGAGAGAGGGCCCCGCGGCTGCGCGCCGCGGGGCCCTCTCCTTTGAGGGGTCCGGATCAGAAGACGTTCTCGTCGAGCTCCATGAGGGAGTTGTCGGCGTTCTCGATGATCTTGCGACGGCCGGTGAGCTCCGGCAGGACGTTCTTGGCGAAGAAGCGGGTGACCGCGACCTTGCCCTGGTAGAACGCCTCGTCCTTGCCGGCGCCGGCGTCGAGGGCCGCGAGCGCGATCTCGGCCTGCTGCAGCAGCTTCCAGCCGATGAGCAGGTCGCCGACCGACATCAGGAACGACACGGCGTGCTGGCCGACCTTGTAGATGTTCTTGATGTCCTCCTGGGCGGAGGTCAGGAACTCGAACAGGGTGCCCAACTGGCCCTGGACGTCACCGAGGGCGCGGGTGAGCAGCTCGCGCTCTTCCTTGAGGCGCTCGTCGGCGTCGGTGGCCTCGAGCGTCTTCTGGATCTCGGCCGCGACGTGGCCGATGGCCGCGCCCTGGTTGCGGACGATCTTGCGGAAGAAGAAGTCCTGCGCCTGGATCGCGGTGGTGCCCTCGTAGAGGCTGTCGATCTTGGCGTCGCGGATGTACTGCTCGATCGGGTAATCCTGCAGGTAGCCGGAGCCACCGAGGGTCTGCAGCGAGTGCGTGAGCATCTCGTAGGCCCGCTCGGACCCGACGCCCTTGACGATGGGCAGCAGCAGGTCGTTGACGGCCTCGGCGAGGGTGACGTCGGTGCCGTCCTGCTTGCCCTGGGCGATCTGGTCCTGGTAGTCGGCCGTGTAGAGGTACACGGCGCGCAGGCCCTCGGCGTAGGCCTTCTGCAGCATCAGCGCGCGGCGCACGTCGGGGTGGTTGGTGACGGTGACGCGCGGGGCGGTCTTGTCGGTGCTGCGGGTCAGGTCCGCGCCCTGCACGCGCTCCTTGGCGTAGTCGAGGGCGTTGAGGTAACCGGTCGAGAGGGTGGCGATGGCCTTGGTGCCGACCATCATCCGCGCGTACTCGATGACCTGGAACATCTGCGCGATGCCGTCGTGGACCTCGCCGAGCAGCCAGCCCTTGGCGGGGGTCCCGTGCTGGCCGAAGGTGACCTCGCAGGTGGCGGAGGCGTTGAGGCCCATCTTGTGCTCGACGTTGGTGACGTAGACGCCGTTGCGCTCGCCGGGCTCACCGGTCTCGCCGTCGAAGTGGTACTTCGGCAGCAGGAAGAGGCTCAGGCCCTTGGTGCCGGGCTTGGACTCGATGCCGGGTCCCTCGGGACGGGCGAGCACCAGGTGCATGATGTTCTCGGTCATGTCCTGGTCGGCGGAGGTGATGAAGCGCTTCACGCCGTCCAGGTGCCAGGTGCCGTCCTCCTGCTGCACGGCCTTGGTGCGGCCGGCGCCGACGTCGGAGCCCGCGTCGGGCTCGGTGAGGACCATGGTGGCGCCCCAGCCGCGGTCGATCATGAGCTCGGCCCACTTCTGCTGCTCAGGGGTGCCGTTCTTCCAGAGGATCGTCGCGAAGTTCGGGCCCGCCATGTACATGTACACGGCCGGGTTGGCGCCGAGGATCAGCTCACCGGCGGCCCAGTTGACGGTCGGCGGGATGCCGTAGCCACCGAGCTCGTCCGGCAGACCGAGGCGGTACCACTCACCGTCCATGACCTGCTGGTACGACTTCTTGAAGGCCTCGGGCAAGGTTACCGAGTGGGTCGCCGGGTCGAAGTGCGCGGGGTTGCGGTCACCTTCGACGAAGGACTCGCCGAGCGGGCCGGTGGCCAGGTCGTTGAGTTCGGAAAGCACGCCGCGGACGGTGTCCTGGTCGGACTGCTCGAAAGCGCCCTTGCCCAGTCGTTCTTGCACCTTGAGGACCTCAAAGAGGTTGAACTCGAGGTCTCGGACGTTGCTCTTGTAGTGGCCCATCGAAGGCTCCCTCTTGCGCGCTGCTGCGGGTGGGCCCGGCTGCGAGCCCTTACTCGTCGGTAACAAGAGGGTATTACCTGGCGGTAACTTCTGTCGAGGCGACCCGTACCACCCTCCCCTCGCACCCCCTCCGACCTGCGTTCCCGTCCGCAAAAATCCCCCTGTCGGAAAATCGGGAGCGCTGCGTCACCCCACCGACCTACAGTGGCGCGAACCGGACATCACGCTGGGGGTTGAGATGACGGCAGTCCGTGCGGAGTCACTGGTCAAGAGCTTCGGCCGCACCCGCGCCCTCAACGGCATCGACCTGGAGGTCCCCAGCGGTGAGGTCCTCGGCCTGCTCGGCCCCAATGGCGCGGGCAAGACGACCACCGTCCGCATCCTGACCACGCTGCTGCGACCCGATTCCGGCCGCGCGTTCGTCGCCGGGCACGACGTGCTCGCCGAGCCGCACGCCGTCCGCCGCTCGATCGGGCTCTCCGGGCAGTACGCGGCCGTCGACGAGAACCTCACCGGCTACGAGAACCTCCACATGGTCGGCCGCCTCTACGGCATGTCCCGCTCGAACGCCTCCGCCCGGGCCCGGCAGCTCATCGACCGGTTCAACCTCGCCGACGCGGCCGACAGGCCCTCGAAGGGCTACTCCGGCGGCATGCGCCGTCGGCTCGACCTGGCGGGCGCACTGGTCGCCTCGCCCGCCGTGGTCGTCCTCGACGAGCCGACCACCGGGCTCGACCCGCGCGGCCGGCTCGACACCTGGGAGGTCATCGGCGAGCTCGTCGCCGACGGCACCACCGTGCTGCTGACCACCCAGTACCTGGAGGAGGCCGACCAGCTCGCCGACTCCATCGCCGTCATCGACCAGGGCCAGGTCATCGCCAGCGGCACCGCCGACCAGCTCAAGTCCCGCGTCGGCGGCGAACGCCTGCAACTGGTCGTGCAGGACGCGGCCGACCTGCCCGCGGTGGCCCGGGTGCTGAGCGAGGTCGGCGTGGCCGAACCGCAGGTCGAGGAGTCCCTGCGGCGGGTCACGGTGGCCGTCGAGGCCGGGTCGAAGGCGCTGATCGAAGCGCTGCGGCGGCTCGACCTCGACAACGTCGCGGTCAACGACGTCGGCCTGCACCGGCCGACGCTGGACGACGTGTTCCTCGGCCTGACCGGCCGGCACGCCGAGGAGGAGCAGGGATGAACGCGCTGGCGGTGAGCATCCGCGACAGCAACGTCGTGGCCTGGCGGAACCTGATGAACATCAAGCGCAACCCCGATCTGCTGCTGGCGGGCACCGCGCAGCCGATCATGTTCGTGCTGATGTTCGCCTACGTCTTCGGCGGCAGCCTCGGCGGCGAGGCCTACCGGGAGTTCCTGATCGCCGGGATCTTCGTCCAGACCGTGGCGTTCAACAGCGCCTTCACCGTGATCGGCCTGGCCAACGACCTGCAGAAGGGGATGATGGACCGCTTCCGCTCGCTGCCGATGTCGCGGGTGGCGGTGCTGCTCGGACGCACCACATCGGACTTGCTGGTCAGCGTGCTGACCGTGGTCATCATGTCGCTGTGCGGGCTGATCGTCGGCTGGCGGATCCGGGGCAGCGCGCTCGACGCGATGCTGGCCTTCGGCCTCCTGCTGCTGTTCTCGTTCGCGATGTCGTGGGTCGGGGCCTACATCGGACTGGTGGCGCGCAGCGTCGAGGTCGCGCAGAGCGCCGGTCTGCTGTGGATGTTCCCGGTGACGTTCGTGTCCTCGGCGTTCGTGCCCGCCGAGTCGATGCCCGGTCCACTGCGGACGTTCGCCGAGTGGAACCCGATCACCGTGTACTCGGACGCGTTGCGGCAGCTCTACGGCAACCCTGTCCGGGTGACGGGCCCTCCCCCGGACAGCTGGCCCGCTCAGCACGCGGTGCTGTACTCGATCCTCTCGGCGCTGGTGATCCTGGCGGTGTTCATCCCGCTCGCGGTGGCGCGGTACCGCCGCGTGGCGAGTCGGTGACCGGTCCGTCAAGCTGTCCACTGGGGACGGCCGGAAGGGCGGAGAATTACCGCTTTTTCCCTGATGGAACACACCACGGTGGTAACTCCGTGGTGTGAAAACCGCTCGGACTCGCCGTTGGTTGAGCGAACCCGGGCCGATCGACCCGCACTATCTGGCCCGTCTCCGAGAAACGCACCACGGACCGCGAGGTGGGTAATGCGCCGAACCAACGTCAAATACGCAGCAGCAGTGATCGCTTGCACGTCGGCATTGCTCGCCGGGTGCGGTGGCGGTCCAGAAGGCGGGATGCCCGCTCCGCCGGCACCTCCGGGTGGCGAGCAGCAGCCCGGTGGTGGCGAGCAGCCCCCGCCCGGTGGTGGCGAGCAGCCCCCGCCCGGTGGTGGCGAGCAGCCCCCGCCCGGTGGTGGCGAGCAGCCCCCCGGCGGGATGGGCGAAGGCGAGCAGGGCGGCGACCAGGCCAAGGCGCAGCTGCAGGGGCAGCTCGACCAGCTCAACCAGGGCTCGCCGATCACGTTCGACCCGGACAGCAGCGAGCTCAACGAGCAGGGCAAGCAGGCGGTGACCAAGGTCGCCGAGATGCTCAAGACCGCTCCGCAGGAGCTGAAGTTCCAGGTCTCGGGCTTCACCGCCTCCGGCACGACCTCCGACAAGGACAGCAAGGAGCTCTCGCAGGCGCGCGCCCAGGCGGTCGCCGACCAGCTCGCGCAGGCCGGGATTCCCGCCGAGCGCCTACAGGTCAACGGCGAGGGCGACGCCGGCGGCGACCCGGCCGCCTCCCGGAAGGTCGAGGTCAAGGTTCAGTAGCACCTCCAGGAGCGGGGCGGCCGGAGCACGATCGGCCGCCCCGCTCCTCGTGCGCGGTCTCTGCGACGTCGGTCGCGATCGCACCTGGTCAGGACTGCCGCTCCGGCGCTCCTGGCGAGGGCACTCACGGAACTGGGCGGTGACGACCGGCTGCTCGGCCTGCTCAACGTGGTCGGATCGGTGCCGGCCGGACTGGGGTGGGGAGTGCTCGGGGTCGTGCCGGCAGCGGCGATCTGGCACTGACCTCACCCGATCAAGCGATCACGACACGAGTGCACGACCCCGCCCTCGCTCCGCGGACGCGCTTCGGGTTGTCTCTAACCTTGAGCAACGAGATCCGCACACGTGAGCGAATGGGGTCGCCATGCGCACCGTCTTCATCCACGGCGAGCAGGAACGCTTCGACGAGGCCTCCGCCGAACTGATCAACCGCTTCACCCGCCGCCACCCCGAGCTCGGCTCGGCGGAGCTGCTCGAGCTGCTGCTCGACGACAAGGTCCTCGCTGACGGGATGCTCGCGCACTGGTGCGAGGACGACCTGCAGCGAGTGCTGACCGAGGTGGTGCCACGGCGCGCGGTTCTGACCGACGACTGGTCGGCGGCACCGGAACTGCTGCACCGCTGGCTCGACTTCCTCGCCGATGAGCGCCTGCTGACCTCGAACGATGCGGTGTCGGCGTTGCACGAGGCGGTCGACGTGGCCACTCCCGCCTACCTGCGGGCGATGGCCGATCCGAGCGAGTGGGGTTCGGAGAAGTTCTGGACGATCACCATGCGAGAGCTGGGGGTCGACGACTCCGACGACGCCGCGGTGGAGGCGTTCCACGACGCCGTCGACGCCGGTGAGCTCGACGTCGACCAGGACACCGCCGACGAGATCGCCTCGCGCGAGGCCGCCGAGCCGACCCCGGAGCCGAAGGTGTGGCTGAGCCCGGTGGAGCTGGCCGAGGACGAGCCGCACCGCGAGATCGCGGCGAGCGCTCCGATCATCGACCGCATCCGCTCGGTGGTGGAGCACGCGGGTGAGGGCGATGTCGAGAAGCTCGCCGCGACCCTGGGCAGCGACGCAGGCACGGCCGGGCTGCTGCTGGAGTGGGCGCAGCGCGCCGGTCTGCTGCGGACCCACGGCGACCAGCTGGCCCCGACGCTGATCGCGGCGCCGCTGTTGGCCCAGCCGGAGCTGGTGTGGACGAAGCTGTGGCAGAGCTTCGTGCTGCTCGACGACGCCTTCCGCGACGGGCTCGACGCGATCGCCGGTGACGAGGACGACGACGAGGACAAGCTGCCGGACCTGGTCCAGTCGGTGCTCAGCGTGCTCTACGGGGCCGGCGAGCCGATCCCGCTGGAGATCGTGGCGTTCACGGCCGCCGACGTGCTGGACGCCGACGACCAGAACCCGGTGACGGAGCTGGTGACGCGGATCGTCGAGCAGTGGGAGTCGATGAACGCGCTGCGCACCAGGCCCGCGACCGAGCAGGAGAGCGCCGAGCTCCCGTTCACGACCTACGTGGAGCTGCTGCCCGCGGGAGTGTGGGCGGCGCGGGAGTCGTTGCGGGCGTTCGGCTTCCACGTTCCCACGATGGAGTCGCTGCGCCTGGCCCCGGCGGAGCTGGCGGTGCTCCTGTTCGCCGCGTCCCCACCTCCGGCCCAGCAGGCGCTGGCGGCGAGCTGGATCGAGGACCGGGGTGCGCAGCAGGCGGCCGAGGAGCTGACCGCGCTGCTGGAGCTGGTGGACGACCCGGTGGTCCGGCTTCCCGCGCTGGCGCTGCTGGAGCAGACCGGCGAGGAGGGCGTCACGGCTGCGCGCGCGGTCGTCGACGACGCGGTGTGCGGTCCGGCGGTCCGGATGTGGCTGGAGTCGGCCACCGGCGAGCAGGTGTCGCGCGAGGGCGACCAGCTGCTGGTCGGCGTGGACGCGATGGCCGTGGTCCTGGAGACGGACGTGGGGCTGTTCATCGGCGACTTCGCGGCTCAGCCGGAGGACGAGCAGCTACGCATGGTCGGCGACCTGGCCTCCAGCGAGCACGCGTACGCCAACGCGCTGCTGTCGGCGATCGCGGAGAACCACGAGGTCGAGGAGGTCTCGGCGGCGGCGAGGAACGCGCTGGACGCCTGACGCGCGGTGACGCTGCTCATGTCCGTTTGTTCTGCTAAAGAGAATTGTTTAGCATTGCGAACGAATTGACTGGGAGCAGCCGCGACCGCAGCTGCCGACGCCGTTGATGAGGGGTGGCGTGGCGATGAGCGCCGGGCACGAAGTTCGGTTACTCGACGTCTTCAAGGGACAACCGAAGGCGGTGTGGATCACCGCGTTCGCGGCGGTCATCGCCTTCATGGGCATCGGCTTGGTCGACCCGATCCTGCTGTCCATCGCCCAGGCGATGAACGCCGGACCGGAGCAGGTCACCCTGCTGTTCTCGTCCTACCTGGGCGTTCAGGTCGTGGCCATGCTGGTCACCGGCGCCTTCAGCGCCCGCTACGGGCCCAAGCGCACGGTGATCACCGGCCTCGTGCTGATCGTGCTGGCAACCATCGCGTGCGCGCTGGCGAGCTCCATCGGCCAGCTCGTCGCGCTGCGCGCGGTGTGGGGCCTGGGCAACGCGTTCTTCATCGCCACCGCGCTGTCGGTGATCGTCGGCGCCGCCTCGGGCGGTCAGCAGGCCGCGGTCCTGCTGTACGAGGCGGCGCTCGGCATCGGCCTGTCGACCGGTCCGCTGCTCGGGGCGCTGCTCGGCGACATCTCCTGGCGCGGCCCGTTCGCGGGCACCGCCGCGCTGATGGCCGTCGCGCTGATCCTCTCCGCCGGCTTCCTGCCCTCCGACGGCGACCGCTCGACCCGCGCCAAGATCGGCATCCTCGATCCGATCAAGGCGCTCAAGCACGGCGGACTGCTGCGCACCTCACTGGGATCGGCGTTCTACACCGCCAGCTTCTTCATCGTGCTGGCCTGGTCTCCTTTCGTCCTGGAATTCGGCGCGATCGCCGTCGGACTGGTGTTCTTCGGCTGGGGCCTGTGCGTCGCGGTCGCGGGCGTGACGCTCGCGCCTAAGCTCGCGGCCCGCTTCGGCGAGGTCGGCGGCACGATCATCGCCGTGCTGCTCTACGCGGTGATCCTCGGCGTCATGGCGTTCGGCACGAAGCCCGTCGTGGTCGTCGGCGTGATCCTCAGCGGCCTGGCCTCCGGCCTGCTCAACACGCTGTTCACCGGTTCGGCGATGAGCGTCAGCAACGCGCCGCGGCCGGTCGCCAGCGCCGGGTACAACTTCTGCCGCTGGCTCGGCGGCGCCGCGGCCGCCACCCTGGTCGGCCACGTCGCCACCTGGTTCGGGTCCGACCACGCGCCGTTCGGCGTCGGCGCGGCCCTGTGCGTGATCGCCGCGCTGCTGCTGGTCACCGACCTGCGCACCAAGGCCGACCGGCACCAGGTCCCGGCCGAGGCCGCCGCGGTGGGCGAAGAGGTCTGATCAGGCGACGACCTGGAGGACGTCGTGGGGGTGGGGAAGTTTTCATGAAAACTTCCCCACCCCATCCGCACACCGGCACACCAACGCCCGCACAACGTCCTTTCGCGTTGTCGCCCAATGTTCGCCAATAGGTTGCGCGCTGGTCACCTTCGCTTACGCTCCAAGCCGTTCTCGAACAGCCTGGAGGTCCCAGTGGCTCCCGAACGTCGACTCCTACCGCTGCTCAACACCGGCGGACGTGCCCGCGTCACCTGCCGGTACCGGTGCGGTGACCAATGCGCCGAACATCCACCGAACACGTCGGACAACACCTACTTCGGGCAGGTCTTGGGGCAGGTCCTGAGCCGCCGCGGCCTGCTCAAGGCAGGCGCGGTGGCCTCCGCCGCGCTCGCCGTCCCCGCGCTCGCCTCCCGTGAAGCCGCCGCCGCGACGGGTCTGGACTTCGTCCCGATCCGGCCCAACACCGAGGACGCCGTGGTGATCCCGGAGGGGTTCCAGCAGGAGATCGTGATCCGCTGGGGCGACCCGATCCTGCCCGGTGCCCCCGAGTTCGACTTCGACGCCCAGACCCCGGAAGCGCAAGAGCGCCAGTTCGGCTACAACAACGACTTCTGCGCGCTGCTGCCGTTGCCCGACGGGCGCAGGCTGATGGTCAACAACCACGAGTACGTGACCGAGGAGTTCGTCTTCCGCGGATACGACCCGGAGAACCCGACCGAGCAGCAGGCGAAGATCTCCTGGGCCGCGCACGGGCTTTCGGTGGTCGTGCTGGAGGACCGGAAACCCGTGATCGACCCGCTGAACCGGCGGATCACCCTCAACACCCCGTTCGAGCTGCGCGGACCCGCCGCCGGGAGCGACCTGCTGAAAACCCCCGCGGACGCCACCGGCACGCGGTCGCTGGGCACCATGAACAACTGCTCCGGTGGTGTCACCCCGTGGGGCACGATCCTGTCCGGCGAGGAGAACTTCCACCAGTACTTCGCCCACGCCGACGGCGTCACCGACCCCGTCACCCGGGAACGCCTGGCGCGCTACGGGATCACCGGCGACGCGACCGACCGCAAGTGGGAGCGGTTCGACCCGCGCTGGGACCTGTCTCAGCAGGTCAACGAGCCCAACCGGTTCGGCTGGATCATCGAGCTCGACCCGCACGACCCGACCTCCACCCCGGTCAAGCACACCGCGCTCGGCCGCTTCAAGCACGAGGGCGCCAACATCCGCCTCCTCGACGACGGCCGCGTCGCGGCGTACATGGGCGACGACGAGAAGTTCGAGTACATGTACCGGTTCGTCTCCGACGAGAAGATGAAGCCCGGCAGCAGCGGACTCGCTCGCCGGCACAACACCTCGCTGCTGGACTCCGGAACCCTGTCCGTCGCGAAGTTCACCGGCGACAACCCGACCGAGATCGACGGGACCGGGAAGCTGCCCTCCGACGGCGAGTTCGACGGCGTCGGCGAGTGGATCCCGCTGGCCCACAACGACACCAGCTTCGTCGACGGGATGAGCGCCGAAGAGGTCTACGTCTTCGCCCGCCTGGCCGCCGACAGGGCAGGCGCCACCAAGATGGATCGGCCCGAGGACGTGCAGCCGCACCCCACGACCGGGCGCGTCTACGCGGCGCTGACCAACAACTCCGATCGCGGCACCGAAGGCGAGGCGCCCGCCGACGAGCCGAACCCGCGCAACACCAACAAGCACGGCCAGGTCATGGAGCTCGACGACGACCCGGCCGGCGTGCGGTTCAGCTGGCGGCTGCTGCTGGTCTGCGGCGACCCCGCCGACCCGTCGACCTACTTCGGCGGGTACGACAAGTCGCAGGTCAGCCCGATCACCTGCCCGGACAACGTCGCCTTCGACAGCCAGGGCAACCTCTGGATCACCACAGACTCCAGCGCCGCTCTCGGCTTCAACGACGGTCTCTACGCCGTCCCGCTGGAAGGCCCGGAACGCGGTCACGTCAAGCAGTTCCTGAGCGTCCCCCGAGGCGCCGAGGCCTGCGGCCCGGTGATCAAGGACGACCTGGTCCTGGTGTCCGCGCAACACCCGGGCGAGTTGGACGGCGCCAACGCCGACAACCCCGTCAGCCACTGGCCCGACGGAGGAACAACCCAACCCCGCCCCTCGGTGGTCGCGGTCTGGCGCTGATCGCAGAGCCCCGCCACGAATCCGGGAGCCGCGAGACCGTGAGGGTCTCGCGGCTCTCGGCCCGCGAAACCCCGCGTCTCAGCGGCCGATCCGCTCGTAGAGCCGCACCCAGGCCTGGGGTTCCAGGTCTTTCGGCAGAGGTGGCAGGTCGCGGAGGTGGTGGCCGGTGGCGTTGCGGATCATCTCGGTGAGCGATCGGCCCTTCGCCTGGTAGACGCCACGGCGAACGATTGGTAGTCGGTTCTGCGCTCCGCAGGGAGGAGCCGACGCCGGGAGATGCGCCGAGTTCGACGACGGGTTCCCGCGAGGGCGTCAACGCGCGCGTCATGCGACGAGCCGCGTCGAGGTTGATCAGGAAGTTCTGGCCGAGTTTGCGGCGCGCGCGATCGCGCGCCGACCTGCGGCGTGAAGACATGGGACTGCTCCTGCATCGCGAGCCGGACGGGAATCCGGGTCTCGCGCGCGCAGGTCGGCGGTGAACTTCCGCAGCATCAACCGCGCGCCGGTGTCGAGACCCGGACGCGAACGGCGACGCGATCTGATCGGCCGTTCCGCCTAGGCGGAACGAGGCCGGATGAAGAAGGCAGCGGAACAAAGCCCCATGTCGACAAAGCTACCGGCGGCCGCCGAACCCCGAAACCGAATTTCCCCGCCCCACCCGGCCCGCAGGGCCCCGGGCAGTTTTGGTCCGAACTGACCGGGCAAAACGGTCTTCGATCATGGACGGTTCGGACCAAAACTGCCCGGGGGTGAGGAGCTCCAGCGCCACGGGCACTCGGCGCCGTTCCGTGCGGTGGTGCTCGGTTCGGCTTGGTGATGCCGGGGGTGCGGTGGTGTCGGGGCGACGTAGACGACTCTGCGTTGCTTGTTCGGTTCTTGTTCACCCGGACGTACCGGGGACATCGCCCGATCTGACTAGCGTTCGAGTGTTCCGACCAATCCCATGGAGGTCCGCTTGTCTTCCCGACCGGACAGCGGGCGGGTCATCCCGCTCCCTCTCGCATCCCACCACAGCGCCAGCCGTTCCTCGATCACCTGCAAGTACCGCTGCGGCAACGCCTGCCAGCACGAGGCGCCGAACACCTCCGGCAACGCCTACTTCGGTGACATCGTCGAGTCCGTGCTCAGCCGCCGGAGCGCGCTCAAGGCCACCGGCGCGCTCGCGCTGACCGTCGGCGGCGTCGCCGCGCTCCAGGGCACCGCAGCCGCCGCGCCCCGACCGGTTCCCACCCGCGGCGCCGTGCCCGGCACCGACTTCGCGCCGGTGTCGCCGAACACCGAAGACGCCGTCGTCATCGCCGACGGCTACCGGCAGGGCGTGGTGATCCGCTGGGGCGATCCGGTCGTCGAGGGCGCCCCCGAGTTCGACTTCGCCAACCAGAGCTCGGCCGCGCAGGAGAAGCAGTTCGGCTACAACAACGACTTCGCCGAGCTCATCGCCCTCGACCGCACCGGCTCCGAGCACCTGCTGGTGTGCAACCACGAGTACACCACCGAGGAGCACATGTTCCTCGGCTACGACGAGAACAACCCCACCGAGGAGCAGGCCCGCATCGCCTGGGCCGCGCACGGTCTTTCGGTGGTGCTCGTCAAGCGCCAGGACGACGGCAGCCTCACCCCGGCATCCAGCCGCTACAACCGGCGCATCACCCTCAACACCCCGTTCGAACTGCGCGGGCCCGCCGCCGGCAGCGACCTGCTGAAGACCTCGGTCGACCCGACCGGCACGACCGTCTTCGGCACCCAGAACAACTGCGCGGGCAGCCTCACGCCGTGGGGCACGATCCTGTCCGGCGAGGAGAACTTCAACCAGTACTTCGCCAACGCCGACGCGGTCACCGACCCGGTCGCCAAGGAGCGCCTCGGCCGCTACGGCATCGAGGGGATGGCCAGCACCCGCAAGTGGGAGCGCTTCGACAAGCGCTGGGACATCGCGCAGGAACCCAACGAGGTCAACCGGTTCGGCTGGATCGTCGAGATCGACCCGCACGACCCGTCCTCCACCCCGATCAAGCACACCGGCCTCGGCCGCTTCAAGCACGAGGGCGCGGCGATCCAGATCGCCGACGACGGCCGCGCGGTGGCCTACACCGGTGATGACGAGCGCTTCGACTACATCTACAAGTTCGTCTCCCACGGCAAGGTCAAGCAGGGCACCAGCGCGTTGGCGCGCAGGCACAACATGACCCTGCTCGACGACGGCACGCTCTACGTCGCGAAGTTCACCGGCAACAGCCCGGCGGGCGAGATCGACGGCACCGGGAAGCTTCCCTCCGACGGCGAGTTCGACGGCATCGGCGAGTGGATCCCGCTGGCCAGCGGCGACGAGTCGTTCGTCCCCGGTTTCACGGCCGAGGAGGTCTACGTCTTCACGCGGCTGGCCGCCGACCAGGTGGGCGCGACGAAGATGGACCGGCCCGAGGACATCCAGCCCAACCCGGTCAACGGCAAGGTCTACTGCGCACTGACCAACAACAGCAACCGCGGCAGCGAGGGCAACGCCGCTCCGGACGAGGCGAACCCGCGCGTCGGCAACAAGCACGGTCACGTGCTGGAGGTCGACGACGACACCACGGGCACCCGCTTCGGCTGGAAGCTGCTGCTGGTGTGCGGCGACCCGAACGACGCGGGCACCTACTTCGGCGGGTTCGACAAGACGAAGGTCAGCCCGATCTCGTGCCCGGACAACGTGGCCTTCGACCGCCACGGGAACCTGTGGATCTCCACCGACGGCAACGAGCTGGACTCCAACGACGGACTGTTCGCGGTGCCGGTCGACGGGCCGGAGCGCGGTTTCGTCAAGCAGTTCCTGACCGTGCCCAAGGGCGCCGAGACCTGCGGCCCCGTGGTGCGCGACAAGCTGGTGACCGTGTCGGTGCAGCACCCGGGCGAGCTCGACGGGCACAGCGCGGAGAACCCCGGATCGCACTGGCCGGACGGCGGCACCTCGCAGCCGCGTCCGTCGGTCGTGGCGATCTGGCGAGAAGACGGCGGTGAGATCGGCCGCGGCTGATCCACCTTGCGAGCGCGGGGGTCCCCGGCCACACGGCCAGGGACCCTCGTTGCGCTCTCGGGCCCGGAGGTCGGCCCTGGCGTTGCGCGGGGGCACCCCCGGGGCATCCCAATTTCGCGCGAAATTGGGATCCTCCCCCGTGCTCGGGCGAGTCTTCGCAGTTCAGGGGACGTTCTCGAGCCAGGGTGATTCCAATTTCGCGCGAAATTGGGATCACCCTGGCTCGGGTGGAGTTCGAGGTCAGTCCTGGCGTTGCGCGGGGGCGGCGCGGAGCGCGATGACCGTGAGAGCTGCGGCGATCATGACGATGCCGACCACCCAGAGGCCGGTGCGCTGGGATCCGGTGACGTCGGCCAGGGCTCCGGTGATGTACGGGGCGGCGAAACCGCTGATGTTGCCCAGCGAGTTGATCAGCGCGATGCCGCCCGCCGCCGCGGCGCCGGCGAGGAAGTTGCTGGGCAGCGCCCAGAAGGTCGGTAGCGCGGCGCACACGCCAACCGCGCAGATCGTCACCGCCACCATCGCCATGAACGGGTTGCCCAGGTAGAGCGCGATCGGGATGGACACGCCGCCGAGCAGCATCGGCAGCGCAACGTGCCACACCCGCTCGCGGGTGCGGTCGCCGTGCGCCGCCCAGATCACCATCGCCACCGCACCGATCACGTACGGAACCGCCGTGACCAGGCCGGTTTCCATCGTCGACAGCTCGGTCCCGTACTGCTGCTCGAAGCCGTTGACGATCGTGGGCAGGAAGAAGCCCAGCGCGTACAGGCCGTAGGCGATGCCGAAGTAGACGAACGCCAGCGCCAGGATCCGCGGGTGCGTCAACGCCTTGCGCAGCGGCCACGCGTGCGCCGACTCGGTCTCGGCGCGCTCGGCCTCCAGCTGGCCGGACAGCCACTCGCGCTCCTCGGCCTCGAGCCACGTGGCCTGCTCCGGCCGGTCGGTCAGGAAGAACCAGGTGGCCACCGCCAGCAGCATCGCCGGCACGCCCTCGACCAGGAACATGAACCGCCAGCCGGACAGGCCGAGGAGTCCGTGCCCGCTGCTGATCAACGCGCTGGAGACGGTCGCGCCGATGGCGCTGGAGACGGGGACGGCGGCCATGAACAGCGCGACCGCCTTGGCCCGCTGCACGGCCGGGAACCAGTACGTCAGGTACAGGATGATGCCCGGGAAGAACCCGGCTTCGGCGATGCCCAGCAGGAATCGCAGCACCACCAGCGTCGTCGCGTTGGGCACGAACGCCATGACGGTGGCGACGATCCCCCAGGTGATCATGATCCGAGCCAGCCACTTGCGGGCGCCGAAGCGGTGCAGGGCGAGGTTGCTCGGCACCTCCAGCACCAGGTAGCCGAGGAAGAAGATCCCCGAGGCGAAGCCGAAGACCGTCGCGGTCATGCCCAGCTCGTCGTTCATCCCGTTCGGCCCGGCGAAACCGATGTTCACGCGGTCCAGGTAGTTGACGAAGTACAGGAGGCACAAGAAGGGCATCAACCGGACCGCGACCTTGCGCAGGATCCGGTTCTGCATCTCGGCGGAGACGACGTTGGCGCTGCTCACCGGAAGGGCATACGCGCCCGCCACCCACCCGGTCAAGACCGGACCGGAGGATGGGACGGCCGGTGACCTGCGTGAAATGCGCCACCTGTAGCGTTAAAGACATGCCCGAACGCCCGATTGCCCTGGTCACCGGCGCCTCACGAGGCATCGGGGCCGCGGTCGCGCGTGAGCTGTCCACCACACATGACCTGTTGTTGGGCGGCCGCGACACCGACGCCATCCAGTCCCTGATCGACGAACTACCGGGCGCCGCCCGCGCGTGGCCGGTCGAGTTGACCGACCAAGCCGCGCTGGCCGACGCCGCGACCGACATCGAGCGCGTCGACGTCCTGGTGCACTGCGCCGGACTCGTCGAGCTCAACACCATCGCCGACGCCACCGGCGATTCCTGGCGGCGCACCTTCGAGGTGAACCTCTTCGCCGTCACCGAGCTCACCCGCCTGCTGCTGCCGCAGCTGCGCGCCTCGAAGGGGCACGTGGTGCTGGTGAACTCCGGTTCCGGCCTGAACCCCAAGCCGAACTGGGGCGCCTACTCGGCCAGCAAGTTCGCGCTGCGCGCGTTCGCCGACGTCCTGCGGGCCGAGGAAGCCACCAACAGCGTGCGCGTGACCTCGGTGTTCCCCGGCAGGACCGCGACGGACATGCAGCGCACCGTCCGCGAGCAGGAAGGCGGAGCCTTCGAGGCCGACCGCTACCTGCGCCCCGAGTCCGTCGCCCGGCCGATCATCTCGGCCGTGCACGCCACGCCGGACTCGCACCTCACCGAGATCATCGTGCGCCCCGCCGCTGCTTGATCTTCCACACCGAGCCCCGGACCTGCGCGGTCCGGGGCTCATTCGTGTCCTGACCCGGTTGGTTCGGTGGGTGGGGAAGTTTTCATGAAAACTTCCCCACCACTCAACCCCTGACGTGCTGGGCGGCGGTGCGGGCCGCGGCCTGGACCGTGCGGCGGTCGACGCGGGTGGGTTCCCGGTCGCTGAGGACCTCCTCGCCGGCCACCCACACGTCCCGCACGCTGCGAGAACCCGCCGCCCACACCACGTTGGACAGCACCTGCTCGTCGGGTGCGTCGAGACCCGTTGCGAACGCCGGGTTGTCGACGTCGAGGTGCACGATGTCAGCCCACCGGCCAGGTTCCAGCACGCCGATGTCGTCGCGGTGGAGCGCCTCGGCGCCACCCCGGGTCGCGGCCAGCAGCGCCGCCCGGGCGCTGAGCGCGGTCGCGTCGCCGGTCACGGTGCGCGCGAGCAGGCCCGCGAGCTGCACCTCTTCCCACAGGTCGAGGTCGTCGTTGCTGGACGGCCCGTCGGTGCCCAGCCCCACCGGGACACCGGCGCTGAGCAGCTCGACCAGCCGTGCGGTGCCGGAGGCGAGCTTGGCGTTGGAACCCGGGCAGTGCGCGACGCCGACGCCGCGACGCGCGAAGAGCGCGATGTCCTCGTCGCTGAGGTGCACGCCGTGCGCCGCCACGACGCGGCCTTCCAGCACGCCGAGCTTGTCCAGCAGCGCCGGAACCGAGCCGTACTCCTCGCGCTGGACGACGTCCTCGGTGAGGGTCTCGGCGACGTGGGTGTGCACGAGGGCGTTGCGCTGCTGCGCCGACTCGCCGATGGTCTGCAGGGCCTCGGTGGGCAGCAGGTAGGCCGAGTGCGGGCCGTAGGCGAGCTCGACGCGCTCGCCGGGGCCGAAGCGCAGGCCGTCGGCGTCGATCCAGCGGTCGATGGTCTTGACGGCACCGCGCCAGCCACCGAGCGCCTCCAGCGCCGGGGTGTCGATCACGGCGGAGGCCAGCACCGCGCGGGATCCCACCGCCAGCGTCGCCTCGACCATGGACTCGGCGATGAAGTACATCTCGGCGCTGGTCGTGATGCCCGCGCGCAGCATCTCCACGCAGCCCAGCTCCATCCCCGCCCGCACGTCGGACGGCCGCAGCCTGGCCTCGGCCGGGAAGATGACCTCGTTGAGCCAGCGCAGCAGCGGGAGATCCGCGCCCATGCCGCGCAGCAGCGTCATCGGGCTGTGGGCGTGCGCGTTGATCAGACCGGGCAGCAGGATCCCGACGCACTCCCGGACGACGGCGTCGTTCGGGCGTTCCGGTGCGCCCTGTCTGGGCCCGCAGTAGCTGATGCGGCCGGTGTCCTCGACGTCCACCACGGCGTCCCGGATGACCGAGCAGGTCGGGTCGCAGGGCAGGACCATCGGTGCGTGCAGGCGGAGTGCGGTCGGCATGACGGCATTCTGCCGCACCGCTTTCCACGCTCGGACGACCTCGGCGCCGTGGCCCCGACCGCCCAGCTCACCGCCTCCGGCGTTGGCCGAAAGGTCGACGGCGCGCTGGCCGATGGGCTGATCTCCGAGCCCTGATCGCTGGCCTGCGGGCCGATACCGGTTTCCGGCCTGGTGGACGAACCTGGAACCAGGCCGCAGCGAGGCCCCGCCCCTTAGGGCAGGACCCCGATGGGCCAACCGAATGATCAGGGAAAACATCCCCGGCTGGCCGATCCGCGCAGGCCCTGGCAACAGCCACGCTGGGAATGACGAACCCGAGTCGGGGAGGTTCACCATGTTCGAAACGACGATGACCGCAATCGCCGCCGCGATCGCCATGCTGGCGTTGCTGCTGATGGCGCTGAGCTCGGTGCTGCCGGATCTGCTGGAGAACGGCAATCACGGCGAGAGCACCGGCCGCTTCAGTCCTGGGGCAGGTCCGTGCCCAGACACCGGCGGCTCATCCGGGCCAGAACGTCGTAGCGGGGCCGATTTCGCCCTTCTGGAGACGCGGCCTGCTCAGGCGCGACCGGCGCTCGGCGCCCGGTTACCCGCGCCTCCGGCGCTGGTGGATCGTCCGCTCCGCTTCTGGCCCGGTGGGCCGCGGTCCTGCTCACCGTGAACGCCGGCGCCGAACCGCTGGGACGCCGTCCCGCGCGCAGCCACTCGAGCCGGTGCAGGGCTTCGCTGTGGTGATCGGTGATGGTCACGCGGGCGGCGTCGAAGGAGTGCAGGACGGCCCGGTTGATCTCGACGATCGCCCGGTCCCGCCACAGGCTGCGTTCGGTCGAGGTGTCCATGCCCAGGCGTTCGGCGACCTGCCGGGTCTGGCCGTAGGCGTTGTCGTCCGCCAGGCCGCGGGTGCCGATCTCGGTGCCCACGAACCAGGTGTTGAACGGTGCCGCCGGGTAGCGGATCCCGCCGATGGTCAGCTGCATGTTGCTGATCAGCGGAACGCTGTGCCAGCGCAGTCCGAGCTCTTCGAACCAGCGGTAGTCGGGGTGCTCCAGCGGCACTTCCTGGACGACGTCGCGCGGCACCGGGGCGAGCTTGACGCCCTCGTGCCGGGTCTCCACGACCAGCGGCAGGTGGTCGAAGCGCCCGCGCTCGGCCGGGGGTTTCCACCCGAGGCGCTGCGCCTGCGAGGTGAAGCCCTGGTAGCGGGCGTCGCCGAGCACGCCGCCGCCGGCCAGCGCGTAGCCGGCGTAGCGGACGACCTGCTCGTTCCAGATCTGCGGCCCGGGGGCGTCGGGGGAGTCCGGGGCGAAGACGGTGACCAGGGGCTGGATGCGGCCTGAGTTGGTGGCCAGCCGGAGGTGCTCGAAGCACTCGCTGGCGATGGCCGAGGCGTTGCGCAGCCCGCGCAGGTCGCGGACCTTCAGCCGCCGCCAGGGCAGGCCGCTGGTGCACCAGCCGCTGTCCCGGAGCGCGACGCGAGCGCCGTAGGCGAGCTCGGCGGTGGTGTGCCGGTAGGTCCCGGTCTCGGCGATGCTGCGGCGGACCTCGGCGAGCCGATCGCGCAGCGAGCCTGCTCCGGAGTGGGCGGAGTGGAACGAGCGCAGGAATTCCTCGGCGGCCGATTCCGACGGGGTCGTCTGACTCGGGGTGAGTTCCTCGCGAATAGCCGTCACGCCGCGCAAACGTAGTCGTGAAACCTGCTCACTCGGCAGCCCGTGATCTGTCCTCTTTCCGGTGATCTTGGCTCGCCACGAATGAGTGGTCAATGACGTGATGTAACTAGTTTCGACGCGATTGACGGATCCCTTGATCGACCATTCGAGTGAACATCTCGGTCGATCAAGGTTCGTCCACGTGGAGTCAGACCCGCTCGTAGATGAGGTCGTGGATCTCGCGGCCCTCGTCGTGCGCGCGGTTCTCGAACTTCGTGACCGGACGCCACTCGGGCCGCGGAGCCCAGCCGCCGGGCTCGTCGGCGTAGCGGTTGCGCAGCTGCGGTTCGGCCTCGCACACCTCGAGCATCTGCTCGGCGTAGTTCTCCCAGTCGGTGGCCAGGTGCAGCACGCCGCCCGGCCGCAGCCGCGAGGTGATCAGCTCGACCGATCCGGGCTGCACCAGGCGGCGCTTGTGGTGGCGCTTCTTCGGCCACGGGTCCGGGAAGTAGATCCGCACCTCGTCCAGCGAGCCGGGCTCGACGTGGTCGCGCAGCAGCACGACGGCGTCACCGCGCAGCAGCCGGAGGTTGGTGGCCTCCAGCTTCTCGGCGCGCAGCATCAGCTGGGCCAGGCCGGGCTTGTAGACCTCGACCGCCAGGTAGTTGACGTCCGGCTGCGCGGCGACGAGCTGCGCGGTCGTCTCGCCCATGCCCGAACCGATCTCCAGCACCACCGGGGCGCTGCGGCCGAACCAGGACTCGACGGCCAGCGGCCCCTCGGGCAGCTCGGTGACGTCGGAGCCGAGCTCGGGCCAGTAGCGGTCCCAGGCCCGCTGTTGCCCGACGGTCATCCGCTCGCCTCGCTGGACGTAGCTGACGACGGTGCGGCGGAACGGAACCTGCTGGTCAGAGGAACTCACGAGGAAGAATTATCGCAAACCGGCGACAGCCCCCGCGTGCAGGCCCGGCCTCGCAGGCCCGGCGATGGCTCACGTCACCAGGCCTCGACCTGCGGGAGCAGGGACAGCAACGTGGCGGTACTGGTCGGCACGGGCAGCGGTTCCGCGTCCCGGTAGGCGGGCACGACGTTCAGGTAGCCCTCGTGCTCGTCGGTCAGGACGACCGCGGTGGGCATCTTGACCGTGCCGTAGTCGGACGGCGCGTACTCCCAGTACCCGGCTTCGCTGATTCCGGCCCAGGGCACGAAGACCCATCCGGGCCGGGCGGAGAGGACGGCGTGCACCTCGTCCTCGACCTCGAAAGCCGCAGCGCGCGAAGCGATGTCACCCCGGTCGAGCGCGCGCAGCCACCACGGAGCGGGCAGCCTGCGCTTCGCCCCGTTGAGCTTGCGGAACAGCTCCAGGACCTGGCGCTCGGACGCGGTGTGGATCCAGCTGCCGCGGAGGGACGCGGGTGACGCCGCCTCCGTGGCGGGCGGGTGCGCTTCGGTCGCCAGCGACCACTCCAGTCGCGGGACCGGTTCCAGTTGGACGTCGTTGCCGACGCGCTTGGGGCGGATGTTCCCTCCGCGCGTTGCCTCGACCAGTGCAGGCTCTTGTGAAGACAGCATGTGGCCCACTCCTCATCGTGTGGAGAAAGACGCGAGCCGAACTACTCGCCCACGGCCAGCGCATGCCCCCAAGCGACGCTGGTTGCGGGACAACTTCTCCTTAATGCCTTACCACAGCCAAAACGACGGATGAGACATCCATGTAAAATGTGATCGCAATCACAGACAAAACTCGTTCGGTTGACCTAGTGGACGTTGGCTCGACAACACGAGCCCAGGCGGTTGGAGTAGAGGCGTGCCGGACCAGACGTTCCAACGCGTGGAGATCAACGGCGGGGTCGTGGTGGGTGTCGACACCTCCGCCTCGTCGCTGCGAGCCCTGACCGTGGCCTGCGAGGAGGCCGAGCGGCGCAACGCCGTGCTGCACGTCGTGCGGGCCTGGAGCATGCGCACGGCTCCCCGCCCCGCCGACTGCCCGCCGAACGCGGTCCCCAGCACCGAGGCCTTCCAGCGGGAGGTGGAGCGCGAGACGGCGAACCTGGTCGCGAGCAAGGTGGGCGACCCGCCGAAGGTGACCGCCGAGATCCACGTGGTCCACTCACCCTCCCCGCAGGCCCTCCTAGCCGCCTCCAGAGGCGCGGACCTCCTGGTGGTGGGCCACAGAGGCAGAGGAGGCTTCGCAGGCCTCATGCTCGGCTCAGTAGCCGAACAATGCGTCCGCCACGCAGCCTGCCCAGTACTGGTGGTCCGCCCACAGGTCTGAGAAGAAGACCACAAGAGCACGTCAGGCAAACGGCGAAGCCGTTTTCTCCTTGCCCCACCTGAGCAACGCGCACCGCCGGGGGTTCTGAGCGGCGCTGTGGCGAGCACGCCGCGACGCCGCGTATTGGCATACATCAGGAGTGGCGCGCGGAGTCCACAGCGCCGCTCAGGTTCCCCTACCCGCACCGCCAAGCAGGATGACCACGGAGTCGTGTCCGTAAACAGGACCACGCCCAGGACAGAAGGCGAGCCGAGGAACGGCCGCGACAAAGCGAAAAGAGAAAAGAGAAAAGCACAGGGCCCGGGCCATCCCCCGAATGACAGCCCGGGCCCTCCCCCGTCCCGACCGCCGGCGCCCCCGAGCGCTACTGCAGTCGGTCGTCTTTGGTTGTGCTTCAGCGTTCTCGAATCACCGGGTGATCCTTCGCTGACCCACCGTGTCCGATGTGACCCGGTGCGATCGGGGTGCCGATGGCGACCGCTCGATCTTGCAGGTGATCCTATCGGTCGGCGTGATCAGACTCTCGGCCGGGCTCGGTAACGTTTTGCGATCCCGGGCCCAGCTGGGGATTCCCCGGTTTGATCAAGGTTTTCGGGTTCCATGATCAAATCCGCTGGTCAGGCATCGCGCCGGTGCGTCACGGCCAGTCCGATCACCCAGACACCCACCGTGACCGCCGCGAAGTACGCGAGCGCTCCCCAGGGCCCCAGGGGCATCTCGATGGCCATGCTGCCGCCGCCCGACAGGAAGTGGTCGGCCATCACGAAGGGCATCCACTGCTGGACGTCCGGGCCGATCTCGGGGATCAGCGCGACGAGGTTCTCCACGAGCAGCGACCACAGCAGGAGCAGGGTCACCGCGCCGGCGGTCTGGCGCAGCAGCATGCCGACGCCGACGGCGAGCACGGCGGAGAGCGCGAACACGGGCCCGATCCCGGCGACCTGGCGCCACTGCTCGGCGGTGGTGATCGCGAGTTCGCCGGACTCGGGGTGCAGGAGCTTGGAGACGCCCCAGGAGCCGAACGCGCCGACCTCGCCGATGATCAGCGCGAGGACGCCGACGACTCCGGTCTTGGCCAGCAGCACGGCGGTTCGGTTGGGCACGGCCTGGAAGGTCGCGCGGATCGTGCCGAACCGGTACTCGGTGGTGATCGCGAGCGCGGCCAGCACGAGCGTCACCATCAGCCCGAACTGGTGGCCGAACTGCGTGGTGCTCAACGCGATTCCGTCGGAGTAGGCGGCGATGAGCGCGGTGAAACCGATGGGCAGCGCCAGCGCGAGGAACACGCACCACCACGGGGAGCGGGTGGAGAAGAGCTTCATCCGCTCGACGGCGAGCAGGGTCATCGGGCCACCCCCTGGGCGGTCAGCTCGGTCGCCTGGCCGAGCGCGGTCTGGTATTCGACGGCGTCGCTGGTCATCTGCATGAAGGCGTCCTCGAGCGAGCCGCGCTGGGCGGTGAGCTCGTGCAGCACGATCTGGTGCTGGGCGGCGAGTTCACCGATCTGCTCGGTGGTGGCGCCGTCGACGACGAGCCGGTCCGCCTCGGAGGTGCGGACGGTGAACTGCTCGCCGAGCAGCTGCTGGAGCTGCTGGGCTCCCGGCGAGCGGACCAGCACCGAGGTGCTGCCCGCGTTGTCGACGAACTCGGCGGTGCTGCACTGGGCGATCAGCTTGCCGCGGCCGATGACGACGAGTTCTTCGGCCGTCAGCGCCATTTCCGACAGCAGGTGGCTGGAGACGAAGACCGTGCGCCCTTCGGCGGCGAGGCCCTGCATGAACCGACGGATCCAGTGGATGCCTTCCGGGTCGAGGCCGTTGACGGGTTCGTCGAAGAGCAGCACCTCGGGGTCGCCGAGCAGCGCGGTCGCGATGCCCAGGCGCTGCGACATGCCCAGCGAGAACCCGCCCGCGTTGCGCCGGGCGACGTCGGTGAGGCCGACCTGCTCCAGGACCTCGTCGACGCGCTGCATCGAGATGCCGTTGGAGCGCGCCATCCACCGCAGGTGCGCGCGGGCGGAGCGGTTGGGGTGCACCCACTTGGCGTCCAGCAGCGCTCCGACGGTGCGCAACGGGTTGCGGAGGTCGCTGTAGCGCTTGCCGTTGATGTGCACTTCGCCGGCGGTGGGGTTGTCCAGGCCGAGCATCATCCGCATCGTGGTGGACTTGCCCGCGCCGTTGGGGCCGAGGAACCCGGTGACGTGGCCGGGTTTGACGGTGAACGACAGGTCGTCGACCGCCACCTTCTGGCCGTATCGCTTGGTGAGGCCTTTCGCCTCGATCATGATCACTCCTGTTGCTGGGACGCGGAGCTGTGCCGGTAGTAGTGAACCGGCTTCGAGGATGACGCACCTCAGGGTTGTCCCCGAGCGGCACCCCTGTCCCAGGGGCCCGACCCGCAGATCGGGTCCACAGTGGATCTCTCAGCGGAAGAGGCGGTCCAGCTCCGCGGCCAGGCCGTCCTCGGCGACGGTGCCGATGGTCGCGTCGGCTGCGGCGCGCAGCTCCAGTGGCGCCTGGCCCATGGCGACCCCGCGAGCGGCCCAGCGCAGCATCTCGAAGTCGTTGGTGCCGTCGCCCGCCGCGAAGGTGTGGCCTTCGGCGATGCCGAGTTCGGTGCGCAGCTTCTCCAGCGCAGCGCCCTTGGACAGGCCCTCGGGGACCACGGTGACCCACGGCTCGTAGGTGTCGACGGTGATCGTGCATTGCGGCAGCCGGACGCCGGCGACGGTCTCGGCGAGCTCGGCCGGGTCGTGCCCGGTCCACTCGGCGATCAGGCGCGGCACCGGCTCGGCGGTCAGCTCGCCGACCGGCGTGAGCCGCTGCGGCCCGTGCAGCTTCTCCGGGTCGAACGGGGCGGAGACGAGGTTGCCGATGCCGACGTCCTCCGCGGCGAAGATCGCGCCGGGCAGGTGCTCCTGGAGCACGCGCAGCGTCGGGGTCGCGTCGAACGAGGCCACCGACACCGGCTCGCGGCGAGCCACGTCCGCCAGCACCGAGCCGTTCGAGCACAGTGCGAATCCGCTGGTCAGCGACAGCTCGTCGAGCACGGGGAGGACGCCCAGGAAGGTGCGGCCGGTCGCCAGGACCAGCTGCGCGCCTGAATCCACCACGCGCCGCACGGCGGCCTTGACCGCATCGGAGATCGTGTCGGTGTCCGGGTTCAGCAAGGTTCCGTCGATGTCGAGGGCGACGAGTTCGGGCTTCAGATCAACGCTCACCTCCGCAGGCTAGCCGCGCGGGCGGGAGGGCCGGGCGGTGATCGCTCATCAGTCCTCTGTGGACTGATCCCGTGGCGTGGGTGCGGCGTGGCAGGATGGGGCGGGCGGGTTCCCGGGAAGTCCGGATCGTCCGAACCGCCGGAAGGGCATCGAGCGCGTTGAGCACGGCACCCGAGCAGCAGAGCTGGCCAGGCCCGTTGTCGGCCTCGGTGGCCCGGCTGTGCGCGGGACTGCAGCCGGAGGTCTCCGAGCGGACCGCCGAGGGCTTCGCCGAGGTGCTGGACCGGCTCGGCGCCCCGCTGCAGGTCGCCGTCGCCGGGCGGATCAAGTCCGGCAAGTCCACCCTGGTCAACGCGCTGATCGGGCGGCGGGTGGCACCCACCGACGTCGGCGAGTGCACGCGACTGGTGACGCGCTTCCAGTACGGAACGGTCGACCGCGTCGAGGTCGTCTTCCACGACGGCCGCAAGCAGGCGGTGCCCTTCGACCCGGGCGGCGGCATCCCGGCCGACCTGGGCGTGGACTTCGACGAGGTCTCGCACCTGGAGGCCTACCTGACCAACGCGGTGCTGCGGGACCTCACCGTGATCGACACCCCCGGGCTGGGGTCGCTGGACTCGGCCTCGGTCGCCCGCACCGAGCAGGCGCTGGGCACCCAGCAGCTCGACCCCGTCTCCCGAGACGCCGTGATCGGCGCGGAGGCGGTCGTCTACGTCGTCACGCAGGGCGTCCGAGCCGACGACGAGCAGGCGCTGGCCGCCTTCACCGCGGCGACGGCGAGCCGCGAAGCCGGCCCGGTGAACGCGATCGCGGTGCTCAACAAGGCCGACATGATCGAGGCGGACACCGTCGAGGGCGCCGACGACGACCTCTGGAAGGCCGCCGAGATCCTGGCCGCCAAGCAGTCGGAGCTGCTCAAGCCCAAGGTCGCCGACGTGCTCCCGGTGATCGGGCTGCTCGCCGAGACCGCCGAGACCGGTGGTTTCACGGCCCACGACGCCGAGGCGCTGCGCTCGCTGGCCAAGCTCGACGCCTCGACGCGGGAAACCCTGCTGCTGTCGGCGGACCTGTTCACCAGCTGGGAGTGCGACGTCCCGGCGGGCACCCGCACCCACCTGCTGGAGCGGATGGACCTGCACGGCGTGCGCCGGGCCCTGGACGCGCTGGACGGCGAACCCGACATCACCGCGGGCGAGCTGCGGCGCCGGGTCCGCGACGCCTCCGGGCTGGCGTCGGTGCTCGACCGGCTGGACTCGGTGTTCCGGGTGCGCGCCGACGGCATCAAGGCGGCGGCGGCGCTGGCGTCGATCACCGCCCTCGCGCACTCCTCCGGTGAGCGCGAGGAGCAGCGGAAGGTGCACGACGCGATCGAGGGGCTGCTGGCCAGGCCGGAAGCTCACCAGCTCCGCGTCCTGGAGGCGTTGACGCTGGTCGCGGCCGGCTCGGTGGAGATGCCGCCGGACCTGGCCGACGAGGTGATGCGGGTGGGCGGCAGCACCGCCCCGGCCGAGCAGCTCGGCAGCCAGGGGCTCTCACCCGCCGAGCTGACCGATCTGGCGCTGGAACGCGCCAACTGGTGGCGGTCCTTCTCCTCGTTCGGCGCGACGCCCGCGCAGAGCCGGGTCGCGCACGTGGTGCACCGGGCGTACTTCCTCCTCTGGCAGCAGCTGCGGACCAGGTGATCACGGTGCGGAGCTGGCGGCGACCGAAGAAGTCACCCGAAAGCGGAACCGAGCACCTTTCGGGTTCGTCTGCTCTGGAAGAAGCCGGTGCCCCGGCCTCCGACGCAGACGCCGATCAGGGGACAGACATGACCGCCGTGACCAGCGAAACCGTCATCGACCCGCTCGACCAAGCGGTGACGGACCGGGCCGCGCTCATCCAGCTGTGCGTGTACGCGGTGGATCGCGCCCGCACCGCAGCCGTCGCCGACCGCCTCGCCGAAGGGCTCACCCAGGTCGGGGTGTTCGCACTGCGGCCCGAGGGCGAGCGCTTCGACCCCGCGATCCACGAAGCCGGCGGCACCGCGCCCACCGACGATCCCGCGCTCGACGGCGTCATCGCCGAGACGGAACTCCTCGGCTTCGCCGACCGGGACCGGGTCCTCCGCACCCCGGTGGTCACCGTCTACCAGCTCCGCAGGTGAACCGGTACGTTCGGAGCGCTTGACGAGCCGCACGCAGGACCAACGGCCAGGAGGTGGGGAGATGACGACTCCTGGAGTTGCTGTTGCCGCTGCGCTCCCGCAGCAGGTCAAGCAGACCCGGGACAAGCTGCTCGGCTTCCTTCGGGAAGCCGACCCCGAGGCGTGGGAGTGGGTCGAGCAGGTCCGCCGCAGCCGTCCCACCACGCCGAGCGCCGCGGTGGTCGGCGAGACCAACCGCGGCAAGAGCTCCCTGGTCAACGCCCTGCTGGAGCACCCGGAGCTGTCACCGGTGGACGCCGACGTCGCCACCGCCACCTACCTGCAGTTCGAGCGGGGGGAGCAGTGGGAGGCGCACGCCTGCTACCCGGGTCAGCAGGACCCGGTGCCCTTCGACCTCGACGAGCTGCCGAACTGGACCACCGCGGGCCGCGAACTTCCCGAGGGGCAGCTGCCGCCGCGCTACGTGCGCGTCACCGCGCCCCTGGACGCGCTGAGCCGGCTGACCGTCGTCGACACGCCCGGCGTCGGCGGGCTGGAGGAGCTGCACGGCGAGCTCGCTCGCGAAGCGGCCGCGTCGGCGACCGCGCTGCTGTTCGTCGTCGACGCCTCGTCCCCGTTCACCCGGGGCGAGCTGGAGTTCCTGCAGCAGGTCGGCGACCGCGTGGAGACCGTGCTGTTCGCGCTGGCCAAGACCGATCAGCACCGCGGCTGGCGGCAGGTGCTGGCCGAGGACCGCAGACTGCTGGCCGAGCACGCACCCCGGTTCGCCGAGGTCCCGATCTTCCCCGTCTCGGCCCGCATGCACCTGCGCGCCGCCCAGGCACCCGAGTCCGCCAACGCCGCGCTGCTGCGCGAGAAGTCCGGCGTGGTCGAGCTCCGCGACGAGCTGGAACGGCTGATCGCCGGCCGCTCGGCGATGCTCGGCGAGGCCAACACGATGCGTGCGCTGTCGACCGTGCTGGGCGAGCTGACCGCGAACCTGGAATCCGAGAAGCGCGCGCTGACCGTCGGCGAGGACGAGGCCGAATCGCTGCGCGCGCGCCGGGACGAGCTGGCCACGGCCCGCCGCTCGTCGACCCGCGGCTGGCAGGTCAAGCTGCGCGGCGAGATCCAGCGCACCCGGGTGGAGACCAGCCACGAGGTCAGCCGTCAGGTCCGCGACGTGCAGAACTGGTTTCGCCGGTCCATCGACAGCGCCGGGCGCAAGGACATCGCCGACCTGCCGCGTCAGGTCGACATCGCGTTGCAGATGGTCTCGACCCGCATCGCCACGATGCTCTCGGCCCGGCTCGCGGCGGTCGCCGAGCAGGCGCTCAACGACCTGTTCTCCGCCGAGGAGCTCGACGTGATCCGCTCCCAGTTCGCGCGGGGCGCGCAGGCTCCGATCGTGCTGCGCCCGCCGGACAAGCGGCCGCCGACCGCCGAGGACAAGCTGCTGGTGTTCATGGGTGTCTCCGGCGGGCTCGGCGTGGGCCGCGCGGCGGCGATGCCGCTGACCGGGCTGGGCGTGGCGGTCCTGAACCCGGTCGTGCTGCCGGTGACGATCGTGCTCGGGCTCGGCGCGGGGTGGTGGATGGCCCGCACCCGCAAGCACGCCGCCGACAAGCAGCACCTCAAGCAGTGGCTCACCGACGCCATCGCCGACGCCCGATCAGCGCTGGACCAGCTCGTCGCGGAGCAGCTCATCGAGGCCGAGCAGCAGCTCTCGCTGGCCCTCGACGACGCGCTGACCAGGCGGATCGAGGCGATCGAGGGCGAGCTCCGCGACGTCGACAAGGCCCTGAAGATGGACGCGGCCGAGCGCAGCCGCCGCCTCCAGATCGTCGACCGCCGACTCGCCGAGGCCACCACCGGCCGGGAGCGCGCCGAGCACCTCCTGGCCGGCATCAGGAACCTCCGCGACACGGCCCCCTGACGCGGCCGTTCCCGGTTCCAGTCCTGATTGGGGCCCTTTCGCGCCCGAGATGTCTGGTCAGTGGGGTGGGGAAGTTTTCATGAAAACTTCCCCACCCCACTGACCAACCTCCCCGGACATCACCACTCAAACCGGGAACTGCCCAGGTCATCGGTCCAGTTGGTCATCGGTCCAGCTGGTCGTCGATCTCGGGGTGGAAGGCGCTCACGTCGGCGAAGCTCGCGTAGTTCTTCTCCTGCGTGAGGGAACCGCCACCCACGACGCCGACGAGCTCGCCGTCGACCACCAGCAGACCTCCGCTGTCGCCTCCTCCGGTGGTGGAGCCGTCGATCGGGTCGCGGGTGCAGACGTACTCCGCCAGGTCGAAGGTCATCGGGTTCAGCCCGTCCTCCTCGTGGGCGCGCAGGCACGGCGCGTCCGGCGTGATCCACATCCGCGCTTCGTGCAGCAGCGGCGTGGCCATCGCATCCTCGGGTGCCTCGGTGAGCGATCCCCAACCGAGCACCACGGCTTCCCGGCCGGGCACGTAGAGGTCCGCGTCGTGCTCGTCGGCGAGCGGGATCGTCGGACGCGACACCGGCGCGTCCAAGGTCAGCACAGCCACGTCCGAGGTCATCCGGGGCAGTTGCCCCGGCGGCGGTGCCTCGTGGCGGAAGTCCGGGTGGATCCAGACCTCCGAGACCTTCCGCTCCTCGCCGTCCTGGGTCCGCAGGTCGGTGCGGCCCGCGGCAACGGTGAAGTCCTCCTTCGGGTCCTCGTCCACGCAGTGCGCGGCGGTGACCACCTTGTCCGGCGCGACCAGCGCTCCACCGCACCCGCTCCGCCACGGCAGCGGCACTGACGGGTTCTCGTCGATCACGTTGACCGCCCACGGGTAGCGATCCGTGGTCGTCTCCTGACCTCCGACGATCGCGCTCGCCGGACCTGCGCTCAGCACCATCCCGGCGGCCACGGCGACCGGGATCCAACTCAGTTTCCGCATGTCCCGACCATGACCGGAGCAGAGGATCACGGGATCCGGCAACACCCCGGCCTCTCCCCGCAGAGCGCCCCGAGGGCCCCGGGATCCGAGCCGTCCATCTCGGTGAAATCGGTGGGTTGCGGGTCATCCGGTTCCGGGCGGGAACCCCTGACCTCTAGGCTGCGTCCAACGCGTGCAGGTGAAGGCGGCGGAGGGTGCCGACGTGTACATCGAGGAGACCGGCGCCGGAGACGGGGACATCAAGGTCACCGTCGACGGCGAGGAGTACACCGCCGAGGCCAACTACGACCTCGACGGCGACGGCTTGGACGAGACCGGGTCGGTGATGACCGACGACGGCTACGTCGCGTACGTCGACGAGAACGCCGACGGCCAGGCCGACCTCATGCAGACGATCACCGAGGACGGGCAGGTCGTCGACCAGGCGCGCTTCCACGCCGACACCGGGGAGTGGACGGCCGAGACCCCGCACCAGAACCCCGGCGGCGCCCCCGACGGGCACCCCGACGAGGGCAAGCAGATGGTCATGGACACCCCGCAGGGCGACGTCCAGGTCGGCCCGGCGACCGAGGACACCAACTCCGACGGGATCGCCGACACCGCGGTCGTGCAGTCCGAGAACGGCAACACCGTGATGGTCACCGACGTGGACGGCGACGGCTCCGCCGACCAGGTCGTCGAGATCACCCAGACCGGCGACGTGACCATCTCGCACCACACGGGCGACGGGGAGTGGACGGTCGTCGAGCAGGGCCAGATCGGCGACAACGGCCAGTACGCGCCGAACCAGGTCGCCTCCGCGACCGACGACGCGACCTGGACGTTCGACGAGCCCGAGTTCCAGCCGAAGCCCCCGGCGGCCGAGGCCGGCCTCGAAGCCCCTTGCACCGGCGAACCGTCGACGTCCGCGAAGGACAGCACCTGGGTGTGACGCCCGGTCGCGAATTTCTCGACGGAATGTGATTCCGCCACCCGCTCGTGGCTCATTTCTCCAGCCATCGAGCGGTTTTCGTGTTTTCTCCTCAGCAAGCAGCAACCGCCATTCGGCGGCTATCCCGGGTTCGCCGGTCGTTCGCACTCATGTCCGCTTCGCCGGAAAATCTGGCACCTCAGGCACGTCCTGCGACGAGATTTCCGCGAGCACCGGAGCGGAAAAGCCAACTGAATCGATTCCCTTATCGTTCCTGTGAGAGAACCGACAACCCCGATCTTCATTGCGCGCCGCTATCCCCGTTAGCCTCGTTGCATCCCTTTTTTGACTTCGCCCGGCTCTCCGGGCCGGGCGAAGCGTTCCCTGCACACGTCGGCGGGTGAGCTCGCCGATGACCAGTCCGGGCTGTGGCGCCCAGTCAGGAGACACGTCGCGATGACCGCATTGACCATTCCCGGTCTCGACCAGGCCCCGACCAAGCACGAGCGCCTGTTGTCGTGGGTGCGTGAGGTCGCGGAGCTGACCACACCCGACCGCGTGGTGTGGTGTGACGGTTCGCAGGACGAATGGACGCGGCTGACGGACCGCCTCGTGGAGGCAGGCACCTTCAAGCGTCTCGACAAGAAGACGAACTCGTTCTACGCGGCATCGGACCCGTCCGACGTGGCGCGCGTCGAGGAGCGGACCTACATCTGCTCCGTCGAGGAGAAGGACGCCGGGCCCACCAACAACTGGATGGACCCGGCCAAGATGAAGGCCACCATGACCGAGCTCTACCGGGGCTCCATGCGCGGCCGCACGATGTACGTCATCCCGTTCTGCATGGGCCCGCTGGGCGCCGACGAGCCGAAGCTGGGCGTGGAGATCACCGACTCCGAGTACGTCGTGGTCTCGATGCACATCATGACCCGGATGGGCGAGAAGGTGCTGGAGCGCCTGGGCACCGACGCCCCGTTCGTACCCGCCCTGCACTCCGTGGGTGCGCCGCTGGAGCCGGGCCAGGAAGACGTGCAGTGGCCGTGCAACGACACCAAGTACATCACCCACTTCCCCGAGGAGCGGATGATCTGGAGCTACGGCTCCGGCTACGGCGGCAACGCGCTGCTGGGCAAGAAGTGCTACTCGCTGCGCATCGCCTCGGCGATGGCGCGCGACGAGGGCTGGCTCGCCGAGCACATGCTGATCCTCAAGCTGATCTCCCCGGAGAACAAGGTCCACTACATCGCGGCCGCGTTCCCCTCCTCCTGCGGCAAGACCAACCTGGCGATGCTCCAGCCGACCATCCCGGGCTGGAAGGTCGAGACCCTCGGTGACGACATCGCCTGGATGCGCTTCGGCGAGGACGGCCGCCTGTACGCGGTCAACCCCGAGGCCGGCTTCTTCGGCGTCGCGCCGGGCACCGACGAGCACACCAACCCGAACGCGATGCGCACCATCGAGAAGGGCAACTCGCTGTTCACCAACGTCGCGCTGACCGACGACGGTGACGTCTGGTGGGAGGGCATGGGCGGCGAGACGCCCGCGCACCTGACCGACTGGAAGGGCAACGACTGGACCCCTGACAGCGACGTCAAGGCCGCGCACCCGAACTCCCGCTACTGCACGCCGATGTCGCAGTGCCCGATCCTCGCGCCGGAGTGGGACGACCCGCAGGGCGTGCCGATCTCGGCGATCCTGTTCGGCGGCCGCCGCAAGACCACGGTTCCGCTGGTCAACGAGTCGTTCAACTGGCAGCACGGCGTGTTCATGGGCGCCACCATGTCCTCGGAGACGACCGCCGCCGCAGCCGGCCAGGTCGGCGTCGTGCGTCGCGACCCGATGGCCATGCTGCCCTTCATCGGCTACAACGTGGGCGACTACCTGCAGCACTGGGTCAACACCGGCAAGGACGCCGACGCCTCCAAGCTGCCGAAGATCTACTACGTGAACTGGTTCCGCCGCGACGAGTCCGGCAAGAAGATCGTGTGGCCGGGCTTCGGCGAGAACTCGCGCGTGCTCAAGTGGATCGTCGACCGGATCGAGGGCAACGCCGCCGCCGTGGACACCCCGATCGGCCGCGTCCCCTCCGCCGACGAGATCGACATGTCCGGCCTGGACACCCCGGTCGAGGACGTCGAGATCGCGCTGAACTTCGACGCCGACGAGTGGAAGGCGGAGCTGCCGCTGATCCAGGAGTGGTTCGACACCATCGGTGACGACCTGCCCACCTCGATGCGCGACGAGTTCGAAGCCCTCAAGCAGCGCCTGGGCTGATACCAGCGCGGGCGGTGGGACCGGATCGTCGTGGGAAGCCCCGGTCCCGCACCCGCCTGACGCGGACGTCGAACGTGCGCGTACCCGAAGCGGCGTCTCCCCTCTGCGGAGGGGAGGCGCCGCTTTCGCATGTCCCCGAACTAGTTCGATGACGATCAGCAACCCGGCGGGTGTGCCGCGCGTCCTACGGACATCCGCTTCGCGACGACGCGAGGCGGCAGTCCGGACCAAGGGGGTGTGTCCGATGGCCAACCTGGCGATGCTGGCGTTGTCCCTGGTCGCGACCGCAGCGGTGCTCCTGATGCCGCGCAGCGCGACCGTCGGGTCGAACGAGAAGACCAGCGCTTCGTCCGACGAATCGCTGCGCCACCGCGAGGGCGGAGGAGCCCGTTGAGGCCTCCGCTCCCGGTGCGGGGGCGGAGGTTCCAGCCGGGACTCCCGCCCCCGCGCCGCTAGTTCTTGATGGCGCCTGCCAGGTTGAAGGCCCCGCCCAGGTAGCGGGAGACGACCAGGTAGAGCGCGATGACCGGTGCCGTGTAGAGGATCGAGTAGGCGGCGAGCTGGCCGTAGGCGATCAGGCCGCCTTGGCCGAAGAACGCGAAGACGCCCACGGACGCCGGTTGTTTCGCCTGGTCCAGCAGGAGCACGAAGGGGACGAAGAAGTTCCCCCAGGCGTTGATGAAGGTGAAGATCGCGACGACGCCGACGCCCGGGACGATCAGCGGCAGCACCACGGCGCGCAGGGCCTGCATCGCCGACGCGCCGTCGACCCACGCGGCCTCTTCGAGGCTGATCGGGACACCGTCCATGAAGTTCTTGGTCATCCAGATCGCGATCGGCAACGATGTCGCGGCCAGGAACAGCGTCGTGCCGAACATCGAATCCACGAGCTCCACCTGCACGAACATGCTGTAGACCGGGACCATCACGGCGGTCATCGGCAGGCCGGAGGCGAACAGCACGAGGTACAGGAACGGCCTCCGGAACCGCAGCTGGTAGCGCGACAGCGGGTAGGCGCACAGCACCGCCGAGATCACCGAGATCGCCGAGGCGCCCCCGCACATCAGCACGCCGTTCCACAACGGCCGGCCGCTGGTCTCCCAGCTGAGCACCTGCGCGAAGTTGTCCAGGGTGAACGCGCTCGGAATCCGCGCCGACAGCGGCGCTTCCGCGTCGACGGACGCGGTGAGCAGCCACAGCAGGGGCGCGAGGAAGGCGAGGGCGACCACGCCCAGCACCAGGTGGACCACCACCGACACCGAGCGCCGCTTCGCGAGGGTGACTCCGGCCATCACGTCCCGCCCTCGTCCGGATCGCCGATGCTGTAGGCGTAGAGCACCGCGAACAACCCGCCGATCGCCAGCAGGACCAGCGAGATCGTGGCGCCGTAACCGATCTCGTCGAACTCGAACGCCGAGTCGTACATCAGCAGCGGCAGCGTCTGCGTCGCCGCGTTCGGCCCGCCCGCGGTGAGCACGTAGATCAGCGTGAACACGCCGATGGTCTGCAAGGTGATGAGCATCAGGTTGGTCGCGATGGTCCGGCGGATCACCGGCAGCGTGACGTGCCAGAACCGGCGCAGCACCCCGGCACCGTCGACCTCGGCGGCCTCGGTGAGATCGCTGGGCACCTCGGCGAGCGCGGCCTGGTAGACCAGCATCGAGAAAGCCGTTCCCCGCCAGACGTTTCCGAGCACGACCGCGAGCATCGGCGCGTGGTAGAGCCAGTCGACGCCCTCGGCTCCCAACGCCACGAGCAGGTTGTTCAGCGTGCCCTCGGAGTTGAGGAACGCGTAGATCGCGAACGCCGCGACGAGCTCCGGCAGCACCCAGGCGGAGACGACCGCGATGCCGACGACGTTGCGCAGCACGCGGTTGCGGTGCCGGGTCAGCAGGGCGATGAACATCCCGAGGCAGTTCTGGCCGATCACCGCCGAGGCTGCGGTGAACACCACCGTCATCCACACCGCGTGCCACAGAGCCGGATCGGCGAGCATCCGCCGGTAGTTCTCCAGCCCCACGAATTCCGGTTCGCCGGCCGCGATCCCGGTCAGCGCGGCGTCGGTGAACGAGACGTAGCCGCTCCACAGGATCGGGCCGATCACGAACAGCCCGAGCAGCAGCACGGCAGGCGCCATCGGCGCCAGCCACCGCCGCACCGCCGTCATCGTCAGCCCGCCCGCGTGTTGGCCGGTTCGACGATCCGCGAGACCTGCTGCGACCACTGCTCGGACACCTCGGCGGGAGGTCGTCCGGCGACGACGTCAAGCACCGATTTCTGGATCTCCTCGGAGACCTTCGGGTACTCGGGCAATGCCGGGCGGTAGTGGGTGTTGTCCAGCAGGCCGATCCAGAACCGGTTGAGCGGGTTGGCCTCGGTCACCCGCGGGTCCGCGGCGGCATCGGTCCGCGCGGGGAGGTTCCCGGTGGCCGCCGAGTACTGCACCACGTTGTCCTTGCTCAGCGCCTGCTTGATGAACTCGAAGGAGTCGTCGGGCTTGTCGGTCTCGGCGCTGACCGCCAGCGTCCAGCCGCCGGAGAGCGTCACGGTCCCGGGCGCCTGGCCGAACTGGGTGGGCATTGGTGTGGCTGACATGGTCTGGGCCCAGTCCGTCCAGCCCGCGTCCTGCCAGTTGCCGGAGGCGAAGCTGCCGTCGAGCCGGATGCCGACCTTGCCCTCCTGGGCGAGCTGGTCGCGCTGGTTCTTGTCGTACTGGGCGTCGGCGATCTGCGGTTTGCTCTGCGTCAGGTTCTCGCCGACCGCCGTGGACAGGAAGCTCATCGCGTCGGTGAACCCCTTGCTGGGCGCGATCCACTTGCGCTGCTGCTCGTCATGGAGGGTGCCGGTTTCGGTTCCGTAGAGCAGCATTTCGACGGTCTGCATGCTCACCGACTCGCCTTCGGCCTTGCCCAGCGGCATGTCGATGCCGATCGCGTCGGGACGCTTCTGCTTGATCTGGCGGGCCGCGGCCAGGACGTCCTCCCAGCTGCGCGGTGTCCACTCCTGCGGCAGCCCGACTTCGGCGAACAGCTGCCGGTTGTACCAGAGCCCGCGGGTGTCGGTGTCGAGCGGAACGCCGTAGATGCGGCCGTCGGCGGCCTTGCCCGCCTGCTTGGTCGTGCCGATGTACGAGGAGTTCCAGTCCGGCCACTGCGCGAGCCGGTCGTCCAGCGGCAGCAGGTAGCCGGCGTCGACGTCGGAGTTGACCTGGAAGCTGTCCTCGTAGAGCACGTCCGGCGCGGTGGACTTCGAGCGCATCCGCAGCTGGAGCTTGGACAGGTACTCGCTCTCGGGCGCCACGACCGGGTCGAGCTTGACGTGCTTGCCGGGGTGGGCCTGCTCGTACTGCTGCTTGACCCGCTGCATCAGCGCGTCCACCTGCAGCGTGTTGCCGTAGCGGTGGTAGGCGACGGTGATCGTGTTCGGGTCCTCGGCGGATCCGCCGCAGGCGGACAGGCCCAGGGCAGCGGTGAGGATGGCGGCTAACGCAGTTCTCCGGCGCATCTGGCTCCTCCGGCCTGTGACGCTTGCGGCTAACCTGAGATCCGGATCACACTCGTGGGCAACATAAGTCCAAACGTTTGCACAAGTCAATGATCTTGCGGGTCTCAACGAGGAGCGCTGCATGACCAATCCGTCGTGGCAAGGCACCAACCTGCCCCGAGTCGGTGGGTTCAACCGCGCGGTCGTGCTGGACACGATCCGCCGCCACGGCGAGATCAGCCGCGTGGAACTGGCGCAGCGCACCGGGCTCACCGCCCAGACGATGTCCAACATCGTGCGCGCGCTGATGGACGACGGGCTGGTCACCGAGAACGGGCACGCGCCCTCCACCGGCGGCAAGCGCCGGGTGCTGCTCAAGGTCGTGCCCGACGCGTACACCGCCGTCGGCCTGCACCTCGACCCGGAGCGCATCACCGGCGTGCTCGTGGACCTCGCCGGTGGCGTCCGGCTGCGCGCCACCCGGCGGCTGCCCGCCGACGCCACGCCCAGCTCCATCGCGGCCGCGCTGACCCGCATCGGGCAGCAGCTGGTGCGCCGCTCGGGGCTCGAAGCCGAACGCGTCCTCGGCGTCGGCCTGGCCGTGCCGGGACCGCTGGACCCGGCGCACCGCACCGTCCTCGACCCGCCCAACCTCGACGGCTGGACCGAGGTGCCGCTCGCCGACCTCGTCGAGGAGCGCTTCGGGCTGCCGGTGGTGATGGACAACGACGCGACCGCCGCCGCGATCGGCGAGCGCTGGTCCGGCTGCGCGCAGCGCTCCGGCTCGTTCGTCTACGTCTACCTGGGAACCGGCGTGGGCATCGGCGTCGTGCTCGGCGATCAGGTGCACCGCGGGGTCAGCAACAACGCGGGCGAGATCGGGCACGTGCACAGCGGCGGCGCGCGGGAGTGCCACTGCGGCAGGCGGGGCTGCCTGGAGGCCTACTGCTCGATGCGGTCCATCGTGGCCGACTGGCGCACCGCCATCGGCCGCCCCGCGCCGACCTCGGTGGCCGCCGCCTACGACCAGCTGTGCCGCGACGCGGTGGCCGGCGAGCCCGCGGCCCGCAAGGTGCTGCGGCAGACCGCGACCCGGCTCGGCCAGGCCCTCGCGTCGGTGGTCAGCGTGCTGGACGTGGACCGCGTGGTGCTCGGCGGGCCCGCGCTGCGGCAGGTCTCCGAGCTGGTGCGCAACCGGGTGTCCAAGGTGATCACCGCGCAGGTGTGGGCACCCCAGGTCCGGCCGGTGCGCGTGGAGAACGCGCTGATCGGCGAGGACGCCGCTGCGGTCGGCGCGGCGTCACTCGTGTTCGACCACGCCTACTCACCCCGCCTGAACACGCTGCTGGGTTCCTGACACCGCGTCCGCGACGGCGTTGCCGAAGGCCGTCATGCCCTGGGCGTTCGGGTGCAGGGGAGCGGCCCAGGAGGTCGGGACGACGCCCTCGAAGTACTTCTGCTCCGGCGCCTGGCAGACGTCGTGGCCCTCGCTGACAGGCCCGAGGTCGACGAAGGTCGCGCCGTGCGCGCGAGCCCGCTCGCCGAGCCGGGCGCTGAGCCCGTCCACGGAGGACTGGACGTAGTCGGCGTCGCGCGCCCACATCGGCTGCTTCGGGTAGCAGCCGCCCGGCGGCAGGTAGGTGCCGTAACCGACCACCACGACGTCGGCGTTCGGCGCGCGGTCGGTGATCTCCTCCAGCGCCTCGTCGAGGTCCGGGGTGAACTCGTCGATCCGCTCGGCGAGCTCGTCACCGTTCGCGGTGAAGCGGTCCGCGCAGGACTTCCCGACCGGCTCGGGGAAGGCGTTCAGGCACGAGACCGCGGCCTGGACCAGCGCGACGTCGTTGCCGCCGATGGTCACCGTGACCAGGTCGGTGGTCTCGCTCAACGCGTCGTACTGCGGCGGGAGAACGGCGTGCTGCCTGCCCGCGAAGTCCTCGGTCTTGGCGCCCGAGCACGTCACGTCCTTGAGCTCGGCGCCCAGCCTCGCCGCCGCGACCTGCGGGTAGTTCTTCGTGGAGCGGAAGCACAGCAGGTTCGGGTCCGGGTTCGGCACCAGCGGGCCGGCCGCCGCCGAATCCCCCATCGCCACGTACTCGAACCCGTCCCGCTCCGCTCCCGCGGGAGCTCCCGAACCCAGCAGCGCCACAACACCGGCACCGGCAACGACGGACAACCGGATTCCGACCACGCAGACCTCCCGAGCCGATCAAGGCGACAACTCCTCGATCTGAGCACGAGATCGGCCCCGAACCCCCGGACAACACCCGGTCGCGCGCAGGAATCCCCCGATGGAAGGCGCCTTTTCGCTACCCGAAGTGGCGTCGTGCAGCCGGGATCACTGGATGTCGCGGCGGAGGGCTCGGGTGATGCCCGCCGCGACCGTGGTCGCCAGGATCCAGCCCGCCGCGATGAGGGCGACGGTGATCCACTGCGAGGGGCCCTGAGTCTTCCACATGACGTCGTGGCCCAGGTTGATGATCGGGACCAGCTGGTCGACGGTGTAGAGCAGCGGGCTCCAGTGCGGGTGGTCCTCGGCGTTGATCGGCGTCAGCGGGCCGTGCGACGAGAACCAGGTGGTGCCCGCCGCCGTGAGCAGCACCAGCCAGATCAGCGCGCGCAGCGGCCGGTAGCCGTAGCTGACCGTCGCCAGCTGCAGCAGGCTCCACAACCGGACCGGCGGCCGGAACACCGCGCGGCTGGAGGCCGCGATCGACTTGTAGCGGTGCCGCTGCTTCTCGATCAGGACCGCGACCGCGTGCTCCTCGTTGCCGTTGCCGCTGAAGACCCGCGCGAGCTGGTCGTAGGAACCCGGCTGGTAGCGATCACCGGAATTTGCCCGGAGCCAGGCCAGCCGTTCCTGGACCTTGCGCACGTCGGTGGGTTCGACGCTGTCGGTGAAGTTGTCGTAGCTGAAGTCCTCGACGTCGACGCCGCCGCTGGCCTCCCACAACCGGGCGTTGTCCGCGAGCAGCTCGCACTGCGCCTGCCGCAGCAGGATTCGGCCCCTCGGCGGCTCGTCGACGCCGAGCGTCAGCTCCTGCACCACCATGCCGAAGCCGTTGATCGCGTTGCGGCTCAACCCGTCCCCGAGCCGCGCGCCCCAGAAGTTGGCCTGCCTGCCGATCTCGGCCCTGCGCAGCTGCACCTCGCCTTCGGAAACGAACGCGCGAACTCCCGACGCGCACACCAGGTCCCGCGCGATCCGCGCCCCGCGCAGGTCGATCGAGGGCTTGTAGGCGAGCTTGTGCCGGTGCCAGGCGGGTTTGGTGAGCTCGGTGGCGCGGAAGTCGACGTTCGCGCCGATCGAAGCGCCCTGCAGCTGGATCGACCCGCTCACGTCGGCTTCCCGGCAGTCGAAGTTGCTGCCGACGACCATCCGGCTCGCCTGCAGCACGTCGGTCCGCGCACCCGTCAGGCGCGCCCGATTGAGCTGGAAGCTGCCGTGCACCTGCACGTCCGTCATCCGCCACTCGCCCCAGACGTCGACGCGACCGGCGGCGAGGTTGCCGCGGATCTCGGTCCCGTCGATGTGCAGCGCGCGCAACGAGCGGTCCACCGCGGCCCGTGCCGACTGCGCCCAGGTGAGGTCGATCTGCGCGCCGGAGAGCCGGAGATCACCGTCTATGCGGGCGCTGACCATGCGAATCGTGCCGCCGCTGCGGAAGTTCTCGTCCATCTCCACATCACCGGCGACGTGGCTGCGGTCGGCGATGAGCGTGCTCGTCGGGTCGTCGTAGGGCGACTCACCGCGCCGCGGCGGGCTCATCCCCGGCTCCAGCACGGCATCGCGCATCCGCAGATCACCGGCGATGGTCGCACTCGGGATGAAGATCAGCCCGGCCACGGTGAAGGACTTGCCGGTGCTCGGATCGGCGTCGCAGCGCAGCGAACCGCCGAGCTGGATCCCGTTGGCGTTGAGCGCCAGGCGACCTCGATTGCGCAGCGTCGCACCCGCCAGCGTGAGGTTGCCGCCGATCTTGGCCCCGGGGATGCGGATCTCGCCCGCGACGGTGATCCGCATGGCCAGCATCGCCCCGGCCACGGTCAGCCGGTCGGCGTAGATGGCGCGGCGGCCGGGGTTGTTCAGGTCGCTGCCGTTGAGCAGCAGCGATCCGCCGAGTTCGGCGTCGGCGAGGTCGATGACCCCGTCGCGGCTGGTGCAGTGCAGCAGGTGGGTGTCGCTGGTGGTGCGCAGGTTCCGCGCCTGCATCCCCGGCAGCAGGCACTCGCGCAGGACCAGACCGGCCATCGACGCCTGCCGGACGTCGGGCGCTTCCACGAACCGGCAGCGGACGAACTCCAGCAGGTAAGGCAGCTCGGCGGCGCGCAGGTTCAGGCGACCGCTGATCACCGCGTCCTGGATGAGGATCACCGGCTGCTGCCGGGCTCGCCGCTGGAACGGGCGCCAGCTCGATTCGTCCGGCGACTCGATCAGCCGCCGGGAGAGGAAATCGCCGCGGATCTCCTGCTCCTGATCGTGCTCCTCGGCCTGCACGTCGAGCTGCTCTCCCTCGGGCGTTTCCTGCACGCCCTGCCGCAGCAACTCGTCCACCCGACGCTCGGCCGCGGTCAGCGGACCGTTGCCGTTCTCCCTCACCTTGCCGCTAGGCACAGCAGCCCCCGAAACCCCGCGAAACGTTGTCGATCATCTACCTATTAGGACGTCTGACCACCGCTCGAGGTTTCGCCCCACGCCGGAAAACACCGGGATGGCGTATTTCCCCAGCCGTTCCACGTGAAACGGCCCCGGCGTGTCGAAAACCGACACGCCGGGGCCGTCCATCGACTCAAGTCCCGGATCCAGGAACCAGAAGGCGTGTCATGGGTGGGAAGTTTTCATGAAAACTTCCCCCACCGCCAACCCCCCGGTTCCGTCACCACACCGCCAAGCAAGAAGCCGGCTCAGTCCGTCTGGACGGGGTTGAGGACTCGGGCGAGGAACGCCTTGGTGCGCTCCTCCTTGGGGTCGCTGATGACCTCCGCCGCCGGTCCCTGCTCGACGATGCCGCCGCCGTCCATGAACAGCACGCGGTCGGCGACCTCGCGGGCGAACTGCATCTCGTGGGTCACCACCAGCATCGTCATGCCCTCGTCGGCGAGCTGGCGCATCACGCCGAGCACGTCGCCGACCAGCTCGGGGTCCAGCGCCGAGGTCGGCTCGTCGAAGAGCATCACGTGCGGGTTCATCGACAGCGCCCGCGCGATGGCGACCCGCTGCTGCTGACCGCCGGAGAGCTGCGCCGGCATCGAATCGGCCTTCTCAGAGAGCCCGACCTTCGCCAGGTTCTCCTTCGCGACCTCCTCCGACTCGCCCTTCGAGCGGCCCAGCACCTTGCGCTGCGCCACCGTCAGGTTCTCCAGCACCGACAGGTGGGAGAAGAGGTTGAACTGCTGGAAGACCATGCCGACGTGGCGGCGCGCGCCGTCGAGGTCGGTTTCCGGGTCGGTCAGCTCGGTGCCGTCCACCGAAACCTTGCCCGCCGAGGGCTCTTCCAGCAGGTTCACGCAGCGCAGCAGGGTCGACTTGCCGGAACCGGAAGGTCCGATGACGCACACGACCTCGCCGCGCTCGACCTGCACGTCGATGTCGCGCAGCACTTCCAGCGAGCCGAAGGACTTGCTCAGCCCGGAGAGCTCGATCATCACGTCGCTCACTTGGTGGCCCCCTTGGTCCGGACGCCGCCGAACTTGCGCTCCAGCAGGTCGGAGACGCGGGACAGCGGAATCGTGATGATCAGATAGCACAGACCGGCGATCAGGATCGGCGTCAGCGACTGGTACTGGTTCAGCGCCCCGCGCCCGAACTTCGCCAGCTCGTACTGGCTGACGGACAGACCCAGCAGGTAGATCAGCGAGGAGTCCTTGGTCAGCAGAATCAGCTCGTTGGTCAGCGGCGGGAGGATGATCCGGAACGCCTGCGGCAGCACCACGGTCACCATCGTGCGGCTCGACGACATGCCCAACGAGCGGGCCGCCTCGACCTGACCCTTCGGCACGGCCTGGATGCCCGCGCGAATCGTCTCGGCCATGTAGGCCGCGCCGACCAGACCGAGGCTCAGCATCACGGTCGAGAGGTTGGTGAACTTGACGCCGAAGGCGATCGGCAGGCCGTAGCCGAACGCGATGAACACCAGCAGCGCCGGAAGTCCGCGGAACAGCTCGATGTAGCCGGTGGCGATCCACCGGTAGGGGGCGACCGGCGACATCTTCATCAGCGCCAGCAGGACCGCCAGCGCGAGGCCGAACGCGAAGCCGACCGCGGTGTAGAGGACGGTGTTGAGCAGCGCGGTGGTGATCACGTCGGGGAACTGGGCCTTCGCGACCTCGACGTTGAAGAACGCCCGGCCGATCGAACCCCAGTCCGCGACGAAGACCAGCGCCACGACGGCCACGATCAGCACCGCGTACTGGATGCCGAGGTTGAGCCGTGCCCGCTGTCGTCGGCCCATGCCTGCCTTGGGCCGCTCGATCTCGGTTGTCATCGACTTCTCTCCATGTATCCGGCGGGCACCGCGACGGTGTTCACGGCCCCGCAGCACCGTTCGGGGCCGGCGTGATCGACGCCGGCCCCGATCAGGCACGAATCAGCGGGTCACTCCGGCTTCTTGCCGAACCACTTCTCGTAGATGCGGTCGTACTCGCCGGACTGCTTGGCCTTGGCCAGCGCTTCGTTGACCTTGGTCTGCAGCGCGGTGTTGCCCTTGCGGACGCCGATGCCGTACTTGTCGCCGGTCACGAACTCCTTGGTGACCTCGACGTCCTGGTTGTTCTTGGTGAAGCTGTAAAGCACGCCGTTGTCGTTGATCGCGGCGTCGACGCGGTTGATCTGCACGCCGTTCTGCTGCAGGGCCAGGTCGTCGAAGTCCACGACCTCGTAACCGAACTCGGCCTTGTGCGCCTCGGCGTAGTCCTTGCCGGTGGTGCCGACCTGCACGCCCAGCTTCTTGCCGCGCAGCTGGGAGAGGTCGGTGATGCCCGAGCCCTTCTTGACCATCAGCGCCTGCTCGGCGTCGAAGTACGGGTCGGAGAAGTCCAGGTTCTGCTTGCGGGAGTCGGTGATCGTCATCGCGGCGGCCGCGACGTCGCACTGCCCGCTGTTGAGCGACTCACCCGACTGGATGCCCTCGTCGAAGGGAGCGTCGACGATCTTCTGCTGCACACCGAGGTCGCGCGCGACCAGGTCCACCAGGTCCACGTCGAAGCCGACGATCTTGCCGCCTTCGCCGGGGAACTGGAACGGCTCGTAGGGCAGGTGGGTGCAGGTGGTCAGCGAACCCGGAGCGATGAGGCTCAGCTCGCCGCCGCCCTGGGCGCCGCCGCCCGTGGATTCGACACAACCTGTCACTGCCACGGCCAGGCTCAGCGCGGGCAGCACTGCCAGCGCACGGAGGGTTCTGCGACGCGCCACGATGTAACTCCTAGTAGGTGAGAACGCGGGTGAACGAATGGTGCCACTCGATCGGACGTAAACCCAATACCTCATGTTGCGAATCAATCAAGTTCACCGAAAGCCGCGATCCACCCGGCGGCCATCACGCGGCAAACCTGCCTCACCAGGACTGGTCGAGCGAAAGGATTTCCGGTGCTCGCACCCGTTTCGCACCAGAACCACGTCCTCCCACCAGCGCGAACGCCGCTGATCTGTGTCCACCACCACGGCTCCGGCCCCACCTTCCACCACGCACGGTGGCCGTCGCGCCCTCAGAAGACCGACATGTCGACATCTCGCCACCCCAAAACCCTCAGCAACCCCTCGGGAGCAGTCAGAACCACCTCGGGAAGCCCTTGAGGACGCCCACCTGGAGCACCCCGGTGCGGGACCGAGGTTCGTCATCAGTGGGCAGTTTTGGTCCGAATCGTCCGGACAAATGGGACTTCGATCATGGACGGTTCGGACCAAAACTGCCCGCTGTCCCCACGTAGACAAATCTTCACGGCGGTGTCGACAAGTCCCCATGACGACGAAAGGGCCCTTCCCGGTGCGGGAAGGGCCCTCGTCATCGCTGATCAGCGCGGTGCTCCTGGCGGGCAGTGGATGATCGGCTGCGGGTTGTACTTGACCTTCTTGTTCTCGGTGCGGACCTCGCCGGTCGTGATGTCCCGGATGGTCCGGGTGTCGACGACGGTGAAACCGGGCGCGCCCTTGCTCGGGCTGCACGGACCGTTCGTCGGCCCCGGCTTCTCCACCGGCGGCGTCGGTTCGGTGCGCGGGCCCGTCGACGACTGCACGTCGAACTGCTTGGTGCCCCAGAGCTTCACCTTGATCGACGAAGGCGTCCACTCGGTGGTGATCAAGATGCCGCTCTTGGCGACGTTCTTGAACTTCACGTCGATGATGCTCGCACCGCTCGGGCTCTGGAACACCGTCGCCTCGCGACCGGCCGGGTAGCGGCTGATGTAGTAGCTGTGCGGCTTGTGCTCGATGTCCTTCATGCCCGCGAAGTACGAGGCGTTGTAGATCGTGGTCGCGAACTGCGAGATGCCACCGCCGACGGCCTTGCCCGGGTGACCGTCCTCGATGATCCCCGACTCCACGTAGCCCTGCGGGACACCGCGCGGACCCGTGTAGCCGTTGAGGCTGAACGTCTCGCCCGGACGCAGCAGCGCGCCGTTGACCTGCTCGGCGACCCGGCGGATGTTCACGCCCGAAGCCGGTTCGAAACCGCCGGTCTGGAACTCGCCGACGACCTCGCGGACGCCCAGCTGGTTGGCCTGGTCGGTGGTGAACTGCGCCGGCGCGGGCACGTAGACCGCCTGCACCGCGCGGTCCTGCGGCTTGCGCACGGTGTCGAGCATCGGTGCCAGGGACTTCTCCCAGTCCACGCCGACACCGTCCTCCGACGGGTGCACGACCGGGGCGCCGCCCTCGACCTTGATCTCTGCGTTCTTGCCCGGCTTCATGGTGTCGCGCAGCTGCGGTTCGATCGCCCCGACCAGCGTCGGGCCGTCGAGCTCGGCCTTCAGCCCGCCCTGGCCATCAGGGGTGAAGCGCAGCGCCTGGGCGATCGCCTCCGGCTCCAGCGTCGCGTTCTTGCCCTGCCCGCGCACCGTCACCGGAGCGGACACCGCGGGCTCGGCGATCTGGTGCAGCGCCTTCTGCACGCCCTCGCGGGTCGTGCTCACCGGCAGCTGCGTGACCGGCAGCGGAATCGTCTTGCCCTCGGCCCACTTCGCCTGCACCGCGTCCGCCGCGTGCTGGATGTCGAGGTTCTGGCCGGGCACCGGGTTCACCGGGATCGGCTTGGTGCCCTCGAAGCGGATGTTGCCGTCCGTGGGCTCCAGCCCCAGCTGGGGGCTGACCTCCTGCAGCGCGGCCACCAGCTGCTCGCGGTCGCTGTTGCTGACCGGGACCACATCGTGCGTGCTGAACAGCGAGCCGATCCGGGTGAACGGGTTCAGCGGCTGGTCGTCGGCCTTCTTGACCGTCTCGGACCAGTCCATCTGCAGACCGACCTCGGCGGGTTTGACCGTGGCGCCGCGGTCGCCGACCTGCAGGCGCACCGGCTTGTTCAGACCCGGTTCGAGCTCGTCGCGCAGCTTGGTCTCGGCCGCGGCGGGGTCGAGCGTGCCGACGTCCACCCCGGCGACGACGGTGCCGCGCGGCAGCGAGCCGCTGGTGAACAGCAGGTCACCGACGTAGATGAGGGCCAGCGCAGCGGCGGCGGCACCGGCGATCAGACCACCCTTGAGCAGCTTCTGCCGCTTCTCGTCGACGGGCCTGGGCTCGTCGTGCGCGTTCCAGCCGAGCTGGGTGCCCGCGACGCCCTGGTACCCGCCCTGCGCGACACCGGGGTTCGTCTGCTCGACGCCGCGGTAGGCGGTGGGCTGCTCGACGCCGCGGTAAGCGGTGGGCTGGTCGGATTCGCGGTAGGCGGTGGGCTGGTCAGAGCCGTGGTAAGCCGTGGGCTGATCGGAGCCGACGGCGTTGATGGTCTGCGTGGCGCCGATGGGGAAACCGCTGAAGTCAGCGGGCAGCGCGGCGATCTGCTGGGTGCGCTCGCTGTCCGACTCGGACGCGGCCGATCCGCTCTGACCGTGGGGGTCCTGAACGGGCCAGGCCTGCTGCGTTGTCTCGGCGTCGGACGCGTTCTGCTGGTCCGAGTCGGTGCGCAGCCGTTCGGTGGACGGATCCGCACCGTTGCGGTTGTCGTGGTTTTCCGGCACCGCTTCCCCTTCTCCTGTCGGTCGTGCGGTGGGGGCGTTGAGAAGTGCTCGCCCGCTCTCGCCGGGAGCCCGGCCAGGGGGCGCCGACTACAGGTACAGGCCCGTGCCCTGCTCGGTCTGCTCCGTGGCCACGGCGTGCAGATCCCGCTCCCGCATCACCAAGTAGGCCTGGCCCTGGACCTCGACCTCGTACTGCTCATCGGGGTTGAACAGGACCTGGTCACCGACCTTGACGGTCCGCACGTGACTTCCCACGCCGAAGACCTCTCCCCAGATCAGCCGCTTGGCCATCTGCGCGGTCGCCGGAATCACGATCCCGCCGCTGCTTCGGCGTTCCCCGGACTCGGCGGCGATGCGCACCATGACCCTGTCGTGCAGCATCTGGATTTCGAGCTTGGCATCGGTCACCCGAAGAGTTTACGTGCCCCCACCGGGTGACCCGGGGACCAGGGGCCCCTCGAAACACCGCGTTGACCACGCAATTCGCGATCGCGCAGGGCAACCCGCGTCGAAGGGGCCGACCCCTGGCGGGACCGGCCCCTTCCGCACGCTCACGACCTGGGGTTTTGGGGCGGGTACCAGAACGGTCTCAATTCACCCGCCGCGCTGGTCAGGCGTCCAGACCACCCATCACCAGCGGCAGCCGACCAGGCCCGCCCGGCGAGAGCGTGATCGGCACGCCCCAGTCCTGCCGGGTGAGCCGGCACGCGGGGTGCTCGACCTCATCGTCGTCGTCGCAGCTCGCGGCCTGGGCGACCACGTGCAGGACGCCGTGCTCCACGCCCTCGGCCAGTACCAGGCGACGAGTCAGGTCGGTGCCCACGCCCCCGCCTTCGACCAGCAGGTCCTCGGGCGTCGAGGTGATCTCCAACCGGGTGGAGGGTCCGTAGCGCTCGTCGAGCTTGGTGCCGGGCGGCGGCGTGAACACCACCGCCAGCTCCACCTCACCCGAACCGATCTCGGTGGCCGGCCGCTTGACCTGCTGCGACGCACCGTCGATCAGCTTCGCCGCCAGGCCGGGCGGCACCGGGCGCTCCAGCCGGTGCGCGGCGGAGGCCACAACCACCAGCTCGCCGTCGACAACGGTCGCGCCGGACGGTTCCGAGACGTCCGTGGCCAGTGTGGACACCTCGTCGGCATCAGGTTCGTAGCGGCGGATCGCGCCGTTGTAGGTGTCGCAGACCGCGACCGATCCGTCCGGCAGCACGGTGACGCCGAGCGGGTGCTGGAGCAGCGCCTCGCCCGCCGGTCCATCGGCGTGCCCGAAGTCGAACAGGCCGGTGCCCACGGCCGTGCGGATCGCGAACCCGTCGCCGGAGGCCTCCACCCAGCGCAGCGCCGAGGTCTCCGAGTCGGCCAGCCACAGCTTCTCGCCGCCGTCGGCGAGGCCCGAGGGCTGCGCGAAGAAGGCCTCCTCAGCGGGACCGTCGCGCAGTCCTTCCACCGTGGTGCCCGCGAAGCGGCGGACCTCGCCGGTGCGCGGGTCGAACAGACCGAGGGTGTGGTTCCCGGCCATCGCGATCACCACGCCGCCCGCGGGCTCCCACCACGCGACGTCCCACGGGCTGGTCAGCGGCGTCTCCAGAGCGGACCCGCCGTCGGAACCGTCCCGCCACTGCTCACCGGTGCCCGCCAGAGTCGTCACCTCGCCGTCGGAGAGCCGCAGTCCGCGCAGCAGGTGGTTCACGGTGTCGGCGACGACCACGTCGTAGCCGACCTCCGCGGCCACCTCGGCGGGCAGCGCCGCGAGCCCGGCGGGCTCGGCTAACGTCGGCTCGACGCCGTCGGCTCGCCCGCGCTCACCGGTGCCGATGCGCCGCACGACGGTCTCGCCGTCGGCCTCGAACTCCACGAGCGAGTGGTTCGCCGAGTCCGAGACCAGCAGGTTCCCGCTGCCGAGCGCTATCACCTTGCCCGGGAAGCGCAGCGTCGTCGCGGGCGCGGGCGGCGGCACGTACGGGCCGTCGCCGCGGTGCAGCGTCCCCTTGGCGTCGTGCTCGGCGACGACCTCGGAGATCACGCTGCGCAAGGCCTCGACATGCCCCTCACCTGCGGCGACGTGCACGACGTAGCCCTCGGGGTCGATCACGACGAGGGTCGGCCACGCCTTCACGGCGTAGTTCTGCCAGGTGGTCAGCTCGGGATCGTCGAGCACCGGGTGGTGCACGGCGTAGCGCTCGACGGCCGCGATCAGCGCGTCCGGATCGGCTTCGTGCTCGAACTTCGGCGAGTGCACGCCGACGGTCACGACCTCCTCGGCGAACTCGGCTTCCAGCGGGCGGAGCTCGTCGATCACGTGCAGGCAGTTGATGCAGCAGAAGGTCCAGAAGTCGAGGACCACGACCTTGCCGCGGAAGTCGGCGAGCCGGAGCTCGGCGCCTCCGGTGTTCAACCACTGCCGTCCCACGAGCTCGGCGGCCCGCACCCGACCTCGACGTTTCTGCTGCTCAGTCACATCGGGAGTCAACAACACCGGCCGCGCGTGCTGTTCCCAGCCCCACCCGATCGAGCCGAACATCACGCACCCGGCAGCCCGCTCCGGGCGCCACGCGACCTGCGGTCCCGAGACCAGGGCATTTCCCAGTTTTAGTCCAAACCGAGCCATGATCATGACCGTTTTGTCCGCCTAGTTAGGACTAAAACTGGAAAATGTCTCCCCGATCGGACGACGCACCCACCACGCCCAACGCGAGTGCCGCATTGGCGGGGTGCCAGGTCGGCGGGATTGGGTTCGGCGGGGGTGGGGTCTGCCGAGGGGAATCAGGGCGGGGGGAGGAGGGTTCTGGCCGTGGTGGTGATGGTGGTCAGGGCTGTTCTGGTCATCGGGTGGGTGCTGCCGCCGAGACGGGTGGCGGCGAGGATCCGGCGTGCCGGGGCCGGTTCGCCGTGCAGCGGGATGCGGACGACGGGCCAGTCGTGCAGCCGCGCGAGCCGGGAGACCAGGATGACGCCGAAGTGGTGCGCGACCAGCGCCGTTCCGGTCTCCCACTCGTCGGCGTAATGGGCGATGTTCGGGCTGAAGCCGGCGGACATGCAGGCCGCGCGCATCAGCTGGTGGTAGCTGCTGTCCGGGCGTCCGACGATCCACTGCTCGTCGGCCAGGTCCGCCAGCCTCACCCGGGAGCGGTCGGCCAGCCGATGCCCGACGGGCACCACCAGGTCCAGCGGGTCGTCGACGAGCTGCCGCTGCTCGAAGCGCTCATCGGCGGACGGCGGCAGACCGGCCGTGTTGACCACCAGCGCCAGATCGGCATCGCCGGAGAGCAGCAGGTCGAAGCAGCGCTCCGGTTCCGCCTCGATCACCCGGACCCGAGCGTGCGGGTAGTGCTCCCGCAGTGCCGACGCGGCAGGCGGCAGCAGGCGGGTGGCGGCGGTCGAGAACCCGCACAGCGTGAACGACCCGCTGAGCTCGTCGGTGGTCGCCGCGAGCTCGGCGTAGGCGCGCTCCACCTGGGCGTGCAGCACCTCCGCGTGGCGCAGCACGGTCCGGGCCGCGGCGGTGAGCTTGATGCCGCGCCCGGATTGGACGATCAGCTCCGTTCCGAGCTCATCGGCGAGCTGCCTCAGCTGGTACGACACCGCCGACGGCGTGTAGTTCAGGGCCGCTGCAGCGGCGGTGACGGTCCCGTGGTGCGACACCATCTGCAGCACCTTGAGCCGAGGGTCGATCATGCGACCATTTTGCACGGTGATCATGAGAAACGTTTGATTTTCCTCAGCGTTCCCGATCGGCACGCTGGGCCCCGTGATGCCCACAGCGCCCCCGCCGACCCCCGTCCGCTCCCGCTCGCTGCACACCGGTCTGTACGTCCTCGTCCTGCTCACCGTCGGCGCTTACCTCCCGAGCCCGCTGCTGCCCGGCTACCAGCACGCGTTCGGCTTCAGCGACCTGTCCATGACGCTGATCTACGCGACGTTCGCGCTGGTCAGCGCACCCGCTCTGCTGCTCATCGGACCGGCCACCGACGTCGTGGGCCCGCGCGGGGTGCTGCGCGTCAGCCTGGTGGCGGGTGCCATCGCCTCGCTCTGCTTCGCGCTCGCCTCCGGCCCGGTTTGGCTGGTGGCGGGGCGCGCGGCTCAGGGCATCGCGCTGGGCGCGGCCACCAGCGCCGCGACCGTGCTGATCACCGCGAACGCGCGGGAGCGCGGCCCGCTGCTGGCAGGCACCGCGTTCGTCGCGGGCACCGCGGCCGGGCCCGTCGTGGGCGGCGTCCTCGCCCAGCACGCGCCGGCGCCGTTCACGCTGCCCTACGTCCTGCACCTGGTCGCGCTGGGCTACGGCTGGTTCCTCGCGTCGTCCCTGCCCAGGCCCGCCGCGCGGGCCGGCCGGTGGCGGCTCACCCCGCCCGGGATCCCGGCCGGGATGCGGGCGGTGTTCGGCTTCTCCGCCGCGACCGGTTTCCTCGCCTGGACCGTGGTCGGCCTGTTCCTCGCGCTGATCCCGGCGCTGCTCGACCGCGCGGGACACACCGACCTGGCGCTGTCGGGCTGCGTGCTCGGCGCGGTCCTGATCTGCTCGCTGCTGACCCAGCCGCTGGTGAGCCGTCTCGGCCCGCTGCGGGCGCAGCGCCTCGGGCTCGCAGCCCTGTTCGCTGGACTCGTGATGGTGGCCCTGACCAGCGGGGACTCGGCATGGGTCACGCTGATCGCCGCCATCACGGCCGGTGCCGGCAACGGGCTGGCCTACGGAGGAGCCACCGCCGCCGTGGAGGCGGCGGCACCACCGGCCCAGCGCGGCTCGATCACCGGAGCGCTCTACCTCGCCTTCTACCTCGGGGCCGGCTGCCCCGCGATCGCGGTCGGGTTCATCAGCCTCGGGCACGAGCTCGCCACGGCGACCTCGTGGGTCGCGACCGCTGCCGCCGCGCTCGTGCTGCTGACCTCGATGTGCGGAAAATCGGTCGCACCGGACGTTCCGGCACGGCAACATCAGCGCAATGGCGACGAACGACGGCGAACGCACTTCACGAGCTCTGAACGCGGCGGTGGCCGCGGGCCGGGAGCTGGGTCTCGACGTGGCCGAGCCCCGCGTGCTGCACGACCTGTTCTCGGTCGTCGTTCACCTCGCCCCGGCACCGGTGGTGGTGCGAGTGCCGGTGGTCCTGCCCCGGTGCAACGAACTCGCAGCTCAAGCCGCGAGGCAGCGCAACGAGCTCGACGTGGTGACGTGGCTGGCCGAGCAGGGACATCCGGTGATCCCTCCTAGCCCGCTGGTCCCCGGGGAACCCGTCCAGCGCGACGGGTTCTCGATGACCTTCTGGCAGTTCACCGAGATCGTCGAGGACGTCGAACCCGACTACGTGCGCAACGCGGGCCTGGTCGCCGACCTGCACCGGGCGCTGCGCGACTACCCGGGTGAGCTGCCGTTCCTCTCGGCGGCCGAACCGCAGATGATCACCGACTCCCTCGACGACCTCGAAGCCAGGCCCGACCTGCTGGATCCGGCCGACCTCGACCGGGCACGGCAGCAGTGGCGGGTGCTGGAACCGCTGGTGACCTCGCGCGAGGCGTTCGAGGCGGAGTTCCAGATCGACCTGCAGCCGGTGCACGGCGACGCCGCGCCGTTCAACATCGTGCCCACCCCGAACGGCGAGCTCTACGCCGACTTCGAGCTGGTCACGGTCGGTCCGGTCGAGTGGGACCTGGCGGCCTTCGGCCCGGAGTGCGAGGCGTCCTACGACGCCCGCGCCCGCTCGCTCGGCCTGCGCGGGCTGGACGAGCGGGTGCTGCGGTTCGTCAACGCCATCGGCGAGCTGCGGTCGGTGGCGTGCTTGGCGCTCGTGCCTCAGCTCCCGATGCTGGCCGATGCGGTGAAGCCGGCGATCGAGCAGTGGCGGGCCACGCCCTTCACCGGTGGTCTGAGCGGCTGAGCCCGGTGATCCTCCCGGCGCGGCGATCGGAGCAGCGCTCGGCGAATACCCGTCACCGGTGTTCCCAGAGGTGCGCGCGTTCCGAAGACTCCTGGTCCTCCGAGACGATCAGGAGGCGCCATGCGCCGTCGTGCCCTCGCCCTGCTCGCATCCACCGCATGCCTGACGGCCTTCTCAGCACCGGCCCACGCCGCACCTCCCGCTGATCCGCTGGAGTTCCTGAAGTCGATCTCCGGCAACAACGTGCTCTCCGGTCAGCACAACAAGGAACCGCTGTCGGACCCGACGCGGTGGACGCAGAAGATCCACGACATCACCGGGGACTACCCGGGCCTGTGGGGCGGCGACTTCCTGTTCGCCGAGTCCGACGTGCAGCAGCGCCAGAACCTCGTCGACGAGGCCATCAACCAGTGGAACAACGGCGCCCTCGTGACCCTGACCTGGCACGTCTGCCCTCCCACTCAGGGATCGTCGTGCGGCTGGGAGGACGGCGTGATGAGCGAGCTGTCCGACGAGCAGTGGGCGCAGCTGATCACCGACGGCACCGAGCTCAACCGCGCTTGGCGGGCACGAATCGACGAAGCGGTGCCCTACCTGCGGCAACTCCAGGACGCCGGGGTGCGGGTGCTGTGGCGGCCGCTGCACGAGATCAACGACGGCTGGTCCTGGTGGGGCGGGCGCCCGGGCCCCGACGGCAGCGCGGCGCTGTATCGGATCACCCACGAGCACCTCGACCAGCAGGGGCTGACGAACCTGGTGTGGAACTGGAACGTCAAGGACTCCAGCATCGCCGGGCTGCACGACTACTGGCCCAGCGACGACCAGGTCGACGTCGCCAGCATCGACGTCTGGGAGAAGGCCGCGCCGTCCCAGGCCGACTACGACGCGATGAAGCAGGTCGCGGCCGGCCGACCGATCGCGTTGGGCGAGGTGGGCAGGGTCCCGGCGCCCGAGCTCCTCGACGCCCAGCCGGAGTGGTCGTACTTCATGCTCTGGGCCGAGTACCTCGACCAGAACGATCCTGCGGAGATCCAGCGGACCTACTGGGACGACCGGGTCCTCGTCCTCGATGAGATGCAGGGTTGATCGGGTCCTGATCAGCGGTTTCGGACCCCGGCCGCGACGGCGGGAGCGGGGCGCGAACGGCCCCGGAAATTGGAAAGCCCCGCGATGCTGCCAGGTCGGGGGTCCGACAGCACCGCGGGGTCATCATGAATATCGACACCCACCCTGAGTTCGTTACACATGACGGTTGGTGTGTTTCAGGTCACTTCACATCACCCGTGCTGGCGACCCCGCGCGACCACACCCGCACGCGGGGTGCCGATCACGGGACCCCTAACCCCGTATTCCGAAATATAGGGCCAGGGAAATACAGCTCTAGATTCCTCGATGAAGAGTGGGGGCGCCTCACCCGTGGGCAGTTTTGGTCCGAATTGCCCATGATCAATGTCCGTTTCGCCCGGACAATTCGGACCAAAACTGCCCTCGGCCTAGTCCTGGGTGAGGAGGTAGCGGCCGAAGTGGGGGACCGTGAACGCGATCTGGCCTCGCTCGCCGGAGTAGACGAGCCCCTTCTTGATCAGCGCGTCCCGTGCGGGCGACAACGAGGACGGACGTCGCTCCAGGTACTCCGCGATCCTGGCCGTGGGCGCCGGTTCGTCCTTGCCCTCGACGAGCTCGGCCATCGCGCGCAGGTACTCGCGCTCGGCGGGCGTCGCTCGTTCGTAGCGCGACCCGAAGAACCCGACCGCCAGCTCCGACTCGGCTTCCGGGGCGGCGAGCCGGACGTCCTCCTCGGCGATCTCGGTGCGCACGGCCGCGTCCCAGGTCGCCTTCCCGTAGGCCTGCACGAAGTACGGGTAACCGCCGGACACCGTGAACAGCGTGTCGAGGGCGGCCGGGGTGATCTCGGCTTCCTCCCGCTCTATCGGGGCGATCACCGCGCGGTCGGCGTCGGAGCGGTCCAGCCGGTCGATCCGGACGTAGCGGAACAACCGCTCCGAGTAGGACTTGCTGGCCGACAGGACCGCGGGCACGTGCGGCAGGCCCGCGCCGACGACGACCAGCGGCGCACCCGACTGGGAGAGCTCGTGGCACGCGGCGCACAGCGCGGAGACGTCCTCGGCCTGCACGTCCTGCATCTCGTCGAGCAGCAGCGCGATGCCGGTCCCGACATCGGCCGCCAGGTCCGCGACCTCGGTGAACAGCTCGACGAGGTCGATCTCGATGTCGCCGGAGTCGGCTCGCCCCACGGCCGCGGGCACGTCGATGCCCGGTTGCCAGCGGTCGCGGAGCTTCGCGTCGTTCGGGTTGGCCTTCAGGGCGAAGGCCTTCAGCACGGCCAGGACCTCCTCGACCCGGTCCGGCGCGCGGTGGCGGACCGCCAGGTCGCGGATCGCGCGGTGCAGGGCGGCGGACAGCGGCCGGCGCAGGCCCGCTTCCGGGCGCGCCTCGACCTTGCCCGCGCCCCAGCCGCGCCGGACCGCCATCGAGCGCAGCTCGCCGAGCAGTACCGTCTTGCCGACGCCGCGCAGTCCGGTCAGCACCAGGCTCCGTTCCGGACGACCTCGGGAGACGCGTTCCAGCACGACCTCGAAGGCGTCCAGTTCGCGGGTGCGTCCGGCCAGCTCGGGCGGTCGCTGTCCGGCGCCGGGGGCGAAGGGGTTGCGAACCGGGTCCATAACCGTCGGACTGTATCCGCGTTTCTAGCTCAGATTCGATACTTGGCGAGATTCCGGTAGGGCGTTTCGCCTCCGCCGATGCCGCGATCCTGTTTGCTCGCGGTGTATCCCGCTGTATAGCGATACAGCTAGATAGGAAGATACGGCGCGATGCGCATGCGAAAGCCCCGGTGACGGGGGCACCGGGGCTTTCGAATCAGACCGCGCGTCAGCGCTCGACGATCGCGGTGAGGCCCTGACCGCCTGCGGCGCAGATCGAGATCAGGCCCTTGCCCTTGCCCTTCTCCGAAAGGATCTTGGCGAGGGTGGCCACGATGCGGCCGCCGGTCGCGGCGAACGGGTGGCCCGCGGCCAGCGAGGAGCCGTTGACGTTGAGCTTCTCGGTGTCGATCGAGCCCAGGACCTTGTCCCGGCCCAGGCGGTTCTTGCAGAAGTCCGGGTCCTCCCAGGCCTTCAGCGTCGAGAGCACCTGCGAGGCGAACGCCTCGTGGATCTCGTAGTAGTCGAAGTCGCCCAGCTGCAGCTTGTTGCGGTCCAGCAGCTTCGGCACCGCGTAGGCGGGGGCCATGAGCAGGCCCTCGTCACCGCTGACGTGGTCGACGGCGGCGGGCGCGACGTCCGACAGGTAGGCGAGCACCGGGATGTTGTTGGCCTTGGCCCACTCCTCGCTGGCCAGCAGCACCGTGGAGGCACCGTCGGTCAGCGGGGTCGAGTTGCCCGCGGTCATCGTGGCGCCCTCGCCCTTGCCGAAGACCGGCTGGAGCTTCGCGAGCTTCTCCACAGAGCTGCCCGGGCGCAGGTTCTGGTCCTTGGCCACGCCCTGGAACGAGGTGAGCAGGTCGTCGAAGAAGCCGCGGTCGTAGGCGGCGGCGAGCCGGTGGTGGCTGCGCGCGGCCAGCTCGTCCTGCGCTTCCCGGGTGATCTCCCAGGCCAGAGCCGTCTTGGCGGCGTGCTCGCCCATGGACAGCCCGGTGCGCGGCTCGGAGTTCTGCGGGATCTCCGGCACCACGTGCTGCGGACGAGCGCCGGCCAGCGCCTTGATCTTGGCCCCGGTGCTCTTGGCGTGGTTGGCCTTGAGCAGCACCCGGCGGAAGTCATCGTTGACCGCGATGGGCGCGTCGCTGGCGGAGTCGACGCCGCCGCCGATGCCGACCTCGATCTGCCCGAGGGCGATCTTGTTGGCGATGGAGGTGATCGCTTCGAGCCCGGTCGCGCAGGCCATCTGCACGTCGTGGGCGGGGGTCCGCGGGTCGAGCTTGGAACCCAGCACGGTCTCGCGCGCGAGGTTGAAGTCGCGGCTGTGCTTGAGCACTGCGCCTGCGACGAACTCGTCTACCGTCTTGTCCGAGAGACCGAAGCGGGCGACGAGTCCGTCGAGCGCTGCGGTCAGCATGTCTTGGTTGGATGCGCGAGCGAAGGGGCCGCCGGATCGCGCGAACGGGATCCGATTGCCGCCGAGGATCGCGACTCGCCGAACGGTGGCCATGACTACTCCCTCGTTGCTGGTTCGTTCCTGGCCAATCTAACCTACCCGTGGGTAGGTTAGCCGTCGAGTGACCGTGCGACTTCGTGTCCGAACCCTCATGAACCGCCTCCTCGGGAGAATCTGAAGATGTCCGATCGATACCAGCAGTTCACCCAGTCCGCGTTCGGGCGCCAGTTCGTCAAGAAGCTGGGGCTGCCCGACCCGACCCCGCTGCGCCGCTTCAAGCCCGGCGAGCCGCTGATCACCGGGCCGGTGCTGCTCGGCGGTTCGGGCCGGCTCGCCGACTCGCTGAACGCGACGTTGCAGGAGGTCGGCGCCGACGTCCGCAAGGAGCGCGCCGACGCCGACCGCTACGGCGCGCTGGTCTTCGACGCCACCGGCATCACCTCCAGCGAGGGCCTGCGGGCGCTCTACGACTTCTTCGCGCCCGCGATCCGGCAGATCGACCGCAGCGGTCGGCTGATCGTGCTGGGCACCCAGCCGGAGAGCCTGTCCGACCCGCGCGCCGCGACCGCCCAGCGGGCGCTGGAGGGCTTCACCCGCACGGCGGGCAAGGAGCTCAAGCGCGGCGCGACCGCCCAGCTGGTCTACGTCGCCGACGGTGCCGAGAAGGCCACCGACTCCACGCTGCGCTTCCTGCTGTCCGGCAAGTCCGCCTACGTGTCCGGCCAGGTCATCCGCATCGGCAAGGGCGACGTGCCGGAGATCGCCCAGGACCGCCCGCTGCAGGACAAGATCGCGCTGGTCACCGGTGCGTCCCGCGGCATCGGCGCGGCCATCGCCGAGACCCTGGCCCGCGACGGCGCGCACGTGGTGTGCCTGGACGTGCCCGCGCAGGGCGGCGAGCTCAGCGAGGTCGCCAACCGCATCGGCGGCTCGACGCTGCAGCTCGACATCACCGCCGCCGACGCGCCCGACAAGATCGCCGAGCACTTCAGCGAGCGCTACGACGGCCTGGACATCGTCGTGCACAACGCGGGCATCACCCGGGACAAGACGATCGGCCGGATGAGCGAGGCCCAGTGGGACTCGGTGCTCGCGGTGAACCTGTCCTCGCAGGAGCGGATCAACGACAAGCTCCTCGGCAAGGACTCCCCGCTGCGCGCCGGTGGCCGCATCATCTGCGTGTCGTCGATGAGCGGCATCGCCGGCAACGTCGGCCAGAGCAACTACGCCGCGTCCAAGGCGGGCGTGATCGGCCACGTGCAGTCCATCGCGCCGCTGGCCGCGAAGAAGGGCGCCACCATCAACGCGGTCGCGCCCGGCTTCATCGAGACCAAGATGACCGCCGCGATCCCGCTGTTCGTGCGGGAGGCCGGCCGCCGGATGAACAGCATGTCGCAGGGCGGGCTGCCGGTCGACGTCGCCGAGACCATCGCCTGGTACGCCAACCCCGCTTCGGCCGGCGTCAACGGCAACGTGGTCCGCGTCTGCGGGCAGAGCCTGCTCGGCGCCTGAGGTCAGGAGAGGACATGCCTGAGCTTTCCACCGCTCCGAGCCTGGGGCCGCTGTACCTCAAGGCCGCCGCGACGGGCCCGACCCGGCGCGGCGGCGAGCTGCCCGACACCGAGTACGTGCGGCGCGACATCGCCGTCGACCCGGTGGAGCTCGCCGAGTACAACCGGGTGTGCGGGTTCCGGCTGCGCGACGAGCTGCCGATCACCTACCCGCACATCCTGTCGTTCCCCGCGTCGGTCCAGCTGATGACCGACAAGGGGTTCCCGTTCCCGCTGGTCGGTCTGGTGCACGTGGCCAACCGGATCCAGCAGGACCGGCCGCTGCTGGTCACCGACGTGCTGACGCAGTCGGTCCGGGTCGCCGACCTGCGCCCACACCCGAAGGGCAAGCAGTTCGACGTGGTCACCGAGACCAGCGCGGGCGGCGAGGTGGTGTGGCGCGAGACCAGCACCTACCTGCGGGTGGGCAAGCGGGACGAGAGCGCGCCGCAGAAGGAGCGCCGCGAGATCGAACCGGGTGCCGCTTCCGGGACCTGGCGGATCCCCGCCGACATCGGCCGCGAGTACGCGGCGGTGTCCGGCGACCGCAACCCGATCCACCTGCACCCGCTGACGGCCAAGGCCTTCGGATTCCCGAAGGCCATCGCGCACGGCATGTGGTCCAAGGCCCGCTGCCTCGCGGCCCTCGAAGGGCGGCTGCCGGACGCGTTCACCGTGGACGTCGACTTCGCCAAGCCCTTGCTGCTGCCGTCGAAGGCCGACTTCACGATGCGCCGGGCGGGCACCGGCTGGGACTTCGCGCTGCACTCCCGGTCCGGGAAGCCCCACCTCACGGGCTCCGTCACGGCCTGACGCGACTCACCCGCAACGCGAAGACCGCGGCTCTCCCACGTGCGAGAGCCGCGGTTTTTCGTCTTCGCTGTGGTCAGGAGCCCGTGGAGTCCCCGGTCCGGGGCACCGGCGCGGACGGGAACCAGGAGCGGCCCTCGACGAGCTCGCCGAAGCCGAGCCAGAGCATGTTCATCAGGCGCATGGCCATGCCCTCGGCGGTGAACTCGGGGTGCTGGAACCACCACTCGACGAGCGCTTCACCCGCTCCGACCAGGGCCGCCGCGAAGGGCTCGGTCTGCTCGGACTGCATCGGCTGCGGCTGGTTCGTGGTGGCCTCGGCGAGCAGCGCCGCGATCAGCTCGGTGGCGCGCTCCCGCCACTCGGAGAGCTCCTGGACGTAGGGCTCGCCCGGCACATCGCCCTGGCGGTGCAGCAGCTGCCAGCCCGCCTGGTTCTCGTGCACGTAGGAGAAGAACATGTGCAGCCGGTGCCAGAGCTGGTCCGCCGGGGTCAGGTCGGTCCCGATGTCGGCGCCGATGGCCTCGACCAGCTTGGTGGCCTCGCGACGGACGCAGGCGATGAACAGCTCGTCCTTGGCGCCGAGGTAGGCGTAGAGCATCGGCTTGGAGATGCTCGCCGTCTCCGCGATCTCGTCCATCGATGCGTTGTGGAAGCCGTGCTTGGCGAACACCTCCACGGCGGCGTCGAGGATCTGCCGTTCACGCACAGCCCTGGGCAAACGCCGGGATCGGGGGCGCTCGCTGTCCCGATGATCTTCCATCTCACCTCATACGCTGGTAATTCGCCTCAGGCTAGTGGAGACGGGCCAGGCTCCGGAGGCTTGCCCACCAACCTACTCGCCCGTAGTCTTACTCCCCAGTAGGCAATGGAGGTGGCAGCGTTGCCGCAGTCCCCGATCGACCCGATCACCGCGCTCGCCGAGATCGACCCCCGTCGTCTCGACAAGGCCGAGCTGGTCGAGATGCTGCACGCCGCCTCCAACGCCGCCGAGCAGGGACTGGACCTCAGCACCCTCAGCGCTGAGCGTTTCGCACAACTGATCTCGCGCGCGTCGACCGAACAGCTCAAGGCCGTGCTCTCCCGCCCCGAGCTGAGCGAGAGCATCATCGACGAGATCTTCCGCCGCATGAGCAGGCACTACCAGCCGGAGAACGCCAAGCGCCGCCACGCGGTGGTGAACTGGCGGATCGGCAAGGACGACGACCTGCTGCACTACGAGTGCGCGCTCGACGAGCGCGGCTGCCAGGTCACCAAGGGCTCCCAGAACGAGGCCGGGACGGTCACGATCACCATGAGCCCGCTCGACTTCGTGCAGCTGACCTCGGGGAACACCACAGCGCCGAAGCTGGTCATGGCGCGGCGGGTCAGGCTCGCGGGCGACATCGGGTTCGCGGTCAACCTGCCCAAGCTCTTCCAGATCCCGAAGGCGTGAATCGCACCACCGGACACCGGGTCGCCGGTCAGCCCCCCACGACGACCCGGTCCCAGGCGAACGGACCGCGCTCGGCGACTTCAGCGGAGCCCGGTCCGTTCGCGGTCTTCCCAGAAGCGAATCAACGTGATCCCTGGGTTAACCGCAGGTCAGTGGCATATGACACGGTGCGGAATTGCACAACGGCTACCGATGTTGTGCACGGAGAGGGCACTATGCGCCCTGGCGGATGTGTGAGATCGATTCATCGAGCCGGATCGTGATCGTTGCTGCACCATGTGCGTGGGCAGGGTGCAACAGCCTGGTCCGATTGGATGAACTGCGGGTCGTCGCGTCAGGATGAGCGGCGGCACGCGTCCCACCGATGAGCGAAGGGCTTGGTCCCTTCGGCCCATCGACGAGCTCCGCGGGGAGAGCTCGGCTCGGCCAACGCTTCGATGACGAACGGGAGGGCGAAGCGGTGAAGAACGTGACGACCCCAGAGGTGGAGACACCGATCTTCCGGGAGCTCAACAAGGAGCTCGGCGAACTGCCGGAGATCGACATCCACGACTTCGACAAGCACGCGTTCGACTTTCTCCGCGAGTACGACGAGCAGAAGTCCCAGGAACCCGAGCAGGACGCCTCGGCGGAGGCGGCGGAACCCGTCGCCGTGTCGGCAGGCTCCGCAGCGTCGGGATCAGGCACTTCGAGCTCCGGTGCTTCCGGATCCCGCCGCGGCGGACGCCGCCGCAAGGGGAACTGAGCAGACTTGGCCGAACGGCCCGCACCGCATCCGGGGGGATCGCGCTGCGGGCCATTCGTCTGTCCGGACACCGTCGTCAGTGCCCTCTGCCACTCTGACCGGCATGACCGGATGGCAGGAATTCGCTGATCGAGAGCCCGAGCTGGCCGCCGCGGCCCGCGCACGGCTGGAGTCGGCCAGGCACCACGTGCTGGCGACGCTGCGCGTGGACGGCGCGCCGCGGGTCAGCGGCACGGAGGTCGCCTGGTACGGCGGTGAGCTGACCCTCGGCTCGATGCCCGGCGCCCGCAAGGCCCGCGACCTGCAGCGGGACGGGCGCTTCGCGCTGCACACCAACCCCGGTGACGGCACGATGGCCGACCCCGACGTCAAGATCGCCGGCGTGGCCACCGAGGTCACCGGGGACGAGCAGGCCGCGTGGGTGACCGAGGTCCAGCCGCCGCAGTCCGACGCGCACCTCTTCCGCTGCGCGATCACCGAGGTCGTCACGACGGAGGTCGCCGACGACCAGACCCACCTGGTGATCACCTCGTGGACCCCTGAACTGGGAGTCCGAACCTTCAAGCGCGCGTGAGGGGCGCCCCCGGGATCCGGGGGCGCCCCTGCGCCGTGCCTCAGTAGGTGAACGCCATGCTCGGGTTCGCCAGCAGCGCGCCGACGTCGGCGAGGTACTGAGAACCCTGCTGGCCGTCGACCACGCGGTGGTCGAAGCTCAGCGCCAGCTGGCACACCTTGCGCGGCACCACCTGGCCGTCGACCACCCAGGGCATGTCGCGGATCGCGCCGAACGCGAGGATCGCGGACTCCCCGGGGTTGATGATCGGCGTGCCGGTGTCGACGCCGAAGACGCCGACGTTGGTGATGGTGATCGTGCCGCCGATCATGTCCGCCGGGGCCGTCTTGCCGTCCCGGGCGGTGTTGGTCAACTGCTCCAGCGATTCGGCCAGCTCCCGCAGGGACATCCGGTCGGCGTCGCGGACCTTGGGCACCACCAGGCCGCGCGGCGTGGCCGCCGCGACCCCGAGGTGCACGTAGTCCTTGTAGACGATCTCGCCGGCCGCCTCATCCCAGGTCGCGTTGACGTCCGGGGTCCGGCGGGCGGCCAGGCACATGGCCTTGGCCGCGAACGCCAGCGGCGTGATCTTCACGCCGCGCAGCGCCGGGTCCGACTTGAGCTGCTCGCGCAGCTCCATCATCGGCGTGACGTCGACCGTCAGGAACTCGGTGACGTGCGGCGCGGTGAACGCGCTCTCCACCATGGCCTGCGCGGTCGCCTTCCGGACGCCCTTGATCGGCACCCGCCGCTCGCGGTCACCGGACGGAACGGCCGCCGGAGCGGTGGTCGGAGACCCGGCCGGAGCGGCCGCGGACTCCACGTCCTCGCGGGTGATCACCCCGCCCGTGCCCGAGCCGGCGAGCGAGCGCAGGTCCACGCCGAGGCCCTTGGCGAGCTTCCGGACCGGCGGCTTGGCCAGCGGGACCTGCCCGACGACCTCCTGGACCTGCGGTTTCCGCGGTTCCGGAGGCGCGGCGACGGTGGCCACGGCCGTGCCGTTGGACTCCGTGCCGCCGGTGGCCGCGTGCCGGCCCTTGCGCGGACGCCGCTTGGCCGAGGCGGTCCGCGGGCCGTAGCCGACCAGCGTGGCGATCCGGCCGTTGGCCTCCTCGCCGATCTTGCCGGAGCTCGCGTCCGGCTCCGGTTCCGGCTCGGCGGCACCGGCCATCTCGATGTTGATGATCGGCGTGCCGACCTCGACCGTCTGGCCGGGCTCCACCAGCAGTTCGCGGATCGTGCCCGCCCACGGGCAGGGCAGCTCCACGGAGGCCTTGGCCGTCTCGATCTCCACGATCACCTGGTTGACCGTGACGTTCTCACCCGGCTGCACCTTCCAGCCGACGATCTCCGCCTCGGTCAGCCCCTCGCCGACGTCGGGCAGGGGGAAACTCTTGAGCGCCATCGATGAACTCCCCTCAGTACGCCAGCGAACGGTCGACGACGTCCAGCACCCGGTCGAGGTCGGGCAGGAAGCCCTCCTCCAACTTCGACGGCGGGTAGGGCGCGTCGAACCCGGTCGCCCGCAGCACCGGGGCCTCCAGCGAGTAGAAGCACTCCTGCTGCACCCGGCTGGCGATCTCAGAGGTCACCGACGACTCCGACGGCGCCTCGCTGACCAGCACCAACCGGCCGGTGCGCCGCACCGACTCGAACACCGGCCCCAGGTCCAGCGGGGACAGCGCGCGCAGGTCCACGACCTCCAGGTCCAGCCCGTCCTCGGCAGCCGCTGTGGCCGCGTCGAGGCAGGTGCGCACCATCGGGCCGTAGGCCGCGACGGTCACCGCCGAACCGGAGCGCACGACCCGGGAGCTCAGCAGCGGCAGCGGGTCGATGGTGGTGTCGAGCTCGGCCTTCTCGTAGTAGCGGCGCTTGGGCTCGAAGAACAGCACCGGGTCGTCGGACTCGATGGCCTGCTGCAGCATCCAGTAGGCGTCCACCGGGTTCGAGCAGGACACCACCTTCAGGCCCGCGATGTGCGCGAACAGCGATTCCGGCGACTCCGAGTGGTGCTCGACCGCGCCGATGCCGCCGCCGAAGGGGACCCGGATGACGATCGGCACCTTGACCTTGCCCTGGCTGCGGAAGTGCAGCTTGGCGAGCTGGCTGATGATCTGGTCGAAGCCGGGGAAGATGAAGCCGTCGAACTGGATCTCGCACACCGGCCGGTAGCCGCGGATCGCCAGGCCGATCGCGGTGCCGATGATCCCGGACTCGGCCAGCGGGGTGTCGAGCACCCGGTGCTCGCCGAAGTCCTTCTGCAGGCCGTCGGTGATCCGGAAGACGCCGCCGAGCTTGCCGACGTCCTCACCCATGATCAGGACCTTCGGGTCGCGCTCCAGCGAGGCGCGCAGGCCCATGTTCAGCGCCTTGGCGATGGTGACGGTCTGGGTTCCCGGCGCGGTGGTCGGGCGTTCGAGAGCGGGCGCGGCCATCAGTGCGCACCTCCTGCCATCGCGTCGGCGCCGGCGGTCTCGTCGGCGAATCCGGCCAGGTAGCGCAGGTGGTCCTCGCGCTGCGCGGCGATCTGCGGGGTTTCCTCCGCGTAGACCTGGGAGAACATCCGCTCCGGCGGCGGTTCGGGCATGGTGAAGCAGAACTCGCGGAACCTCGCCGCGAGCTCGTCGGCCTCGGCATCGATGGAGTCGAAGAACTCCTGGTCGGCGGCGTGCTCGCGGATCAGGTGCACCCGCAGGCGCTCGATCGGGTCCTTGAGCTTCCAGGCCTCGTGCTCGTCCGACATCCGGTAGCGGGTCGGGTCGTCGGAGGTGGTGTGGGCGTCCATCCGGTAGGTGAACGCCTCGATGAGCACCGGGCCGTTTCCGCTGCGGCACTCGTCCATCGCCCACTTCGAGACGGCGAGGCTGGCCAGCACGTCGTTGCCGTCCACCCGGATCCCGGGGAAGCCGTACCCGCTGGCGCGCTGGTAGAGCGGTACTCGGGTCTGGCGCTCCAGGGGCTCGGAGATCGCCCACTGGTTGTTCTGGCAGAAGAAGACGACCGGCGAGTCGTAGACCGCCGACCACACCATGGCCTCGTGGACGTCGCCCTGGCTGGTGGCCCCGTCACCGAAGAACACCATCGTGGCCTCGCCGTCGGGGTCGCCGACCTTGCCGTCGAAGCGCTGTCCCATGGCGTAGCCGGTGGCGTTGAGGCACTGGTTGCCGATGACGATCGTGTACAGGTGGAACCCGGTGCTCGCGGGCTCCCAGCTGCCGTGGTCGGTCCCTCGGAAGATCCCCAGCAGTTCGGTGGGGTCGATGCCGCGGGTCCAGGCCACGCCGTGCTCCCGATAGCTCGGGAAGGCCATGTCCTGGGGCTTCAGCGCCCTGCCCGCCCCGATCTGGGCGGCCTCCTGGCCGAGCAGCGGCACCCAGATGCCGAGCTGGCCCTGGCGCTGCAGCGCGTTCCCCTCCCGGTCGGCGCGGCGAACCAGCACCATGTCGCGGTACAGGCCGCGCAGCTGCTCGGGGGAGATGTCGATGTCGAATTCCGGGTGCTGGACCCGCTGGCCTTCTGGGGTGAGGAGCTGAACGAGGTCAGCCCCGCCTTCACTCGTCGCGCGCAAACCGGCGATCACCTGTTCCCGTGTGGGCTTGGCTGCGGTTGCGGCAGGGAGGTCGCTGGGGTTCGCGGGCGGATTGTCTGAAGAGGACGTCCATTTCTCGGGGGACATGTGTGATCTCCTCGTCTCGCGCCGACGGCCACCGCTTGTGGCGGTGGTGACCGGCTTGCCCCGCCGGCCTGCCGCAGACCTGGTGGGTCACCCGGTCAGCCCAGCGGAGCGGTGGATCGCTCCTCGTCATCCTGGCACGAAAACCACGTGGTCCGTGAGCCCTGCCACAGGGAGTGGATCGGTTCAGCGGTGAGCGATCGACTCCCGTGAGATCACGTTAGTTCTTCTGTGGACGAAGCGAATTCGCAGGTCATCGAATTAATGGACGCCCAACTAACGACTTCCTGACCATTGCGGTACCGATATTGGGGAGGTGGGTCCTCGGGTTGCGCAAATACGACAACACCCACCCCGGTGACGCCTGCCCCGAACGGACCAGCGGCGGGCGCACGAGTTGACCTGACAAACGTCACTAGCTGCGACGAACCCGCGCCCTCGCGCCCGGTCGGGTGCCAGACTCCTGACATGACCACCTTGAGCCTGCCCGAGGAGTTCGTGCTGCTCCTGCACAAGCCCAACGGCTCGTACTACGCCTCCTCGAACCACGTCGGCGCCGCCGAACTGGGCGAGCTGGTGCTCGCCGGCCGCATCGGCATCGAGGACAAGAAGCTCCGCGTGCTCGACGCCGAGCCCAGCGGCACCCCTTGGATCGACGAGGGAATCGCGCTGATCAGCCGCAAGGCCGGGGCGAAGAACAAGCCCGTGCCCGCGACGACCTACATCCAGAGCCGGGGCCCGGCTCGCAAGCAGCACGCCGAAGCGCTCGCCGCGCGCGGGCTCGTGCAGCACGAGCGCAAGAAGTGGCTGTTGTTCACCAGCGACTCCTACACGCCCGACCCCGGCACGCGGGACGCGCTGATCGCCCGCGTCCGGGCCGCGGCGCGCAACGAGGTCGAGCTCGACGAACGCCTCGCGCTGCTGGCCGCGCTGGTGCACGCCACCGGGCTGCACGCGCACTTCGGCCTGGACAGGGCGGAGCGCAAGCGGCTCAAGGAGATCAGCAAGGGCGAGCAGCTGGGTGCGGCCGTCCGCGACGTGATCGCGCAGACCACGGCCGTGATCGCGGTGACCGCCGCGGTCACCGCCAGCGCCGGCACCGCGGGCGGCTGACGGCATCCCGCCACTCGACCGGCGAGGCCCGGACATCTCCGGGTACCGGGCATAGGATCGCGACCGTGGATCGAGCTGCTGTTTCCAAGACCGTTGACCAGGCGTGGGACGAGGCGATTCTGCCGAGTCTCTCCGATCTGGTGAGGATTCCCGCGGTGTCGCCGTCGTTCGACGCCGACTGGGAGAACACCGGATACCTCGACGCCGCCATCGAGCACGTGCGCGCCTGGATCGACGGCCGCGGGATCGACGGCGCCGAGATCGACGTCGTGAGGCTCCCCGGGCGGACCCCGCTGCTGCTGGTGGACGTGCCGGGCTCGCCCGGTGCACCGGACGAGTCGGTGCTGCTCTACGGCCACCTCGACAAGCAGCCGCCGGTCGGCGGCTGGTCCGAGGGCCTGGGCCCGTGGACGCCGGTGGTCCGCGACGGCAAGCTCTACGGCCGCGGCGCCGCCGACGACGGCTACGCCGGGTACGCGGCGGTCACCGCGATCGAAGCGGTCCGCGCGCACGGTGGCGCGCACGCGCGCTGCGTCGTGCTGCTGGAGACCGGTGAGGAATCCGGCAGCCCCGACCTGCCCGCCTACCTGGAGCACCTGCGCGACCGGCTCGGCGCCGTGTCGCTGGTGGTGTGCCTGGACTCCGGCGCGGGCGACTACCAGCGGATGTGGCTGACCAACTCGCTGCGCGGAATGGTGCAGCTGGAGGTCGAGGTGCAGGTCCTCGACTCCGGGCTGCACTCCGGCATCGCCAGCGGCATCGTGCCCAGCTCGTTCCGGATCATCCGGCAGCTGCTGGACCGCATCGAGGACTCGGAGACGGGCGAGATCCTGCTGCCCGAGCTCAACGTGGACATCCCGGCGAACCGGATCGCCGAGACCCGGGCCGCCGTCGCCGCCGTCCCCGGCATGATCCGCGACTCCGTGCCGTGGCCCGAGGGCCTGCGCCCGGTCGACGAGGACGAGGTCGAGCTGGCGCTGAACAACTTCTGGCGTCCGACGCTGTCGGTGATCGGCGCGGACGGCCTGCCCAAGCCCGCCGACGCGGGCAACGTGCTGCGGCCGTCGACGACGCTGCAGCTGAGCTTCCGGTTGCCGCCCACCGCCGACCCCGAGACCGCGCTCGAAGCGGTGCAGCGGCGCCTGTCCGAGGACGTGCCCTACGGCGCCCGGATCAGGTTCGGGCACTCCGAGGCCGGCCTCGGCTGGAACGCCCCGGACCCCGCGTCCTGGCTCTCCGACGCCCTCAACACCGCAGGTGAGGAGATCTTCGGGGAGGAGTGGCGGACGATGGGCCTGGGCGGCTCGATCCCGTTCATGGGACTGCTGCACGAGGCCTACCCGGACGCCCAGTTCGTGGTCACCGGTGCGCTCGGCCCGGACAGCAACGCCCACGTCCCGGACGAGAGCCTCGATCTCGCCTTCGCCGCGAAGATCACCAGCGCCATCGCCTACGTCCTCGACGCGCACGCGACCCGGTGACCCTCGACGCGGCGCAGCCCGTCTCCGCCGCCCGGTCCGCCGTGGCCGCGTCCGGTGTGACCAAGCGGCACGGCAGGCGGACGGTGCTGCGCGGCGTCGACCTGGAGATCCACCCCGGTGAGGTCGTCGGCGTCCTCGGCGCCAACGGGACCGGGAAGTCGACCTTGCTGCGGATCCTGGCCGGGGTGTCATGGCCGTCCGCGGGCGCTGTCCGGACCGCGCCGCGCGTCGGCCACGTGCCGGACAGGTTCCCGGCCCAGCAGCGGATGAGCGCTCGCGCCTATCTCAGGCACCTCGGCAGGATCAGCGGTCTGACCAGCGCTGATGCCGACGATCGGGCTGCTCGCTGGGTGGCGCGGTTCGCGCTGGCAGGTGGTCCGGACACACCGCTGCGGGACCTGTCCAAGGGCAACGCGCAGAAGGTGGCGCTCGCCCAGGCGCTGCTCGCCGACCCGGAGCTGCTCGTGCTCGACGAACCGTGGTCGGGGCTGGACGCCGAGACGCGTCCGGTGCTCTCCGAGGTCATCGCCGAGGTGGCGGCCGATGGCGCGGCCGTCGTGTTCACCGATCACCGGCCGGACCTCGTCCGCGCCACCGCGACCCGGTCCTACCGGCTGACCGGCGGGCGGCTCGCCGAGCTCGAAGCGGGACTCGCGCTGTGCCGGATCGTGCTGCACGGCGGCCGGGACGTGGACTGGGCCGCGCACGACGGCGTGGTCGGCGTCCGGCACGGCCGGAACGTGGACCTCGACGTGGACCTCGCCCGGCGGGAGACCGTGCTGGCGGAGGCGATCGAGCTGGGCTGCGCGGTGATCGCGGTGGATTCAGCGGGCAGGTCCCGTTGATCGCGCTGATCCGCTACCAGTTCGCCGAGCTCGGCCACTCCCAGCGCTACCTGCCGCCGGTGCTGGTCCACCTGGGAGTGCTGGCCGTCATGAGCAGCGCGAACCAAGGACCCGCGCTCCCCGGATACGCGGTGACGGCCGCGTCCTCGCTGCTGGTGTCCGGGTGGTTGATCATCGCGCTGACCGGGATCTCGAGCCCGGAGCAGCGCGCGATCGTCGTCGCGCACGCGGGCTCGTTCACCCGCGTGCTGATCAGCATGGTGCTGACCGTCCTGACCTGCTCGGCAGGGCTCGCGGTGCTGGCGGTGGGCTGGGGCGCCGTCACGCACGGCGCCGACGTCCCACCGGCCACGCTCGCCCTGGGAGTCCTCGTCCACCTGATCTGCTCACTCTTCGGCATCGCCGTGGCGCTGCCGTGCTCGCCCCTGGTGATCCCCCGCATCGGATACACCCTGGTCGCGGCGGTGGTCCTGCTGACGGTGGCGCTGCTGGCGAAGTGGGTACCCCTCGCGTTCCCACTGCTGCTCGCCCTCGGCGCCGACACCGCACCCCCTGCGGTGCTCGCGCAGGCCGCTCTCACGGCAGTGCTGCTGCTGGTCCTGACCACGGCGTTCACCGCGTGGCGTCAGGACTTCGGGATGAGGACCCAGAGCACGAGGTAGACCACGAACTGCGGTCCGGGCAGGAGGCAGGACAGCAGGAACAGGACGCGCACCGTGGTCGGCTTCATGTCGAAGCGCCGCGCCAGCCCGGCGCAGACGCCGGCGATCATCGCCTGGTCGTGGGGACGTTGCAGGGCGGTCTTCTGGTAGGTCGTCATGCATCAAGGATGCGTCCCGGGCGTCCGCCGAACCTC